>NZ_JBQCLK010000001.1:0-440049 GCF_051966115.1 Paenibacillus sp. SAFN-117
GAAGATTTAGACGGAATCCTGCAAAGTACCTCAAGGAAACAGAAAATAAGTATTGTATGTTAATTGGTCAGTCGTAGAAAAAAAAAAAAAAAAAAAAAAAAAAAAAAAAAATTCAACATGCAACCTTTTCCAGTGAATGCCCGTCTTAGGGGATAAGGAGGTGATAGGAATGAAGAATAAGCGAGGAATAGCTTTGACTTTACTTATGGTGTTCGTCCTGATCATTGCGCCGGCTGCATGGGCGTTCTCGGATATTTCCCAGGATCCCTCCGAAGCCGAAATCCGTGCTTTACATCAAGACGGGATTATTAGCGGAATTTCTGAGACGGAATTTATGCCGAAAGGCAAATTGAACTATGCACAGGGCGTTCATCTGATCGTCAATGCATTGGACCTGAACATCGATGAGATCAAGTTTATTAAGGAACCGAAGGCTAGCGATTATTTCAGTCAGGTCCCTGATGATGCATGGTATGCCGCTTCGTTAATGATCGCTCAGCTTAATGGACTTCCTCTAGCTAAGGATCTGGATCCGGAGCAACGGTTGACCCGTGAGCAATTCGCCGATCTTCTGTACAAAGCGGTGGAATTGACAGGTGATTATGCCTTTATTGAAATCTATATGTCCTTTGCAGATGAAGAGCAGGTCGACAAGGAATATATGACCAGCATCCAACGTCTGTTGATCTCCAACATTGCCGAAACGAATGCCGACGGGCTTTTCCGTCCCAAAGATGAGATTACCCGTTCGGAAGCAAGCCGCATGATTCATGCAGCCAGGAAATTCGTAAAGGCAAATAAAGAGCATAGCCCTGAGCCTCCGGCTCAAAATTCCGAAGTGGAATTAATTATGGAAAAAGTGAACGACCAAATTAATAAAGCAACAGTAACCTGGGGAATGAAAGGCAACAGCGGTTATCGCGTGACCATCGACCGGATTGAATTTCAAGACGAGCAAGCCACGCTTTATTACACGCTGCATGAGCCGATACCGGGCCACATGTATGCTCAAGTCATGACGGAAGCGAAAGCGGAAACCTATGTAGACAGCCGCTATACGGTCGTAATTGAGCCAAATCTCAGCTCGGGGGTTTCATCGCCGGCTTTCCCGGGAGAGTCCTCTTCCACATCCGCTGAGGCTCAGGCGAAACAGTAAAAGATACACCGGGCCATTAACCCGGAGCTAAACGAATAAACCTATTATTGTACCAAAAAAAGTCCTTCACCCATATGGGGAGGACTTTTACTATATCCCAAATTTTTTTATAAATAAAAAAACTCCTGCCGTTTCCTTCGACCTATCTGTCTGGGAAACCTGGAGTTTCAGGTTGAACTCGTAACACAAGAGTCCGACACTTCAATGCACTGGTTTGGTGCCGAGGACCGGACTCGAACCGGTACGATAGCAACCTATCGCAGGATTTTAAGTCCTGTGCGTCTGCCAATTCCGCCACCCCGGCATAGAAACAGCCTGTCATAATCATGGTGGGCCCTGAGGGACTCGAACCCCCGACCAATCGGTTATGAGCCGATCGCTCTAACCAACTGAGCTAAAGGCCCGGAACTTTTGAATTTGAAATTTGGTTGCGGGGGCAGGATTTGAACCTGCGACCTTCGGGTTATGAGCCCGACGAGCTACCGGACTGCTCCACCCCGCGTTAATTGGCTAGACTATTTAATCAGCGACAAAAATAAATATACACCATTTGCACCATTAGTGTCAAGAGGTAAATTATAAAAACCTTCTAACGCATTTTTCGAAGATGAAAAACCCTTTTTAAAGGAGGTCTTTTGGCTAACCCCAAGTGACAATGCGGTCCAAAACCTAATCTCTTACATATCTAAACTAGCCTTAATGAGGCAATATATAGCGAACTCCAAACCGGCCCTTCTTCGAACGGTATACTTCCACCGCCTGCGGGCAGTCGTATCCGTATAACCACCAGTCCTCCTCCATCCTCTTGGCGAGGCAGCCGGCTTGAAATTTGCTTTCATAAAGTTTAGACCAATAAATCCATTTCACGAGTAAAGCACCCCTGTCCTGCGAACTTCTTTTATTGCTAGCTTATCCCTTTAAGCCGCTTTTTATTGCTGCCCGGGACAGAGGTGGATAAAATCATTTCAATAGGGGAAACTTAACTAAGCCTGATCTGCGCTCTCGCCGGCTTCGCTATCTGCCGCAATCTCGGCTTCCTGCTCCTCCAAATCTCTTAATCTATGGGCGATCCGGCTGGATGCGGAAGCGGCAATACTGGCGATCAAATCGTCCAGGAACGTATGAATGCCGTGGCCTCTCTTGGTATCCAGGCGTTTGATAACCCCGATCTTATGCTTATCCAGATGTCCGAAGGTGGTCACCGCTATACTTCCGTAGCCCAGCACAGACCCGAGAGCCAAAGTTTCATCGCAGCCGAACAATCCTTCATCCGACTCCACCAACGACTGCAGCGGCTCGGACAATTTATTCTGCTCGGCCAACATATCCAGTTCGATGCCAACGAGAAGCGCATGCTGAACCTCTCTTTTTTTCAGAACGGCATGCACGCTGTCTATACAATCACTGAGCTGAAGTCCTTGATTATAAGGAGCTTGCATCTCATAGACAATTTCGGCAATTTCTTCAGTGGTTACGCCGCGCTCCTCTAATTTTTGCACGACGGCTTGCTTGACCTCGTTGCTGTGAACTTTGCGAATCATATTCATCACCTTATTTTCGTTGTTTTATCAATCTTGGCTAAGTGCGGCATTAGATGTTAGAATAATTAAAGAATACGTTATAATAGCTCACTAACAAAAGCAAGAGGGGAAAGGAGGTTATTTTCCATGAAATACGGAATCGTCGTTTTTCCGGGCAAGGAAGTTCAAGATTTTGCCAACAGCTATCGCAAACGCTATGATCCTCATTATCGCTTGATTCAGCCTCATTTTACCATCCGCGAGGCGGAGGACTGGGACGACCGCCAATTGGAAGAAGCGATAACCCTGCTCAACGAAGCATCCCAACGCCTGCCGGCCTTTACCGCCAAGGTCAACCGGTTTTCATCCTTCCTTCCGGTCAGCAATGTCATTTACTTGGCCTTGGAGGATGCGGACCCGTTCATCCGCTTACACGAGGAAATTTGTCAGGGACCGTTGGAAGAACCGCAGAAAGCTTACCGTTATACTCCACATTTGACCATCGGTCAAAAACTGGGCAACGAGGAATTTCACGATGTTCTCTCTAGTGTCCGATTAGTGGATGTCGGACTGGAATTCCTGGTTGACCGCTTTCACCTGCTCTACCAGACGGACAACCAAGCCTGGACAGTCTATCAAACGTTCCTGCTCCAAAAATAGAGAAGGCTTTAGTTCCATGCAAAGCCTAACTCGTGAATGTTCTAGTCAAGATACCCCTCCAAAATGAAAACAGCCTCTCTTATAAACGGTTACAGGCACACACATGACGAGACCCGGATGTTTCGTACCCTGGCCTTGCCGTTCCCTGCACATCAGGGCGAAGTCAAAGCTGGTAATTAGCTGCGCCGGTGCAGGGAGAGGCTGATAGACATTATCTCTTGCTCCCGCCTTAGCCTGACACCCTCCCGATTTTGTTTATACCCGCTTATTTATGCATCTTCAACCTATACTGATATTTCCCAAAGTAAACCTTAAATGATCGATTCTTCCTTCTTTATTCCGTATGGGAAGCTTGCATGTCTTTAATAGCTACCTTTGCAATTTACCTTTAAAATGCACCCGTTATTTATATAATGCGGCATTCTTCACAGATTTGAATAAAATTTTGCTTAATTTCTTTCAATGCTCTTTCTTCATTCTTATGTCCCCTGGTTTTCATTTGAGGATTGGCCTCCAAATACCAAATAGGCCTGTCCGGAGGCAATTTCCCGGTACAGGCCTGGCATTTGTCAAGTGACGCGTGGTTGAAATCAAGACTTTTTGTTATTCAGCTTCTATGTGAATCTCTTGCCGTTTAAACTTCGGCCCGTCCGTTCCTAATTGGCTCCATCCTTGCCGAAAGCAGCCGGGTTCTCTCTCCATGATTGGAGAAGCGCCAAATCCTCTTCTTTAATTTTTCCGAGTTCGACCGCAGCCTCCAGCAACGCCGTGTAATTGGAGAGCGAGTTCATTGCAATCTTCTCTGCGGCAAAGGCATCCTGCGCTTCTTTGAACTGATAAGTAAAGATGGACAGCACCGAGAGCACATCTCCTCCGGCTTCTCTAACGGCCAAAGCTGCTTTAAGCGAGCTTCCCCCTGTTGAGATCAGATCCTCGATGACGACGACTTTGCTGCCCGGGTTGAGGACCCCTTCCACCTGCTTCTGCTTGCCATGGCCTTTGGCGCTGCTGCGCACATACACCATAGGCAAGTTCAGTTTATCCGCCACCCAAGCGGCATGGGCGATTCCTCCGGTAGCCGTGCCCGCGATAATCTCCACCTCGGGATATTGCTCTCGAATAATCGCAGCAAAGCCTTCCGCCACTTTATTGCGGATATTCGGATAGGACATAGTCAGCCGGTTATCGCAATAGATAGGCGAGAGCCATCCGGAGCTCCAGGTAAAGGGCTCATTCGGGCTAAGCGCAACAGCACCGATCTGAAGCAGAGCCTCTGCAATCTCCCGAGGCAAATTGTGGGTCGTTGAATTCATCTAAATCAACTCCTCAATAATAGATTCAAGGGCTTGCCGCGGATCAGCCTGGGCCGTAATAGGGCGGCCGATGACCATATAATCCGTTCCCGTGTTTAAAGCTTCTGCCGGAGTCATCACTCTCGATTGATCCCCTGCAGCCGCATGGCGTGGACGAATTCCCGGGGTGATGGTCAGAAACGGTTTCCCCATCGCTTCCTTGATACGGACGACCTCCAATGGGGAAGCTACGACACCATCCAGGCCGGCCTTCCCGGCCAGCCGGGCATAACGCACCACCGTCTCTTCCATCGTAGCGCCGATTCCGAGCTCTTCCTTCAGCATCCGTTCATTCGTACTCGTCAACTGAGTGACCGCGATAACAACCGGACGCGCCCCTGCGGAAGCCATTTCAGCGCCTTCCAGAGCAGCCTCCATCATCCTGGTGCCACCCGCGGCATGGACATTAAACATATCCACCCCAAGCCGCGAAATGCTCGCAGCAGCTCCTTTAACGGTATTAGGGATATCATGAAGCTTGAGGTCGAGGAAGACCTTATAGCCTTCCTCCTTCAACCTCTCGACAAATTTTGGTCCAGCCGCATAGAACAGCTGCATGCCCACTTTCATGTAGCAAGGAATTCCCTGCAAGCTTTGAAGCAGTTCATTGGCCTCTTGCTCAGAGGGATAATCGAGAGCGACCATGATCTTACCCGCCACTTCCGTTTGTAAGCCCACAGCAAAGCCTCCTTAAAGTCCTTCTTCGGATAGTTCTTACTTAATCTGGCTCTAGCGAAGTGCTTTGTTCGCAGGCATCGGACTAGAGGAGAAGTTAATCGTCTGCAGCATGCCAAGCAGCGCTCTAACCGTATCCAAGGAGGTCATGCAGACAATTCCGTTCTCTACCGCTTCGCGGCGGATGCGGAAGCCGTCGCGCTCCGGGGTCTTGCCTTTGGTCAGAGTATTCACGACAAATTGAGCTTCCCCATTGCGAATCCGGTCCAGAATATTAGGCGAGCCTTCGCTCAGCTTCCTCACGTGATCCACTTTCAGACCGGCAGCCGATAGAGCTTTAGCGGTGCCTCCGGTCGCTACAATTTTATAACCGAGATCATGGAAGCCGCGCAAAATTTCTATAGCCTCATCCTTGTCTTTGTCGGCAACCGTCGCAATAATCGATCCGGTTGTCGGAATCTTCATTCCCGAAGCAATCAGCCCTTTGTACAGCGCTTTGGCAAAGCTGGCGTCACGCCCCATAACTTCTCCCGTAGATTTCATCTCCGGACCGAGCGTGGTATCGACTCTTCTCAGCTTCGCGAAGGAGAAGACAGGAACTTTGACCGACACCTGATCGTCCTCTTTCCACAATCCGCCTTCGTAACCAATTTCCTTCAGCTTCTTGCCCATAATCAACTGGGTCGCTACATTGGCCATCGGAATTCCGGTTACCTTGCTCAAGAAAGGCACGGTACGGGAGGAGCGGGGATTTACTTCGATAATATAAACCTGCTCTTGATAGATGACAAATTGAATGTTGACCAGGCCGACGACTTCAAGCTCTTTGGCCACTTTGGTCGTTATTTCAACAATCTGTTGCTTGATCTCTTCCGAAAGCGACTGCGGAGGATAAACCGCGATCGAGTCTCCGGAATGGACCCCGGCTCTCTCGACGTGCTCCATAATTCCTGGAATCAGGACGGTTTCCTTGTCGCAAATCGCATCGACTTCCACTTCTTTGCCGAGCATGTAGCGGTCGATCAGAACCGGATGCTCCGGATTGATCTTCACGGCATATTCCATATAGTTAAGCAATTCCGCATCGGAATAAACTATTTCCATAGCCCGGCCGCCCAGTACATAAGAGGGGCGGACAAGAACCGGGTAACCGAATTTCGCAGCCGTACCCACCGCTTCATCCACCGAAGTCACGGTTCCTCCCGGAGGTTGGGCAATGTTCAGCTTGCGAAGCAGAGCTTCGAACTTCTTCCGGTCTTCGGCGGCATCGATATGCTCCAGGTCGGTTCCCAAAATCCGTACGCCGGCCTTGGCCAGCGGAGCAGCCAGATTAATTGCCGTTTGTCCACCGAACTGAACGATAACGCCAATCGGCTTCTCTCTCTCAATGACATTCATCACATCTTCAAAGAAGAGCGGCTCGAAATACAGGCGGTCAGACGTATTGAAATCGGTGGAGACAGTCTCCGGATTGTTGTTAATAATGACCGCTTCATAGCCGGCCTCCTGGATGGCCCAGACCGCGTGCACGGTGGAATAGTCGAATTCAATCCCCTGGCCGATCCGGATCGGACCAGAACCGAGCACAACGACTTTATCCTTGGAGGATTCCTGAACCTCGTCCTCCATTTCATAGGTCGAGTAATAATACGGAGAGGTTGCTTCGAACTCTGCTGCGCAAGTATCGACCATTTTGTAGACCGGCTTGATTCCGTTCTGCAAGCGATAAGCGCGAATGTCGGCCTCCATGATATGGTCGAACTGAACGTTCGCAGAGCGGCGGATTTCCGCAATCGCCCGGTCAGTGAAGCCTTTGCGCTTGGCTTCCAGCAGAAGCTCCGGGGTCAGTTCCGGCTGCTGCAGCTGGTGCTCGAAGCGGATAAGACCTTCAAGCTTCGTCAGGAACCACCAGTCGATCTTCGTCAGATCCTGAATTTTTTCTACCGTATACCCTCTGCGGAACGCTTCGGCAATCAAGAAAATGCGCTCATCGTCAGGCTTCTTCAAACGCTCCTCCAGCGTTTCCCCATCCACCAGCTCGGTTTCCTTCAAATACAGACGGTGAGCACCGATTTCCAGCGAACGAACGGCCTTATGAATCGATTCCTCGAAGGTCCGGCCGATGGCCATCACTTCCCCGGTAGCTTTCATCTGTGTTCCCAGCTTCCGGTTGGCGCCGGTAAATTTATCGAAAGGCCAGCGCGGGATTTTCGATACGACATAGTCAATCGTCGGCTCAAAGCAGGCGTAAGTCTGCCCGGTTACCGGGTTAACAATTTCATCCAGCGTATAGCCGATAGCGATTTTGGCCGCCATCTTGGCAATCGGATAACCGGTCGCTTTGGAGGCGAGTGCCGAGGAACGGCTGACCCGCGGATTAACCTCAATGACATAGTATTGATAGCTGTGAGGGTCCAGAGCAAACTGAACGTTACAGCCGCCTTCGATATGAAGGGCTCTAATAATTTTCAGCGAGGCGGAACGAAGCATCTGGTATTCCTTGTCCGACAGAGTCTGGCTTGGAGCTACAACGATGCTGTCCCCTGTATGAACGCCGACCGGATCGAAGTTTTCCATATTACAAACGACAATGCAGTTGTCGTTGGCGTCGCGCATAACCTCATATTCAATTTCCTTCATGCCGGCAATGCTTTTCTCAATCAGACACTGGCCGATAGGGCTGTATCGGATACCCGACTGAACCGTTTCGATCAGCTCTTCCTTCGTAGAGGCGATTCCGCCGCCCGTTCCGCCCAGGGTATAGGCCGGACGAACGATGATCGGATAGCCTATTTCTTCGGCAAAGTCGACCGCTTCCTGAACGGTAGTAACAATCGTACTATCCGGTACCGGCTGCTCCAGCTCTCTCATCAGCTCGCGGAACAAATCGCGGTCTTCCGCCTTCTCGATGGCGGTTAACTGTGTACCGAGAAGCTTGACATTCTCCTGCTCGAGAATGCCGTGGCGGGCAAGCTCAACGGCCATATTCAATCCCGTTTGTCCGCCGAGAGTAGGCAGCAAGCCGTCCGGACGCTCCTGCCGGATGATTTGGGTAACGAAATCCAGCGTAATAGGCTCGATATATACTTTATCCGCCATATTGGTATCGGTCATAATCGTAGCCGGGTTGCTGTTGATCAGTACAACCTCATACCCTTCTTCCTTCAAAGCTTGGCAAGCCTGGGTTCCGGCATAGTCAAATTCTGCGGCTTGTCCGATTACTATGGGGCCAGAGCCGATGACGAGAATTTTTTTGAGTTCATTATTTTTGGGCATGCTTCAATTCTCCTTTCGCTTCGGCTGTCTTTTGGGCAGCGGCCAGCATCTTGGCTTGCTGCGGAATATTCGGAAGGCTTTGTTTAAATTCCCGAATCATCGTTTGGAATTCATCAAACAAGTATCCGGAATCGAACGGTCCCGGTGCCGCCTCCGGATGATATTGGACGGAGAAGGCAGGGTGCTTCTTATGCTTGAGCCCTTCCACCGTTTTGTCGTTATTGTTGACATGGGTAACTTCAAGATCGGTTCCCTTTAATGAATCCTGGACTACGGTGTAGCCATGGTTCTGGGAGGTAATATAGCAGCAGCCGGTCACCAGATCTTTAACCGGATGGTTGCCTCCGCGATGGCCGAATTTCATCTTCTCGGTATCGGCACCGCAAGCGAGAGCAAACAATTGGTGCCCCAGGCAGATCCCGAAGATCGGGTACTCGCCCAGCAGCGAGCGGATCATTTCGATAGCTTGGGGAACATCCTTCGGATCTCCGGGCCCGTTGGACAGAATAATTCCGTCGGGATGGATGCGCCGGATCTGGTCCGCCGTCGTATCGTAAGGAACAACGACGACATCGAAGCCGCGCTTCGATAAATCGCGGGCGATTCCGTCCTTCGAGCCGAAGTCGACCAGCACCACCGTCTCGCCATTGCCCGGCAGGTGATAGCGTCTTTTGGTCGAGACCCGGTCCACCTGATCCCTGAGGACGGTCATTGCATTCAACTGCTCCTTCAACTCTTCCACCGACTTATTGGAGGTCGTCAGAATTCCTTTCATCGTTCCGTGCTGGCGGATGATGCGGGTCAGCATGCGGGTGTCCACTTCGCTGATTCCGATGATTCCGTATTCTTTCATCAGGCTGTCCAGCGTATATTGGGCCCGCCAGTTGCTGGGAATTTCCTCATGCTGCCGTACAACAAGGCCGTGAATGAACGGCCGGATAAATTCAAAGTCATCCCTCGTAATTCCGTAGTTTCCGATCAGCGGGTAGGTCATCGTTACGATTTGCCCGCAGTAGGAAGGGTCCGAGATAACCTCCTGGTAGCCCGTAATGCCGGTATTAAATACGACTTCTCCGGTCGACTCGCCTTCGCTTCCGAATGCTTTGCCGGTAAACAGAGTGCCGTCTTCCAATAATAATCTTGCCTGCATCGTTCATCGCTCCTTTAGCTTGTCTTGATCCTGCTGTCCATTGCTTCGTTCTCTATCATTCCATTGGTTTGCGGAGGATTAAGCCTCGCTCCAGACCACTTGGCCGGCCACTATTGTCCGGGTAGGCCACCCCTTAAGCTTCCAGCCCGTAAATGGAGTATTCCGCCCTTTACTCAAAAACTCGGCAGGATTAACTTCCTTCTCTGTATCCAGGTCAATCAATGTCAGATCCGCCGCAGCTCCCTCCTGCAAGGTTCCCCACGGCAGTCCGAAGACTTCTGCGGGCTTAACCGTCATCCGGTCAAGCAGAAATTGAAGCGTCCATTTCCCTTTAAGAACAAAATGGGTGTACAGAAGCGGGAAGGCTGTTTCGAAACCGACGATTCCGAAAGGCGCCGCTTGCATCCCTTTGGCCTTCTCTTCTTCACTGTGCGGAGCATGGTCCGTTACGACAATATCGATCGTTCCATCCTCGATTCCCTCGATACAAGCCTGTACATCCCGCGGAGACCGCAGAGGCGGATTCATTTTCCAATTGGCGTCGAGTCCCGGAATATCCTCATCCGACAGCAGCAGATGATGCGGGCAAACCTCCGCCGTTACTTTGATCCCGAGCTGCTTGGCCTGGCGGATCAACCGCACGGACTGCTCTGTGCTCACGTGGCAGACGTGGTAATGAACCCCTGTAGCTTCCGCCAGTAAAATATCTCTTCCAACGTGAATGGCTTCGGACTCGTTCGGAATTCCTTTTAACCCGTGCTTGCGGGAGAAGGCTCCCTCGTTAACGGGGGCGCCAACAACCAGCGTATTGTCCTCGCAATGAGCGACAATCGGCATTCCGAGCTCGGCCGCTTTCGCCATAGCGTCCTTCATCATTTGCGCGCTTTGAACCCCTACCCCGTCATCCGTGAAGGCGAACACGCCCGCATCCTTCAGCGCCTCAAAATCGGTCAGCTCCCGCCCTAGCTGGTTGTCGGTAATGCACCCGTAGGGAAGCACCCTGACCACTCCTTCGGTCTCTGCTTTGTCGAGAATGTACCGCACGGTCTCGGGGGTATCGACTACCGGCCGGGTGTTGGGCATACAGGCGATCGTCGTGAATCCGCCCCTGGCCGCCGACCTTGTGCCGGTCGCTATCGTTTCTTTATGCTCAAATCCGGGCTCCCGCAGATGAACGTGCATATCGATCAACCCCGGAGCGATTAATTGTCCCTTGGCATCGATCCTCTCATGACCGTCGCTCTGGTTATCCGGCCCTTCCTTAGGCTCCGTTATGCTTGTAATCTTGCCGTTTTCGATCAAAATATTTTTATTAACGAGACGGTTATCACCATCCAGCATCTTCCCGTTGACAATCCAAGTTCCCATAAGCTCCTCCTGTTCAGCCCTTGTCTTTAATTACGGTATAAAGATAGGCTTCTGCTCCATAGAGCCGCCTCCTACTTGCCGCCAATCTTGCCGATAGTCCATTTCAAATTCGTTCCCATCAAGTTAGAGATCGTTCGATAACGGCCATCCGGACAGGGACCCCATGGCTCATTTGAGTGAAAATTTTCGACCTTGGATGCTCTACCAGCTCGTCATCAATTTCTACATTCCGATTAATTGGAGCCGGGTGCATAATGATGGCATGGTCCTTCATTTTCCGCTCCCGTTCCACTGTGAGACCGTAACCTTCGCGATATTGCTCGGCGGAATTCAGCATTCCTTGCTCATGGCGCTCCAACTGTACGCGCAGCATCATGACAACATCCGACTGCAAGGCTTCGTCCATTGTGACATATGGAGCGTATTCCGCAAGCTCGGGAGCTTGCATCGCATCCGGAGCGCAAAATTTCACCCGTGCACCCATTGCGCCCAACGCCCACAGATTCGAGCGGGCCACCCGGCTGTGCTTGATATCGCCGATAATGGATACGGTCAACCCGCGGACCGCGCCGAAATGCTTACGCATCGTATACAGATCAAGCAGCGCCTGAGTCGGATGCTCGTTGCTTCCATCGCCGGCGTTGATCAGCGGGATTCGGACATGACGGGCAAGCTCATCGAGCACCCCGTTAGGCTTCAACCGGATTACTCCTGCATCTATCCCCATAGATTCCAGCGTCTTAACGGTATCGTATATGGACTCTCCCTTTTGCACACTGGACACGGCTGCGGTAAAATTGAGCACTTCCAGCCCCATTCTTTTCTCCGCGACTTCGAACGAAAACCGTGTGCGGGTGCTGTTCTCAAAGAACATGTTAGCGACAAAACGGCCCTGCAGATGCTGAGTAACCTTCTGGGGGTATTGCTCCCAATAAGCAGCACGATCCAGAATGGACTCCAGCTCCAATTCGCTCATTCCTTTAAGCCCAAGCAAATGTTTATCCGTCATTGTTTTAGTCTGCATCGCGCTTGTCAGCTCCCTTTATTATATAAGATGACCTCATCCTGACCGTCCGCTTCCTCCAGATGGACAACAATTTCCTCCAGCTTGGAAGTCGGGATATTCTTGCCGACATAGTCCGGACGAATCGGCAGCTCCCGATGTCCCCGGTCTACAAGCACCGCCAATTGAATCATTTGCGGCCGGCCCTTGTCCATTAAGGCGTCCATCGCAGCACGGACGGTGCGCCCTGTGAACAGTACATCATCGAACAGGATGATCTTTTTGTTGTGAATATCCAGTTCCGGCTCAACAATGCCT
Source organism: Paenibacillus sp. SAFN-117 (assembly GCF_051966115.1). Lineage (NCBI taxonomy): Bacteria > Bacillati > Bacillota > Bacilli > Caryophanales > Paenibacillaceae > Paenibacillus > Paenibacillus sp. SAFN-117. The sequence continues at coordinate 12,479 of NZ_JBQCLK010000001.1, forward strand.
TGTGCCGGGTTTCCTCTGCTTTGCCGGGACACATCGTCGCGGTATGAGGTCACATCGATCGCTGCAGCCGGTATAGGAACACCCTCGATCTCCCTTATTCGTCTGGCAATCCGCTCGGCAAGGTATACTCCCCTCGTCCGAATTCCGATCAGAACGCAATCGTCGACACCCTTGTTCCTCTCCAAAATTTCATGGGCAATCCGGGTGAGAGCCCGGCGAATAGCCGTATCGTCCAGCAAAATCCGTCTATCCTGGGTAATCACTTCGTTTCGCTGCCTCCTGTTCTGCGCCTTCGTTACTACCGCTCCGCTTCCGGAAGACCTTATCCGCAACGATTCCGGAGAGGAAAGTCCACAAAAAAACCCTTGCCCGTAGGCAAGGGTCAGGCAGGAAGCATCTCATCGGCGGGTACGCGCGATAACTGTGTTTAGAGTTCACCAAGAAACACAGAGATACTTACTGCACTCTGAATGACATTGTAACGATCACCTTGCCAGCCTCACGGGACTGAATTTAAAGGCGCTATTTAACTAAAAGAATTATCCCACATCCCGACAAAAGATGTCAAGAGAAAAATATTGATTCGGTTCAAGCTGTCCGATTGCGACAAAAAATTCAGGAGCCATCCACGGACTAGCGGACCTCCTGATTCATCTCCGGTTTATCAGACACCTTTTTAAAGCTGCCGCACACGCTGAAGAAGATGATTCATATCTTCCGGTAAAGGAGCCTCGAAGACAAGCTGCCGGCCCGTACGGGGATGTACGAAGCCAAGCACCGCGGCATGAAGAGCCTGCCCCTCGATGCCTGCCCGTTTGCTGCTGCTGTATACCGGATCGCCGACCAGAGGATGGCCGATATATTTCATATGAACGCGGATTTGATGAGTCCGGCCGGTTTCCAGCTTCAACTCCAGCAACGTATATGAGCCGAGCCGCTCCAGAACCGCAAAATGGGTCACCGCATGCTTGCTGTTATGGCTTGTTACGATAAATTGTTTGCGATGGTTCGGATCGCGCCCGATCGGCGCATCCACCGTTCCTTGATCATGGGGAACCCGGCCGTGAACCAACGCGATATATTTCCGGATGACCGAATGATCCTTAAGCTGTTTGGATAGCGAAAGATGGGCCAGATCATTCTTGGCAGCCATCAGCAGGCCTGAGGTGTCCTTGTCTATTCGATGAACAATTCCGGGCCGCATAACCCCGTTGATTCCGGACAAATCCCGGCAATGAGCCAGCAGCGCATTCACCACGGTTCCCGAAGTATGTCCCGGCGCCGGATGAACGACCATTCCTCTAGGCTTATTAATAACGATAACATCCGCATCTTCGTAAACGACCTCCAGCGGAATCGCTTCCGGCTCAATAGCCGCTTCCTGCGCCTCGGGAACGTCCAGAACAAGAACATCCTCTGTTTGAAGCTTATAATTGGGTTTGACCGTCGAGCCGTTAACCTGAACCGCCCCGCCTCTGATCCAATGCTGGACCTGCGTTCGCGAAATCTCTTCAGGCAAGGCATCGGCCAGAAATTTGTCAATGCGGGTCCCCGCTTCCTGAGGCTCGATGGTCCACTCGAACGTTTCCCCATCCATATCGTCATCGGAGTCAGTTAAGACGGAGGCTCCCGGCAAACCGGGTTCATCCTTCATGCTGATATCATTCGCTTCTTCCGTACCGATTGTCTTTATTTCATCGGAAGGCCGCAGATCGTCATGATTGAACTTCATCGGTTTGACCTTTCCTTTCTCTTCTCCACTCCAGCAGGGAATCCAGCAAAATAAGAATAACTCCAATAACGATTGCGGAATCGGCTACGTTGAATATAGGAAACGGATAGACGACCGGATTTCCGAACCAGTTGAAACGAAAGGTGAAATCGAGAAAATCGACGACCTCTCCGGATACGGCACGGTCAATAAAATTGCCGAGGGCACCGCCCAGAAGAAGGCTTAGGGCAAAGGGCAACAGCCGCTTGTTCTCACGGATGACCTTCCTCATATAAATCGAAATCCCGACAACGACTATCACGGTAGCAATGAGAAAAAACCATCGTTGGTTCGGCAAAATTCCAAAGGCAGCCCCGGTATTGCGGTGAGAAGTAATATGAAAAAAATCGCCGATGACCGAGAAAGACTCCCTCAGCTCCATATGTTTGACAATAAGCCGCTTGGTCCATTGATCCAAAGCGATGATAAGCAAAGAAATCAGATAATAGATCAAATAGTCAACCTCCCCGAACCCATGATTTCCTTGCGTACAAGGAATTACCTTCGTAAAACATGTTCTTTCGGCGCACAATATGGCGGAATACCTTGAAGGGAGCCGTCATAATGCACACCTTAACGGAAGAACAGAAACAACAAATTCAGCAATTGCTGAAGCAGGAATTAGAAGAGCTCAATAAACAAGTCACCGAAAACTCCCACTACGGATTGGGCGGGTCGCTGGGCGATTCAACAGGAGAGCTTTCCTCCTATGACAATCATCCGGCAGACATTGGCACGGAAGTTTTCGAACGCGGCAAGGACGTCGCCTTGAACGATAAAGCGGAGAAATATTTAGGCGATGTCCGTGACGCTCTGGATAGATTAAACTCCGGGCAGTATGGCACCTGCAGCGTTTGCGGCGAACCTATCCCTTATGACCGGCTGTTGGCCGTCCCAACCACCTTGTATTGTAAAGCTCACGTTCCTCAGAAAACCATATCTCAGCGCAGGCCCATAGAGGAAGAAATCCTGTCTCCCCCCTTCGGCAGAACCAGCCTGGACGAATTACCAAGCCAGAACCAGTTCGATGGCGAGGACGCCTGGCAGATAGTCGAAAGCTGGGGAACTTCGAACAGTCCTGCCATGGCTGAAGACCGGTATATCGACAGCTATGACGAAATGGAAATCGAAGCTAATGAGAACGATGGCTATGTCGAGGATTACGAAAGCTTCATAGCCACGGATATCTATGGCAAGGACGTTACGATTATTCGGAACAAAGCTTACCGAAATTATATGCACCAAGGTGAAGGCGAGCCTTTATTGGAAGACGAGCCTCCCAGCGATGAATTGGACTAGGGAAGTCCGCCGGAACCTGTGTTTAATAGGTTCTGCCTTCCAATTGTGCTTGAACATGCTTGACAATTTGCGCGATATAATCCCCAACGATGGGTAGATCCAATGCTCCCAGCGCCTGCAAAACGTACAGAAGAGTCGAGGTCAGCACGGTAAATCCGATCGCTATTCCTACTCCTCTGGCAATTCCGCCCACCAGATGGTTCCACAGCAGCTTGCGCGGCCGTTCGAGCAACTGGACATATTCGGCGAATCTGGCCTTCTCCATATTCAAGGCCAACTGCTCTATCCGTTCATTGAGCTCCCGGAGGATTTGATTCTGTTCATCGTTGGGGTTGGACATCTCGCTATCTCTCCTTACGGCTTACGGCTGCTGCTTGTAATGGGTATCGACCACTTCCGCACAGCGTGGGCACAGCGTCGGGTGAGCCTCGTTCCGGCCGACTTCGGGGGTCACGATCCAGCAGCGCTCGCATTTCTCCCCTTCCGCTGAAGCTACCTGAACAGCCAGATGACCGAATTTCATGGCTTCTTCCGGGATGTCTGCCCCAGTGTGAAGCTGAACGTCGGAAACGATAAATAACAGGTCCAGACGATCGAATTGGGATAAGAGCTTAGCTGTTTCCTCATCCGGATAAAGATGAAGGGAAGCCCCCAGAGAGTTGCCAATCACTTTCTGGTTTCTTGCTTCTTCCAACGCCTTGAAGACTTCATCCCGGATTTCCATGAATGCGGACCATTTTGCTTCCAGGGAAGGATCGAACAAGGAAGTATCCGGATCCGGTATTTCCGATAATTGGACGCTTTCTTCCTGCACCCCTGGAATATGCTTCCAAACTTCATCTGCGGTATGCGGAAGCAGAGGAGCAATCAATTTAGTTATTACCGTTAGGGCCTCATATAATACGGTTTGGGCGGCTCTGCGGCCCAAATCATCCGGAGCGCTGACGTACAGCCGGTCTTTCACAATATCCAGATAGAACGCGCTCATCTCTACGGCGCAGAAATGGTGCACGGCTTGATATACAATGTGAAAGTCATATTGGTCATAAGCCCGTATTACCCGTTCGTTCAAGCGATTTAAGTGAATAAGCGCAAAGCGGTCAAGCTCATTCATATCACTCGGGCTTACTTTGTCGCGGGCAGGATCGAAACCGTTCAGATTGCCGAGGAAGAAGCGAAGCGTATTCCGGATTTTACGGTACACCTCGGTAATCTGGTTAAGAATATTATCTGAGATGCGAACATCCGCCTGATAATCCACAGAAGAGACCCATAGCCGCAATATATCTGCCCCAAGCCGGTCGCAAACTTTCTTGGGATCTACCGTGTTGCCCAATGACTTGGACATTTTCCTTCCTTCGCCATCCAGAGTAAAGCCGTGGCTTAGAATGCCCCGGTAAGGAGCCTTCCCTCTAACGGCTGTCGCAGTAATCAGCGAGGAATTGTACCAGCCGCGGTATTGATCGGACCCTTCCAGGTATAGGTCCGCCGGCCATTGCAGCTCCGGACGGATTTCCAGAACCGCTGCATGGCTGGACCCGGAATCGAACCATACATCCATGATGTCCGTTTCTTTGCGGAATTCCGCATGGCCGCACTCCGGACAAGCCATCCCCTCCGGATGAAGCTCCGAAGCATTCTTTTCAAACCAGGCATTGGAGCCTTCCTGTTCAAAAATCGCAGCTACATGCTCAATGGTTTGTTCGTTAACGATCGGATGGTTGCATTTCGTACAGTAGAGGATCGGAATCGGAACTCCCCATGTCCGCTGTCTCGAGATACACCAGTCTCCGCGTTCCGCTATCATATTATGGAGGCGGATTTCTCCCCAATTCGGCGTCCACTTAATGTTTTTGATTTCCTCCAGCATGGCCTCGCGGAAACGGTCCACGGAGGCGAACCATTGCTCCGTTGCCCGATAGATGACAGGCTTCTTTGTACGCCAGTCATGGGCATATTGGTGCTGAATGGTCCCTTGCTTCAGCAGGCTTCCTTTTTGCGCCAGCAGCTCCATAATAGGCTCATTGGCTTTTTCATAGAACATTCCTTCATAGCCGGGGGCTTCCCCGGTAAACTTCCCTTGGTCGTTAATGGGGCACAATACACCGAGTCCATAGCGCTGCGAAATGTAGAAGTCATCCTCCCCGTGGCCAGGAGCCGTATGGACGCAACCGGTCCCTGCCTCAAGCGTGACATGCTCTCCCGTCATAACGAGGGAATCCCGGTCATAGAACGGGTGCCGGCAGACAATGTATTCCAATTCTGCTCCTTTGAACTTGTCCTTCACCTTCACATCCGTCCAGCCGATTTCCTTGGCCGCTGCTTCCAGCAAGCCTTCGGCCAGGACAAACTGACGGCCGTCCGCTTCGACAAGCACATAATCGAATTCAGGATGCACGCTGATTCCCAGGTTCGCAGGCAATGTCCATGGAGTCGTCGTCCAGATAACGATTTCCGCTTGAGCCGGTAATTTGCCTTTACCGTCCTTTACCTGAAAAGCAACATATATGGATGGTGAAGTCTTCTCCCGATATTCAATCTCCGCTTCCGCGAGGGCGCTCTCCGACGAAGGAGACCAGTAGACGGGTTTAAGCCCTTTATAGATGTATCCTTTGCGGACCATTTCACCAAAAACACGGATCTGCTGCGCCTCGTACTCGGGCTTCAAGGTGATGTACGGATTGTCCCAATCTCCGCGCACCCCTAACCGCTTAAACTGCGTCCGCTGCTTATCCACCCAATCCAGAGCATAGGCCTTGCAAGCCTCCCGGAATTCGGATACGGACATCTTCTTGCGGTCCGCCTTACCGCTGTTGGCAATCGCCTGTTCGATCGGCAAACCATGGGTATCCCAACCCGGCACATACGGAGCATCGAAGCCGCGAAGAGATTTGTATCGAACAATAATATCTTTCAAAATTTTATTCAAGGCATGACCGATATGAATATCTCCATTTGCATAGGGAGGTCCGTCATGCAGAATAAATTTCGGCTTCCCTTTCGCGTTGTCCTGTACTTTACGGTAAATGTCGATTTCATCCCACCATTGCTGAACCTTGGGCTCCGCTTGGGGCAAGTTGCCCCTCATCGGAAAGTCCGTTTTGGGAAGGTTTAATGTTTTGCCATAATCCATTGCTAATGTGCACTCCTTAACGAAAATATTTGTCTATATCGAAAAAACAAAAAAACTCCCATCCCCAAAGGGACGAGAGATGCTCGCGGTACCACCCTCTTAAGCTCCGAATTAATAGGCTCAATTATACAGCCATTCTATCCGGAACTCACTCAGGGATTGATAACGGAATCACCCGACGCTCTCTACTGAACCTTTCAAGAGAATACTCCTGGATGATATTCCGACGCTTCACGAATATTAGGCTCGCACCATCCCCTAATTCGCTGTTTCCGCTCCTGCGCCGTACTCGTTCCAGTCATCGTTTTCGGCAAATGTTAGTATTATTATGGAGTATAACGAAATTCGATAAGCCAGTCAACTTGAGGAGAGTTTCATCGAGTTGATGAAGAAGCCGGCTGCCGGCCATTGAAAAACGGCAAGCCGAAGTCGTCGGACTCTTGGCCGGTTTACTCTGGCCGGTTTATTCCTCCGTTCCCGTCTTGCCCTCGAGAACATCCCAGCTATCGCCATTCAGCAGCTCTAGCTGCGCCTCCAGCAGTGTGCGGAATCTCGTTCTGTAGACGGCGGCCTGCTTCTTCAGCTCCTCAATCTCCAGAGCGACCTTGCCGGACTTGACCAGGGACTCGTTGATGATCCGGTCCGCGTTCTTCTGCGCCTCCCGAATAATCAGCTCCGCTTCCTTCTTGGAGTTCGTCTTGACTTCATCCGCCGCCTCCTGGGCAACTATGATCGTCTTGCTGAGCGATTCTTCGATATTGGCGAAGTGGTCTAACTTTTCTTGCAAAGCTTGAGCTTGCTGCATCAATTCTTTATTTTCACGAATCAAGGCCTCGTAATCTTTAATAACCTGATCCAGAAATTCATTGACCTCGTCCTCATCATATCCTCTAAAAGCTCTCTTGAATTCCTTGTTATGTATGTCCAAAGGCGTTAACGGCATACTGCACCTCCACAATATGTACGTTCTAAACACGGCTTGATATTCATCGTAGAGTATTCGACAGAACTGGCGAAAATCCTGCACTGAGGCCAAAAAAATTAGCGATACTTGCCAATTCGGATCCTCAGCCTGCCTTTTTTCGTCCATCCTTCAATATCCAGCACCCGAAAACGGCCGAATCCCTGCAGCGAGACGACATCTCCGGCTTTAAGCACCTGGCTGGGATCCTCAATCACCTTCCAGTTGACCCGGCATCGTCCTGCTTTGATCGGAACCAATGCTTTAGCCCGGCTTAAGCGGAAGGCATCTCCAACAATCCCGTCCAAACGTAAAGAAGCCACCGTGAATTCCATTTCTTCCAGGACGGTCCGGGCAGGTTCCAACCGGCTTATCGGAATAATTTCCGTCTGAACATGGACACGATGTACTTGGTGGAGATGCAGGCGCATATAATCGCTTATTTCTTCGGCGACGACACAATGGCAGCCATGCTCATGCACATGGATATCTCCGATCTTATCCCGTTTGATCCCCAGACCGAGAATCGCTCCCATATAATCTCCGTGGTCCAATCCGCCGCCTCCCTTGCCGGAATCAACGGATAGGACAGCCAAACCGAATTCATCCTGCTCAATGACCTGATAGTCCGGAGCGATGATCGCCCTTTGACGTTCGGCTTCCGCATATCCTCCATTCATATGAAGAGCCGTATTCGACGAACGGTTCACAAGTGTCCGGAGAATATAAATCTGCCTCGGGTCGAGAAAGTCCGTTAACTTCGCCGTATGGCGGTTATCTGCCTTATCCACCCATTCCAATGCTCTATCTACGAAGGGATGCTCATCCGGATGAAAATGTGCAAACAACGAATTAACCATAGATGCTCCTAAAATCCTCCTACAATCATCTCAATGATTGCAAAAATCCCGTAGCCGACAAACCTCAGGGCAATAAGGGCGATGATAGGAGACAGGTCAAGCATGCCGCCAATCGGAGGAATAAACTTGCGGAAGATCGACAGATAGGGCTCCACTATCTTACCGAGCAGCTCTCCAATGAAGCTTTCACGCGCATTAGGCAGCCACGACAAGAGTACGTAAGCAATAATTAGATACGTGTAGATCTGAATAAGCGTGCCAATTAAACTGTTTATATCAGAAAGATTCAAACTGTTCACCTCTATTTGTTGTAGTCCGCCTCATCTTCTATCGAGTCTTTAATCGATCCCTGGATTTCCACGGTATCGGGGGTACATAGAAAGATACTCGGACCGATCTTGGATATGGAGCCATTCAGCGCATAGACTGTCCCGCTCAGAAAGTCCACGATCCGTATCGCCTGATCGGAGCGGAGCCTCTGCAAATTTACGACGACAGGCCTGCGTGAGCGGAGATGATCTGCAATGTCTTGGGTTTCGTCATACGAACGGGGCTCGCTAAGGATAACGCGGATGTTCTTCTGCGAGTGGATGCTGACGATATTGTTTTTATTCTTACGTCCGTCGAACATATTCGGTTCGGGATCGGGGGTCGAATCCGCACCCCTTTCCTTCTCTACGACCTCTTCCTCTTCCTGCAGTCCGATAAAGTTCAAAAATTTGTTCATGACTCCCATACAAATTCCCTCCCTGCTCCTATTATTCCTTGCCGACAAGAATCGAACCTAAACGAACCCATGTCGCTCCTTCCTCTATCGCTACTTCAAAATCGTTAGACATCCCCATCGAGAGATGCCGGATCTCTTCCTTCAGAAGTGCTCGTTGATTGCATTCATCCCGCAGCTGGCGCAGCCCGCGGAACACCGGACGGGTGTCCTCCGGTTCGCTCTCATAGGGGGCCATAGTCATCAATCCGGCAACACGTATGAACGGAAACGACCTAACCTGCTCTATGAAAGGAAAAAATTGTTCCGGACTCAGTCCGTATTTGCTTTCCTCGCCGGAAATATTGACCTGGATCAAGCAATCCACAACGGTGTCCATCGCCTCTCCCCGCTTATTGATTTCCTTCGCCAGGGAAAGCCTGTCCAATGAATGGATATAACGAAACTTACCAACTACATCTTTAACCTTATTCGTCTGCAGATGTCCGATAAAATGCCATTCGACCCGGGAACCTAGAGCTTCCCATTTCGGCTTGACATCCTGCCACCGGTTTTCTCCAATCTTATCAAACCCAAGATCGACGACGGCGCGGGCGGTATCGAGGGATACGTATTTCGTTACCGCTATTATTTCCACGCTGTCCCTATCCCGGCCGCTTCTCCGGCAAGCTTCTGCAATCCGGAAACGAACCTGTTCGGCTCTTTCCTGCAGATTCATCTGGATTCACCTCTGTCTTCGTCTCATCTTAATCCAATCCAAGCGATCATTCTGCCGGTTAGTCCCTGTTCTTTACGATGGGAAAATAAAAGATCCGTTCGGCAACTGGTACATAACTTAGATATTTCGATACAAGATGGCAATATTCCTGCTTTTATCATAATTTGTCGGTTGATTTGTTGCAAGTCCAGCATGAATTTATTTGTTTTCTGCGTTTCCCGCAGCAGATTATCCTGTTGTTCGATTAGTTTTCCGTTCTCCAACCAGGCGAGAAGCCCCCGAACGCGTTCAGCCACCCGTTCGTCCACCTCATAGCAGCAGGGGCCGATAGAAGGCCCAATACAAGCCAGTATCTGCTCAGGCTTGCTGCCGAACGTTTCCTTCATCTTGTGTACGGTATGCCAAGCTATCCGGCCAACGGTGCCCTTCCAGCCCGCATGAGCGATTCCCGTAATCCGATGCTCGGGATCATAGAAGTATAGAGGAACACAATCGGCAAACAATGCGGCCATCACGATTCCCCTGCGGTCGGTTATGAATGCGTCGGTTTCCTGCAGGGCGCTCTCCCGGTCTCTTGTCCCCCTGCCCGCATCTTCTTCCGTTATGACCGCAACCTCTGTCCCGTGCACCTGCTCGCCGTATGTCCAGCGATCCAACGGAACACCGACCGCAGCCGCTACCCGGCTCCGGTTATGTATAACGTCTTCGGGACGATCATCCACGTGAAGTCCCAAGTTGAGAGAGGCAAAGACCCCTTCACTTACTCCGCCCAAACGCGAAGTGAATCCGGCAGTCAGCTCCGGATACCGGTCCGTCCAAGACTGGATTGACCACAATTTCGGCTTGTCCGGTTCTTCTGTAATCCATTGAAAAGGCTCCATACCCTCTCCCCCTGTCCAATCGTTAATCCCTCTATCCATAGTATCACAGGTTCCGTCCGGAACGAAGCCCCGCAGAACAGGCATACTACCTTTCTCCAGGGCGCCCCGCACAAGCCTGCTTATCTTTCCCTGTAGGCAGGCCGGTATTCGGCCTGGGGGTCTCCCTCATCCGCCACCCGGTACGGTCGGGATTCATCCAGCTTGACCAGTACGACATCCATGCCGATCTTGACGATATTTCGCCATGGAATGACTACATCGGTCCCTCCGCCGAATAACCCGAAAAATTTGCTGTTGTTCGGAACGACAATCGACTCGATACGGCCTTGCCGGAGATCCAGCTCCAGATCGCTGATGACCCCCAGCTTTTTGCCGTCTACAATGTTGATTACGTCCTTCGATTGAAAATCGGAAATCTTCACTTCGCCTCACCACGATCCTTGTCATTTTACGGTTCGGATTGAAGCTGCCACTATTTAAATATATGTGCTGCCTGGGGAAAATGTCCTGTTTGCGGGAAAATAAAATACCGGCCTCCTCCAGGGAAGGCCGGTTTTGTTTAAAACCTCTTAGGTTTTAACATGCTTTTGCATTTGCGATATGGCTGATTTCTCAAGTCTGGACACCTGAGCTTGAGAAATACCGATTTCTTCTGCAACCTCCATTTGCGTCTTGCCATCGTAAAACCGCATGGACAAGATCATTTTCTCCCGGTCATTGAGCTTGCGCATTCCTTCCCGGAGAGCAATCCCTTCGATCCAGGTTACATCCTTGTTGCGATCATCGCTGATTTGGTCCATGACGTATATCGGATCTCCCCCGTCATGATAAATCGGCTCAAACAGCGAGACCGGGTCCTGAATAGCATCCAGAGCGAACACTACGTCTTCTTTAGGAACATTCAGAGCTTCGGAAATTTCGTAAATCGTCGGCTCCCGCGAATTCATATTTGTCAGATTATCGCGCACCTGCAAAGCCTTGTAGGCAATATCGCGGAGGGAACGCGACACTCGGATCGGGTTATTATCCCGTAAATAGCGCCTGATTTCGCCGATAATCATCGGGACGGCATAGGTTGAAAATTTCACATTTTGGCTTAAGTCGAAATTATCAATGGCTTTCATAAGGCCGATGCATCCTACCTGGAACAGATCGTCCACGAATTCTCCGCGGTTGTTGAATCGCTGGATAACGCTCAGAACCAATCTCAAATTGCCATTGACCAGCTTCTCCCTTGCAGTATGATCATTGTGTGTTTGCAGTTGGACAAAAAGCTCCCGCATCTCCGTATTTGTAAGCACAGGAAGTTTTGATGTATCCACACCACAGATTTCGACTTTATTTCGTGTCACCGTGATTACCTCCCAAGGAGCAACATTAATGTTAATTATCTCCTTGGGATCATTTTTTATGCGCGTATGAACGAGCCCTTAAATGGGCATAAGGCTGTGCCACAGCAGTCAAAAACGGCCCAACGGAGCCGTTTGTAAGCTCAAACCATTTTGTTAAATTCTTTACGCAGCCGTTTGATGATCCGCTTTTCCAACCGTGAAATATAAGATTGGGAAATTCCCAACAAATCGGCCACATCCTTCTGCGTTTTCTCCTCGCCGTCCTGCAGGCCAAAGCGAAGCTCCATAATGACCCGCTCCCTCTCGGACAATTTATCCAGAGCTTTATGCAGAAGCTTGCGGTCCACCTGCTCTTCAATGTTTCGGTATATGGTATCATTCTCAGTGCCGAGCACATCGGATAGTAGCAATTCATTCCCATCCCAATCAATATTCAGAGGCTCATCGAAGGAAACCTCGGTGCGGACCTTGCTGTTGCGGCGAAGATACATAAGAATCTCATTCTCGATGCAGCGGGAGGCGTAGGTGGCCAGCTTGATCTTTTTCTCCGGATCGAAGGTATTCACGGCCTTGATCAGTCCGATCGCCCCGATCGAAACCAAATCCTCGATATTGATTCCGGTGTTCTCGAATTTCCTTGCAATATATACGACAAGGCGCAAATTTCGTTCAATCAGCATCGCCCGGATGGCAGCGTCTCCGGATGGCAGCTTCTGCAGCAGAAACTCTTCTTCCTCGCGAGTCAGAGGTGGGGGCAGCGCTTCACTTCCGCCAATGTAATAAATTTCGTCGCCTTTCAAACCGATCATCAGCAATAACCGGTAATAGTAAATTTGCAGCGTCAGCTTCCATTTGTAAAGCATTGGGCACATCCTCCTCCAGAGCTTGCTTCCTTAATCCATCGGCAGGTTAAGCGGCTTTTTGACTTCAGCTTCCGTCGCTAATTTCCCATCCATCTTCGTTGCCGGGCTAAGGCTTCCCTGCTCTCTTACCTTCAAACTTCCTCCCTCTTCCCGGGAGACGACAAGATCCGGATGAATAATCGCCTCATATGAACCGTCAGCGCTCAGCTTGCCCGCATCCAATCCGATCAGTACCTTGCTGGTTACCAGATGCTTATCGTTGTAGCTAAGCGAGACCTCATCCGGCTTCACCGCCAGCATGAATTGCGTTGCTTTGTTGACTCCGCGGTAAGGAACGAGACGTATCCGGTCCGGCCACTCAAAATCCTCCTCCTGCATGGCCGCCACCATCCGGTCCACTTCAGAACGGCGAATATGGCGCACCCATTTCTCCGGCAGCCGGTCTCCCCATAGGGATGTCTCTACAACCATTACCGGGGTTTTCGTCAGCGGATCGTAGAGGCGGTTACCGGTATCGATCAGTCCCTTGCAGGTCAGAGTCAGATCATCCAGCTTGATGACCACTTCGGCTATATAAGCAGTCAATTCCTCTTTCCGTTTCGCCCCTTGAAACACACGCAAATAGAAAAAAAGAATAAAGGCCAAACCCAGTCCGACTATCCATAAATGGGTTTGGAAGGGAAATATCAGCCCCCCGGATGAAGTGACCAGAATCCCGTTCATGACGTCTAACGAGGGGAGGAAGAAATAATGTAATCCGTAAAGTCCTCCGGCAGCTACGAAATTGACGACATAGAACATTCCGAGATTCCGAAGGAACGGAAGCAGTCCGCGGTAAGAGAAAGCGGTTGTAATCATCCCGGCGGAAAAAAGGACTTTAGCTATAAAGGTATACATCACGGAGAGTTCGGGGATCAGCATAAAGACGGTATAGGACGCCCCGATAGCGGCTGCACCTGCCAGCCGGTGCCATCGGATATCCAGCTTTCTTGTCCAAGCTGTCGTCAGCAGCAGAGCCCCGTCAATGATGAAATTAAATAGGAAAATAAGATCCACATAAACTACCACTCTCCTATCCTCCTACCTTATCGCGACGGATGACCCCAGTATAATCCTTTCCCCCTCCAAAGTCTGTCTAACTGTGATGTACCATCCACAGTTTTTTTGTCGAAGTTAGAAAAGTATATGCGAAAATTGCAAGGAAATAACCCAAGCTGAAATAAAAAAAGCTCCAAACGGACCCACAAAGTGACGTATGACCTTCGAAGTGTATTCCGGGTACTTTGCGGGGAGCCCCGGAACTGAAGAAGAATAACCCGGTATTAGAGGTTGCTTTTTATGCCAACAGGAATCTTTGGTTACACCACATTAACGTTGTAAAGCAATTAAAGATTCCTTATGTGGTAAAAAAAGCTCCAAACGAAAACAACAACAAAGCCTCTCTTGCTTCACTTGGAAACAAAAGAGGCTGGTCGGCAAATAAACTATTCAAGGTTATTCTTACCCCGGTTGCGCAAGAAGGTCGGAATATCCAGATGATCGCTGCTTGGCTGAGTCCCGAAAGGACGGATATTCGGCGTCCGAGTCGGCTCTGGAGCTGCATCGGATTGTCCCGGCTGCTTGCGCGGCGACGAAGAATGAGGCTTCGTTTCGAAGCCGGTCGCAATAACCGTTACTTTAATTTCTTCTTTATAGCTCTCGTCAATGATCGCTCCGAAAATGACATTCACTTCAGGATCAGAAGCGGCAAATACAATTTCCGCAGCCTCATTGACCTCATATAAGCTCAGGTTGGAACCGCCGGTAATATTCATGATAACCCCGCGGGCCCCTTCGATGGACGTTTCAAGCAAAGGACTCATAATTGCTTTCTTGGCGGCTTCCGCAGCGCGGTTCTCGCCGGTTCCCATGCCGATTCCCATTAAAGCTGAGCCTCTCTCGGTCATGATGGTCTTAACGTCGGCAAAATCCAGGTTTATCAAACCTGGTACCATGATCAAGTCGGAAATCCCTTGAACCCCTTGACGAAGAACGTTGTCCGCTTCGCGGAATGCCTCTATCATAGGAGTCTTCTTGTCTACCATCTCCAACAGGCGGTCATTAGGAATGACAATCAGAGTGTCGACCTTTTCCTTAAGGGTAGAAATTCCGAGCTCCGCCTGGGCTTGACGCTTGCGCCCTTCGAAAGTGAACGGACGGGTAACAACGCCGACTGTCAACGCACCGCATTCCTTGGCGATCTCGGCAATAACCGGAGCTGCCCCCGTACCCGTTCCGCCTCCCATTCCTGCAGTAACGAAAACAAGATCGGCCCCTTTCAGCACCTGGGTAATCGCTTCGCGGGATTCCTCAGCCGCCTTCTTACCGACCTCCGGATTCGCACCCGCACCCAAGCCGCGAGTCAGTTTCTCGCCAATCTTCAGCTTGGTTTCGGATTTCGCAAGATTTAGAGCCTGCGCATCCGTATTGACCGTTATAAATTCTACACCTTGAATTCCGTTCTCTATCATTCGATTGACAGCGTTGCTTCCACCGCCGCCAACACCGATTACTTTAATAGTGGCCATTTGATCCAATTCCAAATCAAATTCAAACATAGCGCTTATTATCCTCCTCACCCATACTGTTGAAACACTTGAATAAGGCCTAACACCGGCTGCTGCAATCTTATAGAATTAGTACTAGATAAGTTCGCTTAACCAGTTTTTGAATCTTTCAAACCACCCCGGTTGTTTGGACTGGCTTTTCTTGGGGACTGTTTTCTTGGGGGCTGCTGCAGCACTGCGTGTACGGAACGATCTAGTGAGGAATATAATAATGCCGACGCCGCTGGTATAGGATGGATCGCGCACGCCAATATAATCGGGTGCGGCAATTCTTACCGATGTGGCCAACTCCTCCTGGGCTACCGACAACATTCCCGGCATGGACATCGTTCCGCCGGTGAGCACAAATCCGCCGAGAGGATCGCTGTAACCCATGCGGGCCGCTTCGGCGCGGATTAATTGCAGCATCTCTCGAACTCTAGGCTCTATAATGTTGGCTAGATCTACTTGGGAGAATTCCTTCTCCGTATTACTGCCGATCCTCGGCACCTTAAAGACCTGATCCGCTGCCGAATCTTTCACGGCGGCACAGGCGAATTTAAGCTTGATCTTCTCCGCATTCTCCAATTGTGTGTGAAGACCGATGGAAATATCGTTCGAGATGAATTCTCCCCCGATAGGAAGTGTGGAAGTCGCTGCCAGGGTACCATTCTCAAATACGGAAATCGTCGTAGCACCCGCTCCGATATCAGCAAGTACTGTCCCGATCATCTTCTCGTCCTTGGACAGCGTCATTGTCCCCGCTCCCAAGGACATGAGAACGAGATCAGCCACGTTAAGACCCGCTTTCTCCACGACACGACGCAGATTATGTATAGCCGTCTTGGCACCGGTGATAATCGTAGCTTCCACTTCCAGGCGTACACCAATCATTCCCCTGGGATCCTGAATCCCTTCCAGGCCATCGACCAGATACTGCTGGGGAACGACTCCGATGATCTCCCTTTCCGGAGGAAGGGCAATTACTCTCGCCGCCTGAAGCACCCGTTCGATATCTTCCTCTCCGATCTCACGATCCTCGTTGCTGACAGCAACTACGCCGTGACTAGTTTGCAAGCCGATATGGTTGCCGGATATGCCGACATAAACGTCTGATATTTGGATGCCCACCATGCGCTCCGCATGGTCGACCGCATTGCGTATTGACTGTACGGTTTGATCAATATCGACAATGGAACCTTTGCGAATGCCTTCGGATTCCGAGGAGCCGACTCCAATGATATTGATCGATCCGTTCGCTACTTCCCCGATGATGACTCGAACCTTGGAAGTACCAATGTCCAAACTGACTATGACGTCATTGTTGCTCAATCCTAGGCACCTCCTGTTGCTTGTCCGTATTGCAGTCTATTTAGACCTCTGTACATATTCAACATGGTTCTTGTATTCCCTCTTTTTTTAGCGATTTTTTATATAGTAAATTATTCCTATCGTCACAGAAATTCCATAATATCAATTTTATCATTATTGACTACCAAAGAGTAGTCTATTTTTATCTTTTTTTAGCATCTTTTTGTCCTTTGGAAGCCTTGGAGTTTTCGTTGTTGTCAAAAGGAATTCCCCTGTCTTGCTCCATTAAAATCAGCTCTCCGGACAGAACACCCTGCTCCCTCCATTCGGCGATCAGAACCCCCAAATATTGCAGCTTATCCTGCAAATATTGGATTCGTGTGGATACCTCATATTGCGACTTTGTATAGATTCTGATCTTATCCTCATAGGCAGCTGTCGGCTCTGGGACGATCTCGGAAATATCTGCGAGCAAAGGATCGGGAATGTCGGCTAATACGGCGCATAGCTTAAGCTTCATCGGATTATCGTTCGCCCAGCCGCTCAGAATGGGTTTATCCAGAGGAATAGGCCGATCCTGGATCGGAAAGGCACTGCCGTCAGCCAGCAAAGCTTCCCTCTCGCCGTCAGCGTTGATTTGATAGGCTACCCTTTTGTATTCCTTCACCTTGATCGTAACTTCCCCGGGGAAATTTTTGGTGATCTCCACCTCTTCAATCATATCCAGAGAGCGGATAAGTTCTGCGGTTCTATGAGTATCTATCAGAAAAAAGCTGTCGCCTATCTGAATATTGGAGGCTTGTCCAATTTGCTCGGAGGGCACCATCTCGTTGCCGGAAATTTCGATAACCGAAATTTTGCTTATGGAAGATTGAAAAAACAGAATGGCCAACACCGTCAGAAAAAAAACGACTAGAAGAGCAATCAGCCTCCGGCCCCCGCTTCTGCGGGGCCTTTCGGGTTTGATCGCGGGCACTTTGAGTTCCACAGACAACTTAACACCTTCCTGGTTCTCCGGCTGCAAAACGTCCTCATCCCTTCCTACAGTCAGGAAGGGACTCGGAGCAGCCTTGATGGTCAAGATAAGAGGGATTTGCTGGGAACCTCTGTATACCGGCTTACCTTGGCTCCCAGTTGGCCGAGCAACAGTTCAATTCTATCATAGCCTCTATCAATATGATGCACCTGCTCGACGACCGTCGTGCCGCGCGCAGCCAGACCGGCTATCACCAGTGCCGCACCGGCCCTCAAATCGGTTGATTCGACAGTTGCGCCATATACCCGCGGCACACCGCGAATAAAGGCGGAGTTCAAATCAGTGCGAATATCGGCCCCCATTCTGGATAATTCGTCAACGTGTTTGAATCTACCGTCGAATATCGTTTCTTTAATTATACTAATACCTTCCGCCAAAGATAGCAGAACCATCATTTGGGGCTGTAAATCGGTAGGGAAGCCAGGATAAGGCGCCGTTACTACCCGTTCGACTGCTTTCGGCCGCGTATGGCAGGTTACATTTATTATATCATCGTCCGTAGTCACTTGAACACCTGCCCGCTTAAGCACATGGGTAACGGATGTCAAATGAGCGGGATTTACGTTCTCCAGAGTCACATTGCCTCTTGTAACCGCGGCCGCCATCATCATCGTCCCCGTCACTATCCGGTCCGGAATGACTTTATAGGTCGTCGGAGTCAGTTTCGGGACCCCTTCTATCGTGATGGTATCCGTTCCGGCACCGATCATTTTGGCACCCATGGTGATCAAATAATTTTGCAGATCTACAATTTCCGGTTCCCTGGCCGCATTGTAAATCGTCGTAATGCCTTCCGCCATGGCGGCCGCCATCATAATATTCTCTGTAGCTCCAACGCTAGGAAAATCCAGCACGATATCAGCGCCCTTCAACCGTTTGGCCCAACAAACGATCGTATGGCCCGACTCTTCCACTACGGCCCCAAGTGCCTGAAGCCCTTGCAGATGGAGATTGATTTTCCGTTCACCGATGGCGCAGCCTCCCGGCTGATAAATCTGTACTTTACCGAACCTCGCCAACAGCGGGCCCATAAGAAAAACAGACGATCTCATTTGTTTCATTAATTCTTCCGGGATATGAGAAGAATTGGCCGACGACGTATCCACGGTCACGGTGTCGCCCCTAAGCTCCGCCCTACAGCCCAGGGCGCGTAAAATGTCCAGCATAACGTGGATATCCAGCAGATCAGGTACGTTCTCAATGGTATGTGTTCCTTCTGCCATGATGCTTGCGGCAAGAACGGGCAATGCTGCGTTTTTCGCGCCGTGAATCCGTATGGTTCCCGAGAGAGGTTTCCCGCCTTCGATCACCAACTTTTCCAATGTTTCACCTCCGAATTACCGTTCACCCACCACCATAACTTCAGGAACCAGCTCCACATTGTATTTTTCCACGATTATGGCTCTAATCTTATCAATGAGGGTGAGCACGTCTTGAGCTGTCGCCTGCCCGGTATTAACGATAAAATTGGCATGAAGCGTCGATATTTCCGCTCCTCCCACGCGCATTCCTTTAAGGCCTGCTTCTTCAATTAATTTGGCCGCATACTGATTTGCGGGATTGCGAAATACGCTTCCTGCGCAAGCCAATTGCAAGGGCTGCGTCCGGAGCCGTCTTTCTTTATGCGCCGCAAACGCGTGCGCCAGCTCCTTACAGTCTCCTTGTTTCAGCTCCAGCACCGCTTCCGTCACTATGCCCCGCTTAGTCTGCAGAATAGACGTGCGGTATGAGTAACAAAGCTCTTCATTTCGCATGGTTACCAATTCTCCGTTATCGAACAGGACTTCAGCTTGCTTGAGAATGCGCGACATCTCCGACCCGTGTGCCCCTGCATTCATGTAGACAGCTCCCCCGATGCTACCCGGTATGCCTCCAGCGAATTCGAGTCCGGCCAACCCGTTCTTTGACGCTATGGCAGACAGCTTGATGAGAGAATACGCTCCCCCCGCATATACCGTAGTTCCTTCAAAGCGGGCATAATCCAAAGCTTCCCCCAGCTTGATGACGACCCCGCGTATCCCCTTGTCGGTGACAAGAAGATTAGAGCCTCTGCCCAGTACAAACCAGGGCACACGATGTTGTTGGATTATCCGGATCGTCTCCATCAGCTGTTCCTTATTCTCGGGTTGGACGAACACATCGGCAGGTCCGCCGATTTTCCAATAAGTGTGAGGCGCCATTGGCTCATCACATTGAATATCGTTGACGCCGGCAGCCCGTAAATCAGTTATAACCTGTAGCACTGGGATATACCCTCCTTAACAAGATCGTGGGCAAAAAACCAGTCGGTCGAGCGAATATGGGCCTCTTTTTAGCTGCCGACTGGTCCGGGTGTTTGTCACGGTTATAGTGTATCTTATGTAAATTTACAGAGAGTGTGACAACAGCCCAATCATTGCTTTTTTGCCCTGTGAAAGTTTCAATGTTGCCAATTTCGGTTGTATCAAAACATCCGTATAGTATCGAAAGCTTCGCTTATGCGAACCCAAACGTGCAAATACCGTCCTGACAGGCTTGTCCCTAACAATTCCAAGCAAAAAAGTCATCCATATGAAAACCATCTATCGTTATTCACACCATTTCCAACTCTATACATGAAAAGCCCGTCATCGTTTAGAAGAGATGACCGCCTTCCGTATGCCGGGACTGGACCTGGTGAACTAACTTAGCGCATTCCGCCAAGCGGGCCGAGGCCGACATGGGAACCGATCATCTGCCATGCAGTTCCGGGAACGCGTGCCGGGAGAGGCGGGCATCGATAAAGAGCAGCCACTATGGAAGCATTTAATATTGGCCCAAACCTCCCGGAATAGAGTGCCTCCGCTTCCCGTTCCACCTCTTTGCCACTCTGTCACCAGGCCTATGGAAATCGTGGAAATAACGATACGATAAAGATTATCGCTGCTTTCCGATAAAAACTAGACCTCCATCTGCTTTCCCTAGCTTCTATTCAAGCCGGTAAACCGGGTTAGCCTTCTAAGGGCCCGACTGTTGCAGTGCCACGGCCCTTCAAGCTCACCTGACTCCTGCCGTGAATTTATCGGGAATAACGCGAGATATTCAACAAGATTCCAATGGATGTAAGCATCAACGTCAACGAAGAGCCCCCATAGCTGATCAATGGAAGAGTTATTCCGGTAACCGGCATCATGCCGATGACTACGCCGATATTGATAATGACCTGTACGGCTACCATACCGGCTACTCCGACCGCCAACAAACTTCCGAAAGTATCCGGAGCCGCTATGGCCGTTCTCAGCCCTCTCCAGACCAGGATTGCGAACAGAATAAGCACTGTCGCTCCGCCTATGAATCCCAGCTCCTCGCCGATGATAGAGAAAATAAAGTCCGTCTGCGGCTCCGGCAAATAATTATACTTCTGCAAGCTGTTGCCAAAGCCGAGGCCGCTAAGTCTGCCCGGCCCAATGGCGTACATCGATTGGATGGATTGATAGCCGGCTCCCAGCGGATCCTGCCAGGGATCCAGGAACGCAGTGATTCTCTGCAACCGGTATGGGGCAGCGAGTATCAACCCTACCAAACCGGCCACCCCGATCAGTGCCAGCATAGATAGATGAGCTATGCGGGCACCGGCCGTATAAATAATCAACAGAGAGGCCCCTACCAGCACCGCGCCCGTACCCAGATCCGGCTGCAGCATAATCAACCCGAAAGCCGTTCCCATAATTAGCAAGGGAGGCATTAATCCTTTAGTAAATTGTGTAATCTTGTTCTGTTCCTCCGACAGAAGCTTTGCCAAAAAGAGAATCATCCCTATTTTCATAAACTCGGAGGGCTGAATACCGAAAGAGCCGATTCCAAGCCAGCTTCTCGCTCCTCCGCGCACCACTCCTAGTCCCGGTATTAGCACGACAAGCAGGAGCACAAAACAAACAATCAAGCCGATTTTCGCATATTTTTTCCATACCCAATAGTCGATGTTCATCATGGCGAACATCGCCAGGATGCCCAGCACTGCAAACAAAAGCTGCCTCTTTACATAGTAATAAGAGTCGCCGAAATCATGAAATGATAGTACCGAGCTCGCACTGTAGACCATCACCACTCCAATGGCCAGCAGCAGCAAAGTCGCAAGCATCATCAGCGCATCGGGGGCGGACCGTGCTTTTCCCATGTCCTCACACCTCTCACCATCAATGTGGGGACAGCCAAGGCTTGGTTATCCCTTGTTAAAGGTTATGCACGGACTCTTTAAACATTCGTCCCCGTTCTTCGAATGAGGGAAACATGTCCCAACTTGCGCATGCCGGTGATAAAAGGACCACATCCCCGGGTTCCGCCAGCTCTTCCGCATACTTGACCGCCTGCGCCAACGTTTCGGACGGGCTACTCCCATTATCAACCAAACGCACCCGGGTCATTCCTGCCGATCGGGCCACGTTGGCTAATTTGTCACGGGTTTCCCCGAGAAAAACAGCCGCCTTTACTTTATCCCGCAGATAAGGCTCCAATTCCCGATAATCCATCTCCTTATCGGTCCCCTGTCTGTCCATCCCCCCGGCAATCAGCACGATAGGTTGATCAAATACTTCGAGCGCCTTGATCGTAGCCGCCGGATTGGTCGCCTTGGAATTATTGTAGTAGGCAATGTTCCGGCAGGTCCTAACATATTCCAGACGGTGCTCTACGCCGCGAAATTCACGCAGCGACTCGGCAATATAAGGCAAGGGCACGCCCGCGGCGATAGCAATAGCCGCTGCGGCCAAACCGTTCCCTACGTTAAAATCTCCGGGGATACCAATCTCCTCCGCCCGGATTATGGGATGAACCGTTCCTTCTGAATCCCGGTAGACTATATCCCTCTCCAGCCTTCCGGTTTCCGCGTGTCTGCGCAGGTATACCCCTTCCTTCAACTCTTCTTTCATGGAGAAGGGGAATACCCTTGCCTGCACTTTAGTGCTGAGGAGGCGGCATTCGGTATCGTCCCAATTCAATACGGCAATATCCTCTTTATATTGATTCGCAAAGAGCTTCGCTTTAGAGGCCGTATAATCCGACATGGTGCCGTGGTAATCCAGATGCGTCTCATAAACATTCAGCAAGCAAGCTATGCGCGGACGGAACTGATCGGTGCCCTTCAATTGAAAGCTGCTCAGTTCCGCCACAAGCCAATGATCTTTAGTAGCATCATTAGCGGCATCACACAAGGCCCGTCCAATATTACCGGCAACGATCGGAGACTTGCCTGCCTTAGCCAGCATTTCTCCGACCCATGTCGTCGTAGTTGTCTTCCCGTTGGAACCGGTAATGCCGATGATCGGGGCTTCACTTAACTGATAAGCGACCTCAACTTCAGTCACTACTTCTATTCCAAGCTCCAGAGCTTTCCTAACCGGCTCCGCCCCATAAGGAATGCCCGGGTTCTTGACAACTAGAGCTACACCTTCATGAATCAAGGAATCCGGATGGCCTCCGCAAACAACAGAAATACCCAGCGCCTCCAACGGGTCGGCCTCCGGGCATTGATTACGATCTTTACGGTCATTAACCGTTACCTTGGCTCCAAGCTCATGAAATCGAACGGCTGCAGCCATTCCGCTCTTGGCCAGGCCCAGCACAATCACTTCTTGATTCTTATACTCTCTTGGATGCTTCATATGCTAGAACACCTCATTTAGATAAAGTCCGAACGCGGCAAGCAGAAATCCGACCACCCAGAATGTCGTGACGACCCTCCACTCGGACCAGCCGACCAATTCAAAATGATGATGGATCGGGCTCATCTTGAAAACCCGTTTACCGGTCGTTTTGAACGAAATCACTTGAATGATGACCGACAATATTTCGATCACGAACACCCCTCCGATAATGAGCAGCAGCAGTTCGGTATGGGTTAACACGGCCGCGGCGACCAACCCTCCTCCGATCCCGAGAGATCCGGTGTCGCCCATGAACACTTTCGCAGGATGCGCATTGTAGACCAGGAAGCCAAGCACCGCGCCGACCATCGCCGCATTGAACACTGCGATATCCGGACTATGCAGCTTCATGGCTATAATGACAAAGGCCCCGAAAGCAATCGCGCTCGTTCCCGCAAGCAAGCCGTCCAATCCATCCGTGAAGTTGACGGCGTTGGACATGCCCATCATCAGAAGGATAACGAAAATGTAATAGAACCAGCCAAGCGGAATAGCCGTATCGAAGAAAGGAATTTGTACCTCCGTCGGATGATCGATCCGGTATAACAGAAAGCAGACGATCCCCGAAACAATCAGCTGCCCGGCTAATTTCTGCTTGGCCGTCAGCCCTAGCGAACGTTTGAATACGATCTTAATATAGTCATCCAGGAAGCCTACCAGTCCAAAGCCTAGTGCAGCAACCAATAATATGACAAGCTCGGGGGTTTTATCGGCAAAACGAAGCGCCGCAATCGCAAGAGCCAGCAGAATGATAGTTCCCCCCATCGTGGGAGTTCCTGCTTTTTTCTGATGAGCCTGCGGGCCTTCCTTGCGGATTTGCTGGCCGAACTTCAATGCCCGCAATACCGGGATAAGCAGCGGGCCTGCCAACAAAGCCAACACGAAGGCGGCGCCGAGAGGAAACATTATTTCTTTAAAATCAATCACGATAAACCCTCCTGAATCCAGTCCCGTTAGATCTATTGAGTAAGATTATAAATTAATTTTTGCGCAAGTTATGATTGTTGGACGGCCTGCACAACTTCCTCCAGCTTCATACCTCTGGATGCTTTGAACAGGATGGCATCTCCGGGGAGTATGGCGGAAGTAAGCGCCTCGATCAGCTGCTGGCGGTCATTAAACCACTGCACCCGTTCATGGCCAAGCTTCCGCCCGGCTTCTTCCGCAATATAATAAGATAAAGGACCATAGGCGAATACCCGGTTAATCTCCTCGGGATCCAGCAGCCGGCCTACCTCCCGGTGAAATTCTTCCTCTTCCGGGCCCAGCTCCAGCATGTCTCCAAGTACGATCATTTTCCTCTGGTGTCCCTTTAAAGAATGAAGCAGGCGAATAGCCGCCTTCATAGCTGCAGGATTGGCGTTGTAGGCATCATTCAGCAGCAAGGCGCCGGATGCCGAGCGAACGATTTCGATCCGCATTCCGGACATTTCTACCTTCTTCAGACCTTCAACTATGTCTTTATCTTGCACTCCCATGTATTTGGAAACTGCAATTGCAGCCAGCGCATTAATGACGTTATGTTCTCCCAGCAGCGGAAGGTAATAGCCCGGTGAGTCCGGCCAATTAATATGAAAATGCATCCCATCGGTATCCTGCAGAATAGCGGTCGGGTAAATGTCATTGCTCTCGGAGAGCCCGAACCGGTAACGAAGCATCGAATCCGGATGCGGCATATTCGGATAAGTACGTTCAATCAAAGGTTCATCGCCATTGTAGACAAAAAAACCATCCTTCTTCAAACCGCTTAAAATCTCGGTCTTGGCCTTCGCAATTTCCTCCCGGCTTCCCAACTGCAGCAAATGCGCATCGCCGATATTGGTAATAATAACAGCCTCCGGCTCCGCCAGCCTGGACAGCAGCTCAATCTCTCCGCGTCCGCTCATCCCCATCTCGATAACGGCCATTTCAGTATCCTCGGCCAGCTCCAGGAGAGTCAATGGCAGCCCGATATGATTATTCAGGTTTCCTTTGGTCTTATGAACACGATAAGTGGTTGACAGAATGGAAGCTGTAATGTCCTTCGTCGTCGTTTTGCCGTTGCTGCCCGTAATCCCGACAATGCGGACGGACAGCTGATCGCGGTATGCCTTGGCCAGCCGCTGAAGGGCGGCGATCGTATCTTCAACCATTATTACCGGGCGCCCTGCCGGGGGCTGTCCTTGGTCTTGCTGCCATAGCGCCGCCGCCGCTCCCTTGTTAAAAGCTTCTTCCGCGTATGCATGACCATTGAAATTGTCCCCTACGATGGGAACAAATAAATTGCCTGGCTGGATGGAACGGCTGTCGGTGGAGACTCCGCAGATTTGCAGATTCTCCGAACCGTTCATATGGCCAATTCCGTTAACCATTTGATCAATTTGAGAAAAAGAACGATTAATCACGATTCAATCCCCTTATCGCTTCACGAGCGACCTCCCTGTCATCGAAATGAAGGACGGTCCCGTTAATGATCTGATAGGTTTCGTGCCCTTTGCCGGCTATTAGAACAACATCATTGGGCCGAGCCATCTCAATTGCTTGATAGATGGCTTCCTTCCGGTCAGCGATTTTGCTGTATTCCGATGACGCAAGACCCGCTTTCAGCAAGCCCGGCTCAATATCGTCCAGAATACGCTCCGGATCTTCCGATCGCGGATTATCCGATGTCATAAAGACAAAGTCGCTGTATCGGGCGGCAATTTCCCCCATTAACGGCCGTTTACCGCGGTCTCTGTCGCCACCGCAGCCAAAAACGGTAATCACCCGGCCCTCAACAAACTCGCTAATCGTTTTTAATGCGTTCTCCAGTCCATCGGGGGAATGGGCATAATCAACCAGTACGAGGAAATTCTGTCCTTCGTTCACCGGCTCCATCCGCCCCTGCACGATTTCCATCTCTTCTAAGCTATTCTTCACTTGTTGAAGCGGTACACCTTCCAACAAAGTTGCGGCAACCGCCCCCAAGGCGTTATATACGTTAAATTTGCCTATAAGTTTCAAGTGGACGGGAACATCTCCGCAAAAAGTGGACAGCATAAAGGAAGTGCCGGCAGAGGTAAACTGAATGCCGCTGGCTCGCACATCCGCTTCCTGATGAATGCCATAGGTGACAACCTGCGCGGAGGTCATGGCGGCAAGCTCGGCGGATGCCGGATCATCAACATTAAGCACGGCATATTTCCTGTCGGATTCATGAGGGGAGTACTCGTTGCCCAGTCTGGAGAAGAACAAGCCTTTGGCCGCCAAATAACGGTCCATCGTCTGATGATAATCCAAATGATCCTGCGTCAGATTGGTAAACAGCGCAGTGCGGAAGCGGCAGCCCTTCACCCGGCCCATAGCCAAGGCGTGACTGGAAACTTCCATAATGCAGTACCCGGTTCCGACATCCCGCATCCGTCTGAAAGCAGCCTGCAGATCGGCCGCATCCGGGGTCGTATTTTGGGTAGGGTAGGTTTTGTCTCCGATTCTCATCCCGATGGTCCCCAGCAACCCGGTAATCTGGCCATAATCGGACAAAATTTTGTCAATAATAAAGGTAGTCGTTGTCTTGCCGTTCGTGCCCGTTACTCCTATAACCTTCATTTCATGGCTGGGATAACCGTAGAAATGGTCGGAGATAATCGCCATCGCGGTTCTTGAATCTTTGACATACAGCACCGGGGCGGCAATGTCCAACGGACGTTCCGCCACCAGCGCCGCAGCCCCTTGGGTTATTGCCTGCCCGGCATACTCGTGACCGTCCTGCGCGGTCCCCGGCAGACAAATAAACAAATCCCCAGGCTTCACCTTGCGCGAATCCGTCTGGATGCCGGTTATCTCCGTATCTTCTGCTCCGGTTATGCGGGAGCCAACGATGAGAGATGCAAGTTCTTTAAGCTGCATCGGATATCCTCCTCGGTTTGACTGACTCTGTCTATATCGATCCGGCAGCACCGGATCGAATAACATCTTGATTAAATATATATGGAGCGAACTGCAAATTACGATCACTTTTGTGCCGGGGGCCCCGGATCCTGATCGGACAAGAAGATCCTCACCGTCGCTCCTTGATCCACCTTCGTTCCCGGTTTGGGAGCCTGACTGATGACATAATTCCCGCTGCCGGATTTGGCGATGTTCAAGTCGGAACGGATATCTTCGTAAATCTCTTGTACAGTAGCTCCTATCATATTAGGAACCTCAACCATCTTGGGTTCGCCATAACGATATTCTTTCTCTATTTGGTCTTTGCGAGGCTCTATTTGCATATACCGCAGAGCATCGCTCATTATATTTTTGACAATCGGCGCAGCGATCAAACCTCCGAACTGGATTCCCTGAGGGTTGTCTACCGCAATATAGACAACCACTTTCGGATCGTCTGCGGGCGCGAAGCCAATGAACGACACGATATGTTCATTAGGAGAATAGCGGCCGTTGACCACCTTCTGGGCGGTTCCCGTCTTCCCGCCGACCCGATAGCCTTCTACGAATGCATTGCGCCCGGTCCCTTTGGCCACTACACTTTCCAGAGCTTCCCTGACCAATTTCGACGTATTTTCTGAGATTACATTGCCTACCAGCTCGGGCTGTATGGTTTCGACGACCTCGCCCGTCTCCGGATTATACCACGCTTTAGCCAGATGGGGCTTATACAGCTTGCCTCCGTTAATAGCTGCCGACACGGCGGCCACCTGCTGAATGGGGGTAACAGAAACTCCTTGCCCGAATGATGTCGTGGCCAATTCTACCGGCCCTACTCGCGAGGGCTTAAATAATATCCCGTTCTCTTCCCCGCTCAAATCAATTCCGGTCTTCTGTCCGAAGCCGAACCGTTTAATATAATCAAACAGCAAATCTTTGCCGAGCCGCTGGCCCATGACAACGAATCCGGGGTTGCATGAATTTTCCACCACCTCAAGGAAGGTTTCGCTTCCATGTCCTCCCCGTTTCCAGCATCGCAACCGGGAGCCGGATACTTCAATATGGCCCGGATCGAAAAAATGCTCGTTATGAAGATCGACCTTTCCTTCCTCCAAAGCGGCGGCGAGCGTAATGATTTTAAAGGTCGATCCCGGTTCATAAGTCATCCAGATGGGCAGATTCCGATTATACACCTCGGACGGGTATTCGCGAAACCGGTCGGGCTCATAAGTAGGCCGTCCGGACATAGCCAGGATTTCTCCGGTATTCGGGTCCATCATCAGCCCGATAATATGATCCGCCTGCAATTGCAGCATCGCTTGATCCAATTCCCGCTCCAAGACCGATTGCAGGTAATGGTCGATCGTTAACTGCAGATTGAGTCCATCTCTGGGATTCACAAATTCATCCGAAGTGTTCGGCATTTCGCGTCCTGCAGCGTCGGACAGATAGGAAATATTCCCGGCCTGGCCGGTCAGCAGTTTATCGTACCTCGCTTCCAATCCCGTTAGCCCCTGATTGTCTATTCCCGTAACTCCGAGAATATGGGCGGCGAGGGATCCGAACGGATAATACCGTTTGTTATCCTCGGCAACAACAATACCCGGGAGATTCATGGCGCGAATTTCCTGAGCTTTCTCCTCCGTAATCTTCCGTCCGGCAGGCTGAATTTTCTGGATGGACTGCCTTTTCGTAATTTGCTCGTAAATTTTCTCCTCCGAGCCCTGCAGCGCTGCCGCCAACCGGGATGCGGTCATTTTGGGATCCTTAATCTGCGCGGGGATGGCCATGACCGAAGGGGAACTGACGTTATAGGTTAACCGCACCCCGTTGCGGTCCCAAATTTCTCCCCGTTTCGCGGCAAAGGGAATGTTCCTTCTCCATGAATCCTCTGCCATTTCGGCCAATTCCGAACCTTTCCACAGCTGAACATATGCCAATCGTATCACTAATGCTAAAAAAATCAATATTCCGGCAAGCATGGCTATCCACAGCCTCCGCCTGACGGTTACACTGGAAACTCGCATGGACGAAATAACCCCCTTTGTCCCGTCAAGATCGTTCATAATCCAGACTATTCGGGACAACCAGGGGTTAGAACAACTTGTCTCGAGACTTCGGGCAGATCTCATCTGTTTTTATCTAGGAATTTTTCGATGGATCGGCATTCTTCGAAGGAACCGGTTCATCCGATGAATTATCGGACTTGTCCGTTTTGTCATCGGATTTACGATCGGATTTGTCATCCGGTTTATCCCCGGCCTTATCCTGACCGGTATCTTCCCGAGATTGACCGGATGAGACACCGGAATCGTCCGCTGAAGGCGAAGAAGCTTCATTCCCTGATTCTTCTCCCTCCTTCTCCTGCTCCTCCGTTTCCTCCTGGACATCCGCATTCGGATTGAGCGGCTTTAATTCCAGAACAACCGATTTGGCTCCCCCGCTCTCCGCAGCGGATTGAGCCGTTACGTAGCCCGAACCTTTGAATTGGCAATCGGCTTCGAGAAATGTACAGATCTCCATCGCTTCCCGCATCGATTTCCCTGTCAGATCGGGTACCTGCAGTTCCCCAATACTTTTGGAAGCCAGATAGACAACTTGGGAACGGGAAACTTCGCGTCGGGGCTCCGGGTACTGCTTAACGACTGTTTCGCCTTCTCCAATGACTTCCGCGGTCAGGCCGGACTGGCCGAGAATGGTTTTCGCATCGGCCAGCGTCTGGCCGGTGACGTTAGGAACGACCAGCGAGGACGTTCCGGCGGAACTGGACTCCAACGAAGTATCTGCCGGGACATTTAAATAATTGAGTGTCTGGACGGCAATCTCTTTGAAGACCGAAGTGGCCACCTCTCCGCCCAGACGGTAGTCCCCTTTCAGGTTAGGCTGATTGACCAGAACCGTAATCAAAATGCGGGGATTGTCCAAAGGGGCATATCCGACGAAAGAAACGAGCCAAGTATCATTCGAATATTGCTTCTCTCCCTCAGGAACGATGTTCGCGGTCCCCGTCTTCCCGGCCACCTTATAGCCTTCAATATAAGCATGGCGGCCCGAGCCTTTCTCCTGATTCGATATCGTCTGTTCCAGATAAAATCCGGTCAGCCTGGCGGTTTCTTCGCTGACGACGCGGCCAATCTGCTGCGGCCCGAAGGATTGTACGACCTCCCCGGTTACCGGATCAATAATTTCCTTTACCAGATATGGCTTCAATAGTATTCCGCCATTGGCAACGGCCGCATAAGCCGCCGTCTGCTGCAAAGCGGTGGCGGTTACCTGCCCCTGGCCGAAGGTGGCGCGGGCTACGTCGGAAGGATATTGCATGTGAATTCCGCCGGAAGCTTCGTTCGGAAGTTCAATTCCGGTCTTCTGCCCGAAGCCGAACCGATCGATATATTCCTGAAGCTTATCCTTACCCATCTTCTCGTACCCCAGCTTGGCGAAAGCAACGTTACTCGACCGCAAGAGTCCGTCCAGATAAGTGATAGGCCCCCAGCCTACGCGATTGTGGTCATGCACCGGATAACCCGGAACGGCCAGCTGACCCGATTGAAACCAGTCATTCGGCTTGAACAACCCTTCCTCGATAGCACCGGCCAGCGTAACCAGCTTAAAGGTCGATCCCGGTTCGAACTGGGACGAGACGGCGTGGTTGATCAAATCCTTCTGGCTGTCGATCTCCCAGTACCGATTCGGATTGAAATCCGGCAAGCTTGCCATGGCCAAGATTTCCATCGTTGCCGGATCTACCGCAATGGCCGTCATATTTTTCGGCTTCCATTTGTCATACGCTTTGCGCATGGCGCTCTCCGTGTAGAACTGAATATTCTGATCAATCGTTAGACGGAGATTCATGCCATTAACCGGCGGCGTATAGGAAACTTTCCCGTCCGGCAGCTCGACACCAGTCCGATCCCGCTTGCGGGTTATATCGCCATCGGTACCCATCAACTGCTCGTTGAACATTATTTCGAGACCGCTCTTGGCCTCTCCTTCCAAATCGATGTAACCGAGAATATGCGAGGCCAGCCGGTTGTTCGGATAATAACGCTTCTGCGTTTCTCTCAAGTAAATTCCGACACTGTTTTTGTCGGTAATTCTTTTCAATTCATCAATAAAGGCCTCCAGCTCATCCTTCTTATCGGCATCTACTTTGTAGCCCTCATTGCGTATTTCGACTTCCCGCAGGAAGGCGGTTCCGTCTTTGTTTTTCTTGGTGACCAAGCCGTAAATTTTCTCTTCCAGCTTGGCAAGACTCCCTTCTTTCTCCGAAACGTTCAATATTTTGGCAAGGCCTGCGGCCACTTCCCTGGCGATTCCCCGTTCGTTTATGATCTGGGGATTAACCGTCACGTTGTAAGCGGCGGAATCTTCGGCCAGAGCCTTTCCGTTGCGGTCTATAATCATCCCCCGCTTGGCCCGAAGAACCTCGCTTTCCTTCCAACGGATTTCCGCCTCGCTTTGCAGCCATGAAGCTTCGACCACCTGTATCCAGTAGACTCTGCCAATCAAACCGATAAACAGCAGTGAAAAAACCAACCCGATGAGCAAAGATCTGACTTTTACTTTTTTTGTCATAGCGGTCCTCTGCTTACGGGTTAGTTTGTGATCCGGCGTCATTACCCGACGGAGCAACCGTCAAGGGGACGCGCACAATTTGCTCCGGCTTAGGGGAAGTCAAGCCGTTCTTTTCCGCTTCCAGCTTAATCCGGGTTAAATCGTTCATTTTATCAATCTGCTGTTTAAGGCTGTTGTTGGAGATTTCAAGCTCCCTGATTTGAGTTTCTACTTTATGAATTTCGCTGTTGAGCTGATAAATCAGCGCATAGCGCCAAAGTACGATTCCCGCCACAGTTACCAATAACGAAATGATGAACAAATAGAACAACTTTTCCTTGATTGGAATCGTTTTGGCGCGGTATACCGCTTTGCGGTTAGGTTTAACCCTAACCTGATTTTCTCGCTCCTGCTTCAATGCCGAGCTGCCGTGCATATAGGACGCCAATCTCTCCTCCTCCTTCTCTGCGGTTTATATCTTCTCCGCCACCCTCAGCTTGGCGGATCGTGCCCTGGGATTATTCGCTAGTTCTTCTTCAGACGGCAGTACAGGCTTGCGGTGAACAAGGCGCACCACAGGCTCTCTGTGACACACACAGACCGGCAGATCCGGCGGGCAGGTGCAGCGGTTCGTCAGTTGAGCAAACCATTGCTTGCAAATGCGATCTTCCAACGAATGGAAGGTGATAACGGAAATTCTTCCTCCCGGAGCAAGACAGTCCACAGCCTGCTCCAAAGCATCCCGGAATGCGCCCAGCTCATCATTAACCGCTATCCGCAATGCTTGAAAGCTGCGTTTGGCCGGGTGCGGTCCGGTTCTTCGGGCTGCAGCGGGAATGCCCTCCTTAATCAGCTCCGCCAATTGGGAAGTAGTACGGATCGGCTCCTTCTCCCGGGCCTGCACGATTCGTGCGGCAATTCTTCTCGAAAATTTCTCTTCGCCATATTCAAACAAAATGCGGGCGATCTCGGATTCACTCCAGCCGTTAACTATGTCTTTGGCGGTAAGCTCGGACGATTTATCCATACGCATATCCAGCTCCGCATCCTGGTTGTAGCTGAAGCCGCGGTCTGCTTCGTCCAATTGTGGGGAGGAAACGCCCAAATCGAATAGTATTCCATCGACTTGAGGGTTATCCCCGTTCATCGGAACGGCGAGTCCGCTAAGGACCTCCCTTAAATGGCGGAAGTTGCTCTTGACGATCGTCAGCTTATCTTCATAACGCTCCAGCCTCTTCCTTGCATGGAGGATGGCCTGATCATCCTGATCGAAAGCAATCAACCGCCCTTGAGGTCCGAGTCGGGATGCGATCAGCTCGCTGTGCCCCGCTCCTCCCAGAGTGCAATCGACGTAGATCCCGTCCGGTTTAATATGTAATCCTTCCACAGCTTCTTCCAACAGTACAGTGATATGATGAAACACCTTATGATCCTCCCGGGTCTGAAATTAGGATGCACGAATCCAAAGGGCGTGCCGACCGGCTCGACGTGGCTACAGATCAAAATTAAAGTCGACCAGCTTCTCGGCGATTTCATTAAATGATTCTTCCGACTGCTGGAAGTAGTTTTCCCAAAGGTCCTTGCTCCAAATCTCCACGCGGTTCGATACGCCCAACACGACGCAGTCCTTCTTGAGTTTGGCGTATTCGACCAATATGTTCGGCAAGTTTACCCTTCCCTGTTTGTCAAGCTCGCATTCGGTCGCTCCAGAGAAGAAAAAACGGGTAAACGCCCGGGCATCGGATTTCATCAGAGGCAGCGATTTGAGCTTACTCTCCAACACTGCCCATTCCTGCATGGGGTAGACGAACAAACAATTGTCCAATCCGCGGGTAACAACGAATGTAGAGCCGAGGGCTTCACGAAATTTGGCGGGAATAATCATTCGCCCCTTCTCATCTATGCTGTGCTGGTATTCCCCCATAAACATGAGCTGGCTCCCCCTTTCCCACCACTTTGCCCCACTTTCCCCCACTTAAAAAGGAATATTCTCTATTATAGCAAAAAATCCTGCTAATCCAAGCAAGTTATCCAAAACTTTTTGAGGTGAAATGTCCCTTTGATTTAAACAAATTCCATTCACTCCATAATTAGGCAATTCGAAAAAATAAAAAGGACCGCACGATTAAGTACGGTCCAAAAATGCTATTCTTATTATTTCCAATAAGACACTCGGCTTAAGACCCGGCTTCTTTCGTCCCAAACCTTAAGCTTGACTGCCGTCCCGGGGCCGGTTTCGATTATTCGTGGGCCGCCCAGCTGTCCAAGTAATCGATCTGCTCCTGAGATAGTCGATCAATCGAGATTCCGAGCGATTCCAGTTTGAACCGGGCAACTTGCTCATCCAGTTCATAAGGAACATTTACTACCTTATTGCCGATTTCTTTATACTTTTCATTCACATATTTCAGAGACATGGCCTGCAGAGCGAAGGTCATATCCATAATTTCAGCGGGGTGGCCGTCGCCTGCCGCCAGGTTCACCAGCCGGCCTTCCGCCAGAATATAGAACTTGCGCCCGTCGGCCAGCTTATACTCTTCAATGTTGCGTCGAACGGTCCTTTTGGAAACAGCCAGTGCCTCCAATTCCGGTTTATTCACTTCGACGTCGAAATGTCCCGCGTTGGACAGAATGGCTCCGTCCTTCATAACCTTGTAATGCTCGCCGCGAATGACATCGCGGTTACCGGTAACGGTGACGAAGAAGTCGCCTACCTTGGCCGCCTCCAGCATGGGCATTACCTGGAAGCCGTCCATGTACGCTTCCACCGCTTTAATTGCATCGATTTCGGTAACAATTACATTGGCTCCGAGTCCCTGAGCACGCTTGGCCACTCCCTTGCCGCACCATCCGTAACCGACCACTACAACGGTTTTGCCCGCGACTACAAGGTTGGTCGTGCGGTTGATGCCGTCCCATACGGATTGACCTGTCCCATAACGGTTATCAAACAAATATTTGCAGAATGCATCATTGACGGCCACCATCGGGAACTGAAGCTGGCCTTCTTTCTCCATGGCCTTCAAACGAAGAATACCGGTCGTCGTTTCCTCCGCGCCGCCGCGGATGTTCTTCAACAAATCCCTGCGTTCGGAATGGAGGATCGAAACCAGATCGCCGCCGTCGTCGATCAGTAAATCCGGCTCCGTCTCCAATGTTTTGATCATCAGCTCTTTATACTCTTTCGGATCGGGATTATATTTGGCAAAGACGGTAATTCCGTCTTCCACCAATGCGGCGCAAACATCATCCTGGGTGGACAGCGGGTTGCTTCCGGTAATGGCTACCTCCGCCCCTCCTGCCTGAACGACTTTCGCCAGGTAGGCCGTTTTGGCTTCCAGATGCAAAGAAATGGCTACCTTCAGTCCTTGAAAAGGCTTCTCCTTCTCGAACTGCGCTTTGATCCGGTTCAATACCGGCATATGTGCGTCAACCCAATCAATCTTTAGATGTCCTTCCGGCGCCAAGGACGGATCGGCGATAATGCTTCTTTCTTTCGTATTCATGAACATCCTCCTAACATATATATGCTCCGACAAAAGTCGGCCTTGCTCAGTTCCAGCCGTATGGCGTCTAGAAATAAATAATCGAGTGAACCGGCCTAAGCGATAGCGGCTGGCGAACCAGCTCATCCAGCCAATCCGTGCCATACTTGTTCAAATAGGAAAAAATATTATACACTCTTTCCTGGCTCCGGCCAAGCGGAAACAAGGTCAGACGGATTCGCTCCAGTTGTCTTATAGCGGCTTCATGCTGGGCCAGACTCGCTTCCGTGGAACGGGTCTCGAGAAACTCGATTTGCTCCAGTATTTTCTGCTCATTGGCTTGGCCCAGTTTGGCCATTCCGGGATTGATAGAGCCGACCGTTTCGAGCAGCGGCCGATAAAGCTTGGAGAACTGTTCCTTCACTTCCGCAAAGCGCTCCTCCAGCCTAAGCTCGTCTTTCTCCCTCAACCATTCCTGCTTCTTCTCTTCAAACCGATGCTGAACATCATCAAGAGTCAGTCCGAATTTGTCCATATGCTTCTGAATGGTCCCCTCTAACAGGGTATGCTCCCTGCGGGGCAGGAGAATCGGCATCTGCATCCCCATTGTATCAAAGATGGGGCGGGTCATTCCCCAATAGGCAATTTCCCCCGGCCCCAGCACGGCCCCCAGAACCGGAAGCAGGTAATCCTGCATGAGAGGGCGGGTCATTACATTATTGCTGAACCGCTCCGGGCTCTGCGAAGCCAGCTCCACAAGCTGCGCCAGATCGTAACGCCTTTCTTGCTTCCGGTCCGTGAGACCGTCTCCGCCGCGATACAGCAGAACTCTCTCTCCGTTCTCCTCGAACACAAATAGATGAGCGCTATCCGGATGGGCTTCCGCCTGAGGAATATACCCGAGGTTCTTCACCTGCTCCGAACCGCTAAGCGCCGCTTTGTTCACTTCGGCATGCTTCTCCAGCAGGCGGGCAAACATCGGACCCTCGAGCTTGCGGATCCCCGGATCATCGGAGTCCAGCAGCACAAGCCCATGCTTGCCGAACAGCCATGCCATGATTCGTCCGAAAAATTCGCTGAGCGTAGACGATTTACCCGCGAGCTCCATCAGCTTCTCCAGAAGAGGGGCTTTAAACTCGGTATCTATCAGACTGTGATCCAATTGAGTCAACGCATCCTCCCAATTGTCGATTACAAGCCTGCTGACCGAAGTCCGGCCTCCCGAAGGATTGTCCAGCTTCAGCTTCTGTACCTGCATCTGCTGTGTCAGGACATAAGTATGGTTGACTTCATCAAAATCATGATCTTCGCCGGCGATCCAGAATACCGGGACAACTGGACGATTCAGCCTCTCCGCTGCGTGCCTTGCCGCCTGAATAATAGTGGCCGCCTTATAAATGACCAGCAGCGGTCCGGTGAACAAGCCCGCCTGCTGTCCACCGACAATAACGAGCGTTTCCGGACGGCGGAGCAGCTCTAACGATTCGAAGCTCTGCGGTTCGTTCCCGAGCTTGTCGTTATAACGGATAAGATTGTGTACCAGTTCCGTCCGGTTGGCGGACAAACGCGGTTGATCGAGCCAAGCGGCCCTTCTTTCCCAGCTTGTTTCATCCCATACGTTATACTCGTATATATCACGCACCCGTTCGAAGTGATGCTCATAATCCTCGGCCAATGGCTGGCCGGCTTTCCGTTCATAAGGTTCCAGCTTCATCGAACGGCCCCCTTGTCATTAAGGTATGTATAAGTGATAGTGATCAGGTTCAATTTGATTGTACACATCCCGGTTATTTTAGTCAAAATCACTCCTCTGCCTCCATCCCCTTAATTAAATGATATAAAGCCCGATGGGTCGGTGCGTCTATTCCTTCTTCACGGGCTATCCTGACCAGGCTTCCGTTAATCCAGTCAATCTCCGTCCTTCGCCCGGCAGACACATCCTGCAGCATGGAGGAATGATTGGCAGCGGTCCGTTCACATACGTTCATGATCTGTTCCCATAAATCTTCATCCAACAGAATGCCTCTGCTTTCAGCCACCGTTCCGGCTTCCGCCAGCAAAATTTGGGCGAGCTTTACAAGCTCCGCATTATGAATCAAAGCGCCGTTCCGTATACCAAGCAAAGCGGTTAACGGATTGACAATCGAATTAATGACCAGCTTATTCCAGCTATACCTTTCAATATGATCCGTCCATCGGGCATCGAAACCGGCCTGGTGCATGATCTGAACCAGCTTTTCTTCATATGGACGGTGTACGGGCGACATTGCAGCAGAACCCCGCCGTAATGCTCTGCCGATGCGCGTCACTCCCATTCCCGTATGCTCCACCTCTACAGAAGATCTTCTGCGGGCGCCCTCGGTGGTAACGGCCAAATATATAGCGGTCGAAGGAAGTGCTGACGGCAGCAATTCCTCGTGCCCTATTCCGTTCTGAAAACCAACTACACCTGTATGAGTTCCGACCTGACGGGAAAGCCACTTCAATACGCGTTCGTCCAAATCCTTCTGCTTGAGGGCCAGAAGAATCCAATCGGGCTTCGATTTCTCCGCAAATGCTTCTTCTTCGAAAGAAGACACCTCCGGCTTCACTATCCGCCGTTCTCCTTCCAGCGAAATAACGGATAGCCCTGAGCGTGCGATCTCGGCAGCCTGGACAGCGGTCCGGCAAACGATCTCCACACGAACCCCTATACTATCCGCACCTGCCAGCTTGCCGGCCAGCAGCAGCCCGACCGAGCCGCCTCCGACAACTCGAATATACATAGAAATCATCCACTTTCGGTTTCTGTACAATCTTATTTATAATTGGCAGCCGCTTCACGTACTGCGAAACAATGCCGGGCTTTCAATCGTTGTTATCTCCGATTTCTATCGAAAGTAATCTCTTTTTATAACGGCCCACTTTTATATAAGCAAATAATCTTACAGCTTCATCGTACTTCTTATTCACGCTTTATCGCAACCTTTTCTTTTTAAAAATACACACCCGACAAAATCAAAAAAGCTCCTGACGGAGCCCTGTAAAATCCATTCACAAAAGGGGCGTATGCCTTCGAAGCGTATTCCCGGGTAGTTGACGGGAAGCCTCCGGAATTGAAGATGAATAGCCCGGTATTAGAAATGCTTTTTATGCTATAGGAATCTTGTTTTGCATTACATTAACTAAGTAAGAACTTTGTATGAGAAACGGTCTGAACCGACAAAAACCATTTGAAAGCTTTCGAAAAAAACGAGGCGAGTGGTCAATTCCGCTTACATTCGTTTCTAAAAAAAGATCCGCCGCTCCCAATAATAGGAACGCCGGATCTGCCGGAATAGCCGTGGCTATTCAATTCTTTCGAGATTGCCATTGGCATCCATTTTGAATCTCGATTTTTTGTCGTCATCCTCTTCCACCAAAAACGCCATCTTGCGAGCCCGGTCCATGATTTGAATCAATGCCCGGTAGTCGTCATTGACAACCTGATAATCGCTCTGCACCTCATTGACCTGCTTGCTTAGCTTCTCGTTCTCCTGCTTTAACAGCTCGAACTCCTCCTGAAGCTCTTGAAGCTCTCTTTCCATAGATTTGGTCTGGCGGGACATCTCCTGATAGGATGTCTTCCACTGCTTCAAAAAGCGGATCACGGCATCGATAGATAGGGTCTCTTCACTCAGAAGATCACCCTTCAGCCCTGCTTCCCCCTCCAATACCGCCACCGAGGAAACGCTGGAAACCGGCATTCCCGTCTGTTTTTTCATTTGATGACGCTTCTGCCGTTGGGCCTTTGCTATTTGAATGGCTGCTTCATATTTTTTCCGAACACAGCTATTCCAGCGGAATCCGCAGGCTGCGGCGGTCCGGCCGATTTTTTCGCCTACTTCTTCGAAGGCGGTTAACTGGGTGCTGCCGTCACGAATATGCCTTAACGTCACCTCCGCAAGAATCAGATCGTCTTCTTCGCTCCAAGCATCTTGTCTAACTGCCGACATCTAAATACCTCCCAACCAATAATAAAAAGATATTGCAAGAGTGGATTCAAACCATAATAACATCGTGACCCATCTATGCGGTCTCCCCGTTAATTTATCTCTATGCCCATACTAGAGTTCATAGAATCTATTTGATACTAAAGCTATTTCCATTTTTTTTGACGTCCATACATGTTTTTCGAAAGAAAAGGATAAACTATTCGCGTAATAGCTCGTCACAAAAGTTTACGAATTCGTCACCGTTTACCGTTTACACCCGGAATGTTGAACTGTATAATGAAGTGAGTGATAATGAACGTTGCATTAGAGAGGAGGATGTCAGGATGGCACGCATGTATCGCGTTCTTGGCTTTTGGACACTCGCAATCGGACTAATGGCTTTGGCCGGCGACATGGTACCGATGGCTTTGATTTTCTTTTTCCAAACCGCATTATTCGTATTATTGGGCTACATGAATCTTTCCGAGCGTACCTACATACTTATGTTTTGGGGGTACATGCTCATCTCTTTTACCGGCTTTACGTATTGGTCCTTCTTCCGGATGGAGCTGTAAAGCGAATATTGACATTAAACCACAGAAGGCGACCGTTATCGGCCGCCTTTTTTTCATATGTATTAATGATTTTCCGAAGCCACTTCTTGGAGCTTTGACTGAAGTAGAATAAGTCGCCAATCCAATGACTAAGCAGACAAAATACGCCGCAAAGCCCCCTTATCTATTCGTTTAGTTATTTGGTTTGCACCAGCACTTTAAACAGCTCGCTCATCCCATCGCTGATCAGAAGCTGGCGAACGGCCCGGTTACGTCTCGCTTCCGGACTGAACGGATCACTGCCGGAATGATTCTGAAGCAGGCTGAAAATTCCCTGCTCGACCAGAAACTGCTTCTGCGTCATCAGACTCCACTCCCGGATCCCCGATTCCTGACCGGCACGGATGCAGGCCGAGAAATTGACATGCGAGGTCATATCCTGCTCCCCGATATGTTCCAGAGGGTAATCCCCCGCGAGGTGATCCCGGTAGCACATCAGGGTGCCGTTCATCCGGTGTTGGGAATAAAGCTCTTCCGCCACATCCCCGTAATCCACCGTCACCAGACTCCCTTCCTCCAACCGGGCGGCCTGGCGGCCGATCCATTCCTCTGCCGACAAGTTAATTTCCGCCGTCTGTCCTTCCGTTAAAGTGATTTGGTTCCGTTCCAAATAGCGCTCAAGCCTCTTATCTTCCGCAGGCGTCCAACGGCTCGCAAAACGGCCCTCCTCTTCGTTCCAGTAAACCCGTTGCTCCTTCAGCCTGCCCTCGGACCATTGGACACGATGAACCGGAAAGGCATCCAGCAGCTCATTGGAAAAAATGACCGTCCGCCGGCTGCCCTCTTTCTCCCATAATTCCTCGTCTATAAAACATACCGCCTGCTGGTGGTCAAGCAGCGTTTCCCGTTGGCGCTGCAGATGAAACGGGCTTTTTTCAATCACAAAATAGGTCAGCCGCTCATATATTTCGGGGTCCGAGGAACGGACCTCGTCCAATATCTGTTTGGCCAACTGTCCGGTCCCTCCTCCCCATTCCACCCAGACTATCCGCCCGCCTCTCCAGGATTCGGACAGCTTGAGCATCAATCGGGCGACCATGATGCCCATTACTCCGCCTATAGCAGCGCTTGTATAATAATCTCCGTCTCTGCCCACTTTACTCTTCTCACTCATATAGTAACCGTAATCAGGCTGATAGAGGCACCACTCCATGAAATCCCGGAACGTTGCCGCTTTCTCCGGACTGGCCTCTAGGCGGCGGCGAATCCAGTCGATTAATGGCTTTTTTCCTTGCTGCATGTTTCAATATGTCCCCTTCCCAAAAGTGCTTGCTTCCCATGATTCGTAAAGACAAGTTTAAATATAAACGGTATAATGGTAAAAGATTTTAGACAAAGGAGAGACCTTATTTGCGATTAACCAAATGGATTCCGTTCGCGGCATTGTTATCCTTGCTGTTGGTGCTCAGCGGATGCGGAGCATCTAATGCGAAATGGAAAGAACAAGTAATCAGCGCCTTGGAAAAACAGAAGGAAATCAACAGCTATTCCTTCGCCGGAGAAGCAAGAATAAAGTGGGGAGAGCCGGAAGACAGCGGTCAGAGCAGTCCCGTCTCGCAATCTCTCGCCCAATTGGTGACTAATGGAAAATGGAGCTGGTCGGGCATTGCCTCCGTTAATCCTCTTCGTCTGGAATCGGAGCTGGAGCTTGCGTCGGCTGATTCGTCTGCCGTGATGACCCTTCCGCTGATTCTTAACGAGAATCATATTTATGTTAATATACCATTGATCAACCCCAAGGATGAATACTTTTCCCTCGATTTGGACGCATTGTCCGAAATGTCGGGAGGAACCGGCAAGCTATCACCGGAACGGCTGCATAACGTTATGAATATAGCGTCCCAGTTGTCTACCCGCTTGTTTGCAGCCCTTGACGAAAAATGGTTCGCCAAGGCGGATCAACCGAATGCAAATGGGCACACCGTCATTGAAGTGAACATAACAGAGGACAATTCTCAAGCGATAACCGAAGCCTTAAAGGAACAATGGCCTTTAATCATTGATGATTTGAAGGAAAACGGCTTGCTAGCCGAGGAACAGGCGGCCGTTTGGAAACAAGCGGCGGGTGAAATTAAATTGGGATTGGGCAAGCTCTCCGTAGCCGTGGACAATGGCGGATTTATCCGGGAGCTGACGATCCATACGGAATTAGGAATGGGACAGGAAGATCCGGTACGTCTTATCCATGTAAGGCAAGCTTACGACCGGATTAACGAAGCCCCGGTCTTCACGAAAGAAATTCCGGAGAAGACCAGACCGTTAACCGAGGTTCTGAAATTAATGATGAACAGCTCCAAATAAGGAACGGAGGCATCCCGCCGCGGCTCTTAAACTTTCTGCGGCGGGAAGTTTTTTGGCATCATTTAACATCTATTTTTATAAAATAGAGAGAGTACAAGTAAAATGAAGGGGAATGTCATGGCCAAGCTTATTCGCAATTCCCTGCTGGTAGGCATCTGTCTCATTCTCTGTTTGTCCGGCCCCCCTTTCCTGCTCGCGGAGTCCGAGCCTTCACTCGATGAAATCAAGCAATTGCTGCAGAAAAGCTTGACCATATATGAAATCGACCGGGAAATTGCCAGACTGACCGGGCGCGAAGCGGAAATCGCCAAGCGGATTACCGAGACGGAGAAGGAAATCGGGGCGGAACAGGAACGTCTCGTTCGGACCCGCGAGCATGCCGGAAAAATATTAAGAGCCTACTATATGGGGGAACGCGACAATCTATGGATGCTCATGTTTAACGCCGATTCGTTCTCCGACGCCATTTCCATCTATCAATATTTAAATATGATTCTGGAGAACGATAAACGAAAGTTAAATGCATACAGCGATTCCTACCAGCAGTTGAAACGAACCCGCGATCAATTGAAGGAAGACGAAATCGAGCTCAAGCGGGTCAAAGAGGAATTCATCCGGCAAAGAGAGCGTGTGCTGGCCTTACAGCAGGAAGTGGACGACCAATTGGCAGCTTCCGAGGAAGCAGCGGAGGTGTTTCAGCAAATGGTTGACCTGACTACCGCCTGGCAGGAAAAAGGCTTGCCGGTGTTCCGAACCTATTTTCAGGCAATCGCTGATGAAATGAACGACATCTCGGATTTATTTAATAATGGCGGAACTAATAAATATTTAAACGGACTTACTTTTCAAATCAGCGATCAGGAGCTGATCGATTATTTCCGGGAGAAAAACCCTTTGTTCGAAAACATCGATTTTTCATTCGAAGACGGCCTATTTACAGCGGATGGCAAGGAAGATGATGTCGAGGTTTCCATCCAGGGACGATATATCATCGAGAACAAGCCTAAGAACAGGCTGCAGTTCCGGGTTGAACAATTAACCTTTAACGGGTTTGTGCTTCCAGATACCACGAACCGGGCATTAGAGGAAGAATTTCCTCTCGGCTTTTCCCCGGAAACGTTCGTTCCCTTCATTCACGCCTCGGAAGTGACGACAGACAAGGGAATGTTCACCCTAAAATTAAAGCTGAAGCTTAATTAGCTTCAGCTTTTTGTTTATATATTTCGCAGCTGCCGTTTGGAACAAACGGCCTATTCCCAGAGCGGTTACTCGTCCTTCCACAGGGCTGCCGCCTTGGCCGCGAACTCGCTCAAGGGCTGCTCTCCCCGGTACATCATTCCCATTTCGGCAGCCAGGGCATTGAGCCGCTTGGCGGAGTCGATTTGTACCGGCAGCAGATTACCCTGCTCCAGCAACCAGGTATAGGAGCGGTATGACGGATCATTCCTTAATTCCGGAGTGGAATAAGCCGCTACATGAGCCGGGAGCACCTTAGCTTCCCCCCACAGCTTCATTTCCGTGTTGAGAGAAGTCAGCTCCCTCAGCAAATCATTAACGGCAGCCTCGTTCCCGGGCCGGGATGAAACGGCGTAGCTTCTTCCCTTCAGCCATGTTCCCGTCTGTCTCTCTCCCT
The DNA here is from genome assembly GCF_051966115.1 of Paenibacillus sp. SAFN-117. Taxonomy (NCBI): domain Bacteria; kingdom Bacillati; phylum Bacillota; class Bacilli; order Caryophanales; family Paenibacillaceae; genus Paenibacillus; species Paenibacillus sp. SAFN-117. The sequence continues at coordinate 56,061 of NZ_JBQCLK010000001.1, forward strand.
CCGCCACCATCGGCAAAGCGCTTAAAGCTATTTGATCATTCTCATTCCGCTTGAAATCCGATACCGTTGTAATCATGGCCGCAAGATTCCCTTCGGTCAACTGCTTCCACGGATCCCATTCTTTGGACGGGAGCGGGAAATTCATCTGCAGCAGATTCGCATCCCAGCTTGCATTCCGGGGGTTAAAGAAGGTTTCCAGCGCCTTCAATGTCTCCGGATCGTCCAGCTTGGCCAGCGGGTTGACTCCGTCTATGGACGGTACCCCGAGAGCGGACAGCAACGAAAGAAGCGCATAGGGATCTCCCGGATGATAATAAACCCCGTATTTTTTCTCGTCGGGATTCATAAATTGGGAGTTCCATTGCAACAGTTCCTCCGCAGTTTGGGGCGGTTCTTCCGCTTGTATTTCTTCAGCCTTCTGCTTGTTCCAGGCAAGAATATAAGGATCTACATCCTTCGGAATTCCCCAGATATAGCCGTTCCACTTCACCTGATTCATGACGGCGGACAATCTCTGGGCTTGCGGGTCGCTGTCCAACAGCTCGTCAACAGGCCTCAGATAACCTAGAGCAGCAAACTCGTTGACCCAAGCGTTATTCAGAAGCATGATGTCCGGGGCTTCTCCCAATTGGGAGGCCTGCTTCAATACGTCGTAAGCTTCCTCCAGGGGCAGGTTGGTCAATTCCACCTTCACTCCGTGTGCCGAATAGTCGCCCACCCATTTTTCCAATGCAGCATACTCTTCCGGTTTCATAGAAACGGCGAGATGTATAATCTGTTCCTCGCTGTCGGAGAGCCCGTCCGCATTTTTGGCAAACAGGTCTTTGCCCGAAACCGATCCGGCCTTGGGACTTCCGCCCGGGCCCATAACTCTCGAAATAAGCAGTATTGATAATCCAAGAATAATAAACAGTACGATCAAGCTCTTTTTCCTAGTCACATCCAAAACTCTCCTTACTCCTGTTTCATACGAGGCTAGCAGCGCGGGTGCCTCCATACCCATTGCGGAGAATCCATTCCAGTGTTGTATTTCTTTATTTTTCTATCATAGCAAAAAAAACGTCGCGATTCCTCCTATTTTTGGGGGAATAGAAAAAGGAACCGGACCTAAGGAGCTTTCCTTAAGATCCGGCCCTATGCTATAACGCCAAGTTGAAAAGCCGCGACAGCCGCCTATAACAGATCGGCCGCCAGCTGCGCCAACCGCGATCTTTCCCCTCTTTGCAAAGTAATATGTCCGCTTATAGCCTCCTGTTTAAACCTTTCGACAACATAAGTGAGCCCGTTGCTGGAAGAATCGAGATACGGATGATCGATTTGCTCCGGATCACCTAGCAGTACGATTTTGCTGCCCTCCCCGACGCGGGAGACAATAGTCTTCACTTCATGGCGTGATAAATTTTGCGCTTCATCGATAATGATGAATTGTCCCGGAATGGAACGGCCGCGGATATACGTCAGAGCTTCTACTTGAATGCTGCCCATCCCGGCCAGTATTTTATCAATGTCTCCCGTTTTCTTCGTATCGAACAGGTATTCCAGATTATCGTAGATCGGCTGCATCCACGGACGGAGCTTCTCTTCCTTCTCTCCCGGCAAATAACCGATGTCTTTCCCCATCGGGACGACCGGTCTGGCAATTAACAGCTTCTTATATTGGTTCTCGTCTTCTGTTTTAAGCAGTCCCGCCGCCAAAGTCAGAAGAGTCTTCCCCGTCCCCGCTCTACCGGTTAACGTAACTAGCGGGATATCGTCATTCAGCAGCAATTCCAGAGCCATTCTCTGCTGGGCATTGCGGGCCGTAATTCCCCATACCGGGTCATTGCTCAAATGCAGCGACTCCAGCCTTCTGCCGTCCGCACTCACCTTCAGAAGGGCCGATTTCGCCGTGCCCATCTCATCCTTGAGAATAACAAATTCATTAGGTAGCAGAGTCAAGGATGCCGGCAAACTGCTTAAATTTATCTTTCTGAAAGAATAAAACTCATCGATTATAGACGGGTGAACCTTCAGGGTGACCCATCCGGTATACATTTCCGATAAGCTGACTACCCGATCCGATAAATAATCTTCCGCCATTAACCCGAGAACATCCGCCTTGATTCGGACAAGCGAATCTTTGCTGACAAGGATAACCGGTCTGGGATTGGGCTTGCTTTGCTCTTCCGTCCAATAATTCATGGCCACGGCGAGAATCCGGTTATCGTTCGTCATTTCTCCAAAGACATCCTGCATCTTGAGGAAGCTTCGATGGTTCAATTCTACCTTCAAGCTTCCACCGTTCTCCAATGTGACCCCATCGTGAAGTCTGCCCTGGCTTCGGAATCCATCGAGCAAACGGGATACGTAGCGGGCATTCCGACCGATCTCATCCGCAAGCCTCTTCTTAGAGTCAATTTCTTCCAACACGGTTGCGGGAATGATCACTTCATTATCCTGGAAGGCAAATACGGCGTTAGGATCCTGTAACAGCACATTGGTGTCCAGTACATAAATTTTTTTCATAAGGAATCCCTCCACGTTATCGGTTAATCGAGCGGAATACATAAGAAAAAAACTGTAAGGACAAACTATCGGTAGCTTGATTTTAGAAGAAAGGACGATCATGTCATGAGAATGCTTTTGGTTATTGCATTAGTTATCGTTATGCTGTCGGGCTGTCAGACTGCCGGCCAACCGGGGGCGTCTTCGGGAGGAGGAGCACCATCCGGCAACCAGGTTCAAAGCCAACAAACGAACCCGGACCAACAGCCAATGAACAATGATGCGATAGCTACTCATCTGGAAACCATCGTTAAATCTATTCCACAAGTCGAGGATGCCACATGCGTCGTTATGGGAAATACGGCGATCGTCGGAATTAACGTTAAGCCAGATCTGGACCGCGCGCGTGTCGACTCCATCAAATATTCGGCCGCCGAAGCGTTGAGAAAGGATAAGTACGGTGTGAATGCACTGGTTACGGCAGATCTCGATATGGGACAACGAATCCGGGAAATGCGCGAAGATATCCAGAAAGGCCGCCCGATGGCCGGTTTCGCTGAAGAGCTTGGCGATATTATCGGGAGAATTATGCCGCAGGTGCCGCAAGATATAACTCCGGCCGATAGTCCTCCTCCTCAACAGAAAAATCAACAGTAGCGACTCAAATTATTTAGTAAAGCAATATATGGAGGAATGAGGAGATTTATACAACCCTTTTCAAGCGGCTCCACTACCCGAGGCAGTATAAATGCAAGAAAGCCTAGCTATATACTCACAGCTAGGCTTTCTGCATCTTGTCCGTTCGATTTATCTGCAGCTCTTGGAACATAATTTTCGGGCAGCACGAATTTGTCCTTCCGAAACTGCTCATACTGTGTCTCCGGCAAAGCGGTTATGGCATCAGCCATATACTCGCCCTCCCTACCTCCGATAATGTCATATTCTTATTATAGCATATGCATACGAAGAAGTACTACCTGACAACTATGGAGAATCGCAGCGCCGGGACGTCTCGGGCCGGCCATACTGAGGGTTGGATTGAATATCTTCCAGCAGCTGCTCGGCCATTTCCCGTTCCGCCAACTGCTCCTCTTGCACTCCGTTAACGGTATATTGTATCCGATAAGTATGGTCATTCAGCAACGACATTTCAACCCGGGTCAAATGATGGTCTTCCGTTAAGATCTTCTCGAAAAACTCCAGACTGTTCCTAGCCGCACCGTCTTCAGGACGGGCGTCCGATACAATTTTGATCTGCAGCCAATTGAAAAGCGCATCCCGCAAATTCATTAACGTCAGCCCTTTCGAATCAGATAAATGTTGCCTAGGCACTGCCGCAAGCTTGCTTTCTTCAACCGGCGGAAAGCTTAATCCTGCCTTATTCCTGTTTCTTCTGCCGATCCGTTATCCAGTAGCGGATTCGGACGATAAACATGAGTCCGACCGCGACAGCGAGGCTGGGAATGATCGGGAGCTGCAGATCGAGCTGAAACAGCAGGAGAATGAACGAACCGATGGCCAAAATAATATAAATGAGAATCTCCTTCAGAATCGGAAGCCTCTTCTGCACCTTGAACACTTTATTATAAACATAGGCAAGAGCAACATAAATAATGAAATAAGTTATCCACGGATGGTTAAAAAACCATTCGTTCAGCCCTCCCACGGCCGATCGACCTCCTTAACTGTTGGCTTCGGACAATTTGCGATGCTTTTCTGCCCGCTCCCTCTCACTTTTGTTTAGTATTTTCTTGCGCAGCCGGATCGATTTAGGAGTGATTTCGCAATATTCATCATCGTTCAAATACTCCAGAGCCTGTTCCAGACTGTATAACCGCGGCGTTTTCATTTTGACCGTATCTTCCTTCGTTGCGGAACGAACGTTGGTCAACTGCTTTTCCTTACAGATGTTGACTATAATGTCATTATCCCGGTTATGCTCACCTACGATCATTCCTTCGTAGACCTCCGCTCCGGGTTCAAGGAAGAGAGTTCCACGGTCCTCAATAGATAGAATCCCATACAAGGTCGCTACACCGGTTTCGCTGGACACGAGAACGCCCTGATGTCTTCCGCCGACCCCGCTTCCTTGGTAGGGGCCATAGCTGTCAAAGGCGTGATTCATAATCCCATATCCGCGGGTCAGTGTAAGAAAATGGGTACGGTATCCGATCAGACCGCGTGCCGGAATAAGAAATTCCAACCGGACCTGCCCGCCGTTATTTGTCATATTCACCATTTCTGCTTTGCGCGTGCCGAGACTTTCCATGACCGCCCCCATGCTTTCCTCGGGGATATCGATAATGAGCCGCTCAATCGGCTCCATCTTCTGGCCGTCGATCGTTTTAATAATGACTTCGGGCTTGGATACCTGCATCTCGAATCCTTCCCGGCGCATATTTTCGATCAGAATGCCCAGGTGCAGCTCTCCCCTTCCGGAAACGATGAACGCATCCGGGCTGTCGGTTTCTTCCACCCGCAGGCTGACATCCGTCTCCAGTTCCTTGTCCAGTCGTTCGCGAAGCTTACGGGAGGTGACCCATTTCCCTTCTCTTCCGGCAAACGGGCTGTTGTTGACCAGGAAAGTCATCTGCAAGGTAGGCTCGTCTATTTTCAGAACGGGCAGCGCCTCCGGGTTGGCCGGGTCTGCGATCGTCTCGCCGATGTTGATATCTTTAATCCCGGCAATGGCTACAATATCCCCGGCTCCCGCTTCCGGGACTTCAATCCGCTTCAATCCCTGGAACCCGAACAGCTTCTCCACCCTTGCGTGCTTGGTTCCGCCTTCGCGGGTTATAACCGCCACCGGCTGGCCTTGCCGGATCTGTCCCCGGTTCACGCGGCCGATGGCGATACGGCCCAGATATTCATTATAGTCCATCAATGTAACCTGGAACTGAAGAGGCTTCTCTACGCTTTCTGTAGGCGATGGGATATGCCGGACGATAGCTTCGTAAAGAGCTTCCATCGTGTCGCCTTGAACATCGGGGTCCAGGCTCGATTTGCCCTGCAGCCCGGAAGCATAGACAACGGGGAAATCCAGTTGTTCGTCATTCGCTTCCAGCTCAATGAACAGCTCCAGAACCTCGTCGATCACCTCGGTCGGCCGTGCGTTCGGACGATCGATTTTGTTGACGACAACAATCGGCTGAAGCTGATGCTCCAATGCTTTGCGAAGTACGAATTTGGTCTGCGGCATACAGCCCTCGAACGAATCGACAACCAGAAGCACTCCGTCTACCATCTTCATGATCCGCTCTACCTCTCCGCCGAAATCGGCGTGGCCCGGAGTGTCAACAATATTAATTAGATAATCTTTGTAATGGATGGATGTATTCTTAGCAAGAATAGTAATGCCCCGCTCCCGCTCCAGATCATTGGAATCCATAGCGCGTTCCTGCAGCGCTTCGTTCTCGCGGAACGTGCCGGACTGCCTCAGCAATTGGTCCACTAATGTTGTTTTGCCGTGGTCTACGTGTGCAATAATCGCTATGTTCTTAATTTTATCTCTTGCGTGCATAAAATGTCTGTCCTCTCTGACGAATAGAGTAACGAAAGCAAAAATTCACCGAGCTTGTTCCGGATGAATCCGTTGTTCGTCCCGTCCACGAAAGAAGCGTCGGACCTTTAAGCGCCGACGCCTCATTATCATACCTATTATACGCTTATGCCCTGCAAAAATCAAGGCTGAGCTGTATGCCGGTAACGGTTACCAGGTCTTGGGTCTGCGCAGCACCATGAACAATCCCGCTGCAAGCAAAATAGCCGCTACAACATAGATACCCCCGGTAAAGATAAACATTAACGCAAAGAACACAGCCGATATAACTGCCAGCACAATGGAAACCAACCACAGCTGCCTCGGACTGTTGCGGTCAAACAGATACAGCTCGTACAGTCCGACGGCGACACCGAAAATAAAGAATGGCCATAAATATTTCATCCAGTGCCAGCCGAACAAATTACACAGGAAAAACAATACCGAATAGGTGACCAGCATTCCGCCGGGAACCAGCACCCCGGAAGGCAAAACTTTGCTGAAGAACAGAAAGTGCAGCCCGAGGCCGACCGCAAGTACGATCAACGGCCAGAAGATGTAACCCAGGAAGCTGAAAACGCCCAGTTTGCCCAAAATCAGAACAACGGCAATTCCTATTAACAATACACCGATGGAAAAATTGTTTCTTTGCATGGCCTTCCTCCCGCTTGACAGAATGCGACAAGTCTTACAAACAGTGTAGCGGAAATAGAGTAAAATTTCCAGTCATCACGCCAATACTCGCGATATTTTTCCAGAAACCGCCTTTTTCTCCGACTTTATTCTTTTTTCTGACTCATTTATAATTTTCTGCGTTTTTTGGCGGCAAGCAGCCGGTTCATGGTGTCATCCTTCGAGTGCTTGGCTTCTTCCTTACGGGCTGCCGCAGAATCCCTCCCGGAATCCGCAAGACCCGGGGGTTCTCCGGAGTCCTTCGTTCCATGCCCGAAAGTGTTCCCCGGGGTCGATCGCTGCTCCGGTACCGGCTTCTCTTCAGCTAATGCGGAGCGAATCATTCCTCCGGAAGCTGCAGCGCCGTCCGCCCTTTCCTTCCCGGAGTCGGCGCCCTTATTCTTCGATTGCTGCAATCGGCGGAATAGCTCCGATCCTTCCGACGATTCGGACGGATCTGTGTTTCCTGTGCCGCTTCCTCTCCAGAACACCAGGGAACCAACCAAACGACTCCACGGAATCGACAGACGGCGTACGGCGATATCCGCAAGCCACAGCAGCAGCGCCGCCGCCAGTAACGGCCAGGTCAAATCGCGATACTGCTTCTTGCTTGCCGCCTCTACGGCAAATACCTCCTCCGGGCGATCCACGGAGAGCACTCTTCCTCCGGTCAGCTCGGCCAGGCGGCGCAGCTTCTGTTCGCCGTCCCCAGCGGTTATCCGGTACTCCGGCGAATAAGGAATGACGAAGCCCGATGTTATGCTTCCGATCACTTCGGAATCTTCTTCTCCGTCCTTCGATTGAAGGACATCAATTTTAGTCAAGTACGCCCCCGGCCGGGTCACCGGAAATTGCCCGGTATATTGGCCCGGTATAACCGGATGAAGGGACACCTCCTGCGCCTCAAGAGCCTCGTCAGTTATCGTCGCTTTAAGCTCTCCTTGAAAATCCGGCATGAGGCTTTTCACATCCAACGCAAGCTGACTGCCTCTCAATTGTGTGGATATCTCGAGCGGAGAGGAGTTAAACTGCGGAAACGTCCATTTAATGATTTGACTCATTGCTTCCGGGAAGCCTTCCCAGGCTATCCAATCCTTCGCCCAACGGCCCGTCACATCGCTCGTCCAGGCAACCGTCCTGCCGGAGCCATACTGCCATCTGGCAAGCAGCGGATCGGGTTCCGGACTCATGAGGGCCACTTCCGCCGTCTCCTTGGGAGTAGCGGCAATGTAGGCCTGAACCATCGGAACTCCATTGCGGAACAGACTGCTCCAGTCCGCCGCTTGCCCGACGATCGGTGCGAAGGGTTGGTCTACAATATACGTGCGGGAAACCATGACCGCTTCGCGGCTGAATATTGCGGGGACGGTGCTCTGGTCATTGGTAAAGTAGTATCTTCCCTTGGCCAGGTTGGCCAGCCGCTCTAACAACTGGGTATCCGCCCCGTCGCCGATCGCTACGGTGGATAATGTAATATTGTCTTCCGTCATCCCGGCGGTGAGCTGCTCGTAGCTTTGACTCGTAGCCGATTGCCCGTCGGTAAGCAGGATGATATGCTTACGCTGGGCTTCCACCTGCTTAAGCTTGGCATAGGCCTCTTCCAACGCAGGATAAATCTCCGTTCCGCCATCGGCCGGGATCGAATTGATTTCCCCGATGACCTTCTCTTTATCCGTCAGTTTATCCGGCTCGGAGACCCACCAGTTGCTCGAATCGAACGCCAGAATGCCGAGCGTATCCTTCTCCCGAAGCAGCTCGACCGTTCGGGTGGCCGCTTCCTGGGCCAATGTTATTTTATCGCCGGACATGCTGCCGGATTTATCAATCACCAGAATAAGTCCCAGGGAAGGGATCTCCCGCTTCCCTTGCAAATCCATATAAACCGGCAGGGCTTTCTCGATCGGAGTATGAAAATAACCGCCCAAGCCGAAGCTGTTCTCCCCGCCAAACATGATCAGCCCTACGCCGTAGTCACGAACCGCCTGTTCTATCATGCTCATCTGAAGCTCGGACATCCGGGTGGCAGGAACATTATTTAACAGAATACTCTCATAGGAAGTGTATCCGGCCAACTCCCGGGATAGCATCTCCGGCGGGAGGATGTCGTAGGGGATAAGGCCCGAATCCAATACCGAGGCCAAGTTCTGGGAGGTTCCGGGCTCGCCTTCAACGATCAGCACCTTCGGCGGTCCCGTCACCCTGCTGAAGGCAGCCCCCGAATTGTTCGCTGCTTGGGTATCCCCGGGAACATAGATTTCCGCCCGGTAACGGTGAAAGCCGGGTTCCTTGGCCAGACTCTGCAGGGCGAACCGGTTCTCTCCCCGCTCCAGCGATACCTGCTGGATCGAAATTTCCCGGTTGTCCTCATAGATGCGCAATTCACCTTGTACGGCCTCCGTACTGGACAGAACGACCTCCAGCGTATACTGCTCGGCCTGATACAGCTTTTCCGGAACTTTGATGCTCTCTACCGCTACATCCAGTCCGTTCTCCCTGGGAACATACAGGACGTCAACCGGCACGTTTTTGTCGCCAAGCAGCCTTGCTTGCCGCAGGAGATCGCCGGCGTTCTCCTCCCCGTCGCTGACGAGAACGATTCTCGATGTATACTCATCGGACAGCAATCCGCCTGCCGCTCGCAAGCCCGCTTCCAGATTGCTGAATTGCCGATTAATCTGGCTTGTCCACTGGAAGCCCTCCAGATTCCGCGAATCGGGCTTGCGCTCCACAGCAGGTTCCAGCCCGGCGGCGACAACCCCTACCGCATCCTCCGTGCCTTTGGCATCAGCCGCCAGTTTCATCCAGTCGAGCAGTGGAGCCGCGGATTCCGGCATGCTGTCCGAACGGTCGTGGACGAAGACGACCGCTTTACGCTCCAGAACAGAATAGATCTGCATCCCGGCCAAAGCGAGGATGAGCAGCAGCAATACGGCGCTTCTCAGGGCAATGGCAAGTCGCTTCCTGTTCCCGCTCAACCGAACGGTTCCCCGTCCGAAACGGTATAACAAGTACACGGCCGGAAGCAGGAGCAGCAGCAGCCAAGGGGTGCTAAACTGAATTCCCACGCTGATACACCCCCCATTCCAATAAAACAACTATTATAACCAGAACGATCAGCCATGAGGTGACTGGTACCGGTGCTTTTCCTTCCGCCTGCCGGACAGCCGGAGATTCACCGGCATCCGCCCCGCTCTCCTTCGGACCGGCCTCCTCTTGGCTGCCGGAACCGAAGGTTAGCCCGGGCTGCATCGCCAGATTGGATTCGCGCGAATCCATCACTGACGCCAGCCATCTCGATTGCAGCTCCGTTCCGTTCTCATCCCATTCCACGAAGCGGTACAGCCCCGGAACAGGAGGAACCGTCTGCAGGCTGGAGACCCGGCCATCCACTATATCTGCGTCCCATCCCTGCCCGCCGTCCGCGGCTATCCATTGGGCGCGAGCCGCCTTCAGGGAGACCGGAATCTCCCTCGTCTCCGAAGCGGCGGCGAGACCAAGGCTGGACGTCCGCGATTTGCCCAGCCACTCTACCGCATTCTGAACCAGAATCGGAAATTCCGAACGCAGCGGCAGATCGGAGTCATGCAGGTCGAAGGCAAACAGCAGCCGTTCCTGCCCATTCTCCTCCCCGGCATAGACGAGAGGAAGCTGGCCGGCCGTGATAATGGGCTTGGCCCATACCGGCGGCTCCCCGGCCAGAGCGGAAGCAATATGCGTATCGAGAAGAGAGATGTATTGAGTTACCGGATGATCGGCCACGGAATAATCGTTAACCCCGACCGCGGTTTCCGCTCCTTCCAGGCCGGTACGAACATACCAGACCGGCTTGTCGGCCAGCAGTTCCTGCCATTCCGCCCCCGCAATAGCGGAGTTCTCGACCGCATCAACGACTACGAAGTCGAACGGGCTCTCCGGAATGGCGAACGTCGCTCCGCTCCGCTGCACCTTGAGCAAATCCACACCGGCCAGCGAAAGCGCCTTTTCCAAAAACAGGTTCCCTTCGCCGGCCAGAACCGCGGTTAAATGCCGGCCGCCGGAGAGGAAGGCGTAAGCGGTGTTGTCTTCTTGCAGCACATCATCCGCTTCGGCATCCAACCGATAGTAATCCGCCGAGGGAAGCCCTTGGAAATAGACGGTTCTTTGTTCCCCTGCGGCAAGCTGCAGTTGCTTCGTCTCCGCGAGCCTGTCGGCGGCATACAGGGATACGTCGAATACGGCTTCCTGTGCGCCCCAATTTTTAACCGTGGCCACCGCAGTAACGGTCCGTTGCCCCGTACCGTCCTCCCGGACCCCGAATTGCACAACCTGAATATTGTCCGTATCCAACCGGGTTGGCTGATCCACCGTCCACGGAACGTCCAGACGAACGGCCGCAGCCGATTCCGGCCACTGTCCGTCGGTTACCAGGCGAATTTCCGCTTCGGGATCCTCACGGGTCAAGGCGGCAGCCAGCGAGAGCGCCTCTTCGTAAGCGGCTGTGCCATAGAACGGGTCAATTCCGGCAAGGGCTTGATCGAGAGCAGCGAAAGAGTCGTCCGAGGAAAGCCGCACTTCAGGAACGCCGCCAACGGAAATGACGGTAAACCGGCTTCCCCGAGCCTCTTGCTTCGCCCATTCCCTTATCCGGTCCTTCGCCTCTTGCAAGCGGGTATATGGACCCCCTTCCTGCGAAGGCTTCCGGATGAGCGACTGCATGCTGGCCGAGTTGTCGACAACGAGGACGACATGATCGCGGGCCTCCTGTTCCGACCAGACGAACGGTTTCATCAATGCAAGCACAAGAAGCGCCGCCGCCAATAGCTGGATGAGCATCAGCAGTCGGTTTCTCAGCTTTTGCCACGGCCGATTCGCTTCGATATCCTTGAGGACGCGGCTCCATAGCAGATGGCTGGACACAGGAGTATCGATATATTTTCTTTTGAACAAATACATGACGATGATGGCCGGCAAAGACAACGCAAACCACAAGCCGGCCAACGATTCAAAGAACATAAGGGCTCACCTCGAGCTTCAATACGATTTACAACGGATCGTTCCTCATCTGCAGATCAAAACCAAGGGAGCCTGATCCTGCAGCGATTTGCAGAAGGGCAGCCCCTGTCCGCGAACAAATTATTTCAATAAACCGCTGCGCCTGAACTCCGTAATCGTTACAGACAGCGGCGAATCCGTTATTGCAAGCTGGTAGGCAATGCCCCGTTCAAAGCAATATTTGCGCAGCGCTTCCGTATATTGATGGACCGCGGCTTTATATTCCTTAATAATTTTACCGGATATGGCCACTTCCTTGCCGCTTCCCGACTCCACGTCGATCAGCCGAAGATCCCCGAACAGCTCCGGGTCTACCTCCTCCGGCGATAATACCTGAACGACAGCGATCTCCTGACCGGCGGCCAGCAGAGAGGAAAGCGCCTGCTCCACTCCGGATTCATACAGGAAATCGGAGAAGACCCAGCTCATTCCGGGCCGGACAGGCAGCGACGAAGGATGGCTTAAGGCAGCGGCAATATCCCCCGCTTCCCGGGATTCGGTCCGTGCCAGAAAATCAAATATTCGCTGAGCGGATGCTTTGCCGCGCATCATCGGCAGCCGGGCGTACAAGCGGTCGCTGAATACACCGATTCCGACCCGGTCGTAGCCGCACAAAGCCGTGTATCCGATACAGGCAGCCAGTTGACGCGCAAATAGATACTTATTGACTCCTCTGGAGGAAGCGCCGAATTTCATCGAGGCCGAGCCGTCCACATACAAGCTGACCTGCAGCTCCTGTTCATCCATATACAGCTTAATGAAAGGCTTGCCTGTCCTCCCGTAGGCATTCCAGTCCAATTGCCGGATATCGTCTCCGGGAGTATACAGCCGGTAATCGGCAAAATCGAGCGAACTGCCCATCTGCTTGGAACGGCGTTTGCCCTGCATCGTCCCGCGTATGCGATCTTTAGCCCATAAGGAGGAACGCTCCAGCCGAAGAAGCACCTCCTGGGGAACCAAACCGGCCGCTGTGTTCTTCGTGCCTTCACTGTTCCCTGCCCCGGCCTCATTCATGTTCTTCCCTCCGCTTCCTGTCCGTCCCGAGTAACGACACGATCAATCCTTCGCTCATTGTCCCCGCTCCGCTTCCTCTATAACGGCCTCCAGAATTTCATCGGTCGTCTTGCCCATCGCCTGGCCTTCAAAATTCAAAAACAGCCGATGGCGAAGAGCCGGAATGGCCACTTGAACAATGTCGTTGCGGGAAACATGCAGCCGGCCGGCAAACAATGCCCTGACCTTTGACACTGAAATAATAGACTGGATTCCCCGCGGACCCGAGCCGAATCTGACGTATTTTTTGACGGCATCGGGAGCCTCCGCCTCCTGCGGGTGGGTCAGCATAATGAGGCGGACCGCATAATCGAGCACATCGTCAGCCACCAACAGCTCCTTGACGCCATTCTGGATCTCGGTCACTCTCGGGCCGTCGGCTACTTTATGAGCCCGCAGCTCCGCCGCCGATGTGGTTCTCGCGACAATTTCCTTAAGCTCTTCTCTGGAGGGGTAGGATACCTGGATCTTCAGCATAAAACGGTCCAACTGGGCTTCCGGAAGCGGGTAGGTGCCTTCGTTTTCCAGCGGGTTTTGTGTAGCAAGAACGAAGAAGGGGCGGGGAAGCGGGTAGGTTTCGGAGCCGACCGTGACGGTCTTCTCCTGCATCGCCTCCAGGAGGGCGCTTTGTGTTTTGGGAGTGGCCCGGTTAATTTCATCGGCGAGCACCAAATTGCCGAAGACCGGGCCCTTCTGGAATTGATAGGACGTTTCACCTTTTAACCCGAATTGAATGATATTCGTTCCTGTAATGTCCGCCGGCATCAAATCCGGTGTAAACTGAATACGGGAAAAGGACAGGTCGATCGCGTCGGCGATCGTACGAACGAGCATCGTCTTCCCCAAGCCGGGAATCCCCTCCACTAGCGCATGCCCTCCGGCAAAAATACACCACAGCATTTGCTCGACCACATCCCGTTGGCCGACGATGACGCCAGCCACCTGCTCACGTATGGCGTTGATCGTTTCCATCCATTGTTCCAGCTGCTGCTTCGTTTCAATCATGACAGGTCCTCCTCTGCTCGTATTATGAATTCCCCCTGGGCTTGACCAGCGGCTGGGGACCGCTTTTTGATTTAATGTAGTTCACGGAAGGAAGGGACTATTTGGGGATTGGAGATGTTAGGAAAAGTTGTTTCTTCTACACTCGGCAGTAAATATTCAGGCTGTTGAGAAATCGCCTACGTAACTCGATAATGATACAAATGCGCGATACATGGATGCGAACGAGTGCGATTTGTACGAAAAATCATTCAGTCAGACATGCGTATGCCGCGAAGATTTCGATTTTTGTATGAATAATCGTACAAACAGCTGTGTACGTGCAGCGAAGATCCTGCTTTGTATGAAATATCGTACAGATGAACAGACCAGTTCCGTCAAACGATTTTTCCAACAGCCCCAAATATTCCAATTAAACATCAACGCACTCCGGTTAGGACGCATCATTCTTCCGCTGGAATAGCTAAGTTCATTGGCAGTCATACAAATATACGTGTGTCTGAGCATCATTGAATTTGTTGTTAGCGGTTAGGTTGAATTTCCGTAAAATAATCCCGCACCAGGTTCTGCATGCTTTGCGGAAGCTGGGAGCGGTTCAATGATTGCGTTGCCTCAGCCGCATACTCCGAATACACTTCCTCGTAAGGGCGGGACGCTCCGTCCAACACCGGGGCCTGGCCGCCTTTCTCGATCTCCCCGCCGCGGCCGTTCAGCGGTCCCTGGTCCGAGGTGGGCGTTCCTCCGCCATCAGGAGTACGCGGGGTAGAGATCATACTGCGCGAACCGCTGCCGGTTCCCCCGGCAAGGCCGCCTTGGCCGCCTCCGCCTTGGCCACCTCCGCCCTGGCCGCCGCTGCCCTGGCCACCGCTACCTTGGCCGCCTCCACCCTGGCCGCCGCTGCCCTGGCCACCACTGCCCTGGCTGCCGCTGCCCTGGCCACCACTGCCCTGGCCGCCGCTGCCCTGGCCACCACTGCCCTGGCTGCCGCTGCCCTGGCCCGCTCCGCTGCTGCCCGGCAACGCCCCTTGGCCGTTGCCGGAAGCCAGCGACGAGGCCAGGCCGTTCGCGCCCCACGTCGTCGGCAGCGCGATGCCTTGCGCGGCTAGCTGCTGCGCCAGGGCCAGGCCCGGCTGCGCGAGCTGCGACGCGGATTGCTGCAGCTGAGCAAGAAGCTGCTGGGCCTGCAGCTGCTGCTGCATAAGCTTCGCCAGCGCTTCCTGCAGCTGAGCCAGCTGCTCCTCGTCCAGCCCGGCTCCGGCACCTTCGCCGTTCGGGCCGCTCTGCAGCTGCGAGGCTAGCTGCCTCAGCGCTTCCTGTGCCTGCTCCGCCTCGGCGGAATGAGCCGGGGCCGATTCGGCCAGTGCCTCCAGCTGTTCAGCCAGCTGCTTGCGCTCCGCCTCGCTCATTTGCTTGACCTGCTCATGCAGCTGCCGCACCGCCTCTTCCAGCTCTTGCGAATCCTGATTGCGGAGCGCTTCTCCAAGCTGCCGAAGCGCTTCCTGCTTCTCCATTCTTTCCGCCCAGTCAGCGGCCTCCTCCAGCTTCTTCTGCTCCGTCTGGGCCAGCTTTTGCGTTTCCTTCAGCGCCTGCTCCAGCTTCTCCAGAGCCTCTATACCGTTAGCGGTCTCTTTAAGACCTGTCTCCAGACGCTCCAGCGTTTGCTCCATCCCTCTTGTGATTTCACTGGATGGATCCGCCTTCTTCCATTCCTCCAACTGCTGCCGGGCCTCTTCCAGCCTGGCCTCGGTCCAGGCCTTCTCCTTGCTCCGGGCCTCGACGACTTCATCCATCGGGTTGGGCAGAAGAAGCAGGGCGGCCAGGACGACAAGAGCCGTCCCATTGGCGATCAGCCACCTTATCTCCCAGCGATAGGGAAGCTTGGAGCGAAGCTGCTTGATATATTCCTCCCCATACCGCAAGGCATCCTCGCGCTGCATGGCGGCAATCGGCGAGTCTTGCTGCTCGAAGGCCAGAGCCGTCGTCATCCGTTCCTCCAAGCCGCCCTGGTCCATAACCTGCGCCGCTTCCTTCAGCTCCGTTCTTCTCCACAATGCATAGGTAACCGAGCCTGTTACCGCCATCCCGATCCAGAACAAACTCCCCCAGCGGTACCCGGCCACTGGAGCCAGCCAACCCGCGACTCCCCACAAACAGGCGGCACACAGACCGATCAGCAGGCCGATCAGCGCCATCCGCACAATATTCTGTTTCCACAACCGGTTGCGAACGGGCCGGATCACATCGTTCAGATCAGGGGTTTTCATGGCGTTTACGCTCCTTTGGCTTATTACTTCTTCTTCAGAATGGGACGCAAGTAGCGGATACTTAGCCATATCGCCAAGACGGTAACGACCGTATAGAACAGGACGAATATTTGCCAAATCTGAAGATCGATGTGGCGCCCGAATACATCCTGGGTAAAATCCCGGTTAAGAATGCTGACCAGCGCTCCCATCGGATTAAGTCCGAGAACGTAGCCGGCGAGGGTACCGCTTGACATAATCGAGTGCAGAAATATAGCGAACAATCCGGTAAAACCCGAAATAAACACGGTAAATCCGTAAGTCATAATAACGGCTACCATCGTTTTCTTGAACAGCGTCGAGAAGAGCACGCCGATCGAGCCGAGCATAATCATCATAAATAGATAGAACATAAATACCGAGATGAGCTGCACGGGAGAAATTCCTCCGTACAAGAACACGATGCTGTAAATCGGAAGCGTCGCAACGATAATGACCACCATAAAGCTTAGCGATGAGAAAAGCTTGCTGAGAATGATCGTGGTCGAGCTTTGCTGGGTCGTAAGCAGTATATTAAGCGTCTGTTTCTCCCGTTCGCCGCTGATGACTCCCGCCGTCAGTCCGGGAACCATGAAACAGATCAGTACCAATTGGGCTCCGCTAATAAAATAAAACAGCTCCTGGCTCCGCCGCGGGTTAAAAGCCGAATAACCGTAATTATTCATGGTCATATACATAAACCCAAGCGCCAACAGCGACATCGCCGCCAAATAAAACAGGACGGCCAGCGGCGATCTTATGGTGCGCATGCGGAGCCTGAACTCTTTCTCCAGCACCGGATTGATCCATCTGCGGCTCCAGTTCATGGCTGCACCCCCTTCGTAATTTCCAGGAAGACATCTTCCAGATTCGTCTGGGCTTCATTGAAGGCAACCACCCGGAAGCCCAGTGCGATCAATTTGGCCAGCAGCTCGGACTGCTCGGCATCCTTCCCGCTGAAATGAAGATGGATGCCTTTCTCGTCGTGAAGCACCATCGAGACGAAGGCCTCGTCTTTAAGCAGATGGACCGCTTCCTCCTCCCTATCCAGCAGTCTCAGATGAAGCACCCGTTTGGCCCGCATCCGGTTCTGGATATCGGCAACCCGGCCTTTGGCAATCAGCCTGCCGTGCTCAATCACTCCGATTTCATCCACCATTTCTGCCAGCTCGGGAAGGATATGAGAGGAAATAATGATCGTTTTTCCCATCTGCTTCAATTCCTTCAGAATTTCCCTCATTTCGATCCGGGCGCGGGGATCCATTCCGGAGGCGGGTTCGTCGAGAATAAGCAGCTCCGGCTCATGTACAAGACAGCGCGCCAGACACAGGCGCTGCTTCATTCCTCTGGATAAGGAATCTACGTAGAAATCGGCTTTATCCGTCAAATTGACCAGCTCCAGCAGCTGGGGAATCATCTTCTGGCGGTCCACTCTCGGAATTCCGTAGCTCGCGCCGTAGAAATCCAGATATTCCGTAGTCTTGAAATGATCATATACCCCGAAGAAATCGGGCATATATCCGATCAGCTTGCGAACTTCCTTCGGATTTCTCGTCACCTCATAGCCCCCGACTCTGGCGGTGCCTGAGGTCGGACTGAGCAAAGTGGCGAGTATGGACATCGTTGTCGATTTTCCGGCGCCATTGGGGCCGACAAAGCCGAAAACCGTTCCTTGAGCAATATCCATGTTCAGCGAGTCCACCGCGGTGAAGCTTCCGTATTGTTTAGTCAGATCACGAATTTCTATCATGGATTCACCGCTCCTTCCACAGCAATGTCCGGGAATTTCAAATCCATTTCCTGATGGAGGACGGCCTTCAATTTAAGCATGTTCGGCTTGACATAATAGTCCGCCAGCCCTGCGGAAATGGTTGTATTCTTATCTATCGGCTCCCATACCTGCTTCGCTTCATTCCATATTTCGTAGACTACACCCGGGTTCTCCATATAAGGCTGGAATGCGGTCAGAGCTTCATAAGTGACGTTCGCCATATCCGGCAGAACGTAATTGAGAATCACTTCTCCCTGGCCTAAATAATAGCGTCCGTTCGGATCTTTGCCGTTCACGCTTACGGCCCCGAAGTCAGGTGTCGGCAGTACGGTGCCCGGAGGCAAATGCACTTTGGAGCCGTTCACGTAGCTCAGAGGAATAGGCTGAACCCATAACGTAACTTCATTCGCGTTGATCCGCTTGCCCCCTACCTGATAGTCCGCCTCTTCCCGGGACTCGGTGAAGCCGAACAAGTAGGGTTTGCCGTCCGAGAGGATCGCCATATTTTTTTGAACATAATCCAATAATAACGAGCGCTTATGCTTGTTCTCGTCTACCCTTCCTCCATAGGGGAACATCATCTGGGCCACGTCATAAGGGGAGAGATACATATTGCCGGTGCTGCTTGCGAGTTGAAAGGAAACCGTTTCGTCTATGCCCAGCTCCCCGAGATTTTGCAATTGGCCGTTCATAAACAAACCGACATGAGTCAATCGCTGGCCGAGACGGTTGGTCAATTCCCCTGTTATTCCGGTCGAATTGGCCTGGGCGGTGTAATCCATTTTCCCTACAGCTTCAAGCTTATCGGTCTGCAGCAGGATTTTACGCACCGACCAATAGGAAACTCCCTGGAAGAGAACATTCGTGTTCTCCGGATTTTTTTCGACAATCATCTCGGAGCTGCCCCGTAAATCCCCATTCCCCAAACCATGAGGCGAAAAAGGGATGACATAAGTGGAGCCGGTCAATTGCATATTGAATTTGCCGCCCTTCGGGATGAAGACCGCTGCCGCTGTTTCTTCCAATCCTTTGCCTGTGCCGTCCAGTTCAACGGTTCTTAACGACTGGGCCATGACCGAGCCCCGCCCGGAGGCTCCCACCCCGTAAATCCCTACACTGAATACGACTGCTACCAATGGGATTGCGAACCAGAGCCATTCTCTTCTGTCCAGCTTGCGAAGGGTGAAGTACAGAATCGGTCCGATAATGATCGCATAAAAAATAATAGCCAGCACCAGAAGACCAATCGAAGGGGGGGCCAAAGAAGGAAAATACTCCAGCGCCTCGTTCATTTCCCAAGAGGTGTACCTGATGTTTCCTATAAACTGACCGCCAACAGACTGCTGCAGCAAATCGGACAAGACTCTCTCCCAAATGTCGGGATTACCATTCCAGGAAGCGAGCGGATTCAGCGACGTATCATACGCCACGTACCAGACCTCTCCTTTGCCCACAGGGGCGGAGGCAAAAAGCGGCAGCCCATTATGAGAATAATGAATAGTGGCATTCGCTCCCTCCTTGACGGCCGCTTTGGACAAGGTAAATGGCTCGGTCAGTGCCAATTCTCTGCCGGAAGCGGCGGCCAACGAGCTTAAATCCGTTACTTGCTCCGTCCCTTCGAATCGGACCGGAGACAGCTCTTCGAAGCGCTGCGCTGTTTTCGGATATCCCGCTCCTCCCGCCAGGAACAGCTTCCCGCCCCGTTGAACCCAGCTAGTGATGGCATCTATTTGCTCCGGTTGGAATTGGTCGGATGCGATATCATTCAGCACAAGCACATCCAAGCTGTCCAACATGAAGGATTCTTGAGGCAAATCACTAACCGGAATCGGGAACGTCCGCAGCTCGTATCCTCGTTGGCTGAGCAAATTCAAGAAATTCATCGTATCGGGGTCCCGGGCAATGATTCCAACCTGAATGGTCGCCGACGAAACGGGACTCGTTTCAAGATAGGCCGGGCCCGACGACCATTCTATAACCTTTCCGCTCTCTGCGGAGTCCTTATAAAACTTGACTTCGCTGTTCCTTTTGTGCCAATTCCCCCCGGGCAGTGACATTATAATTTCTTTCGTGCTTTGCGCGGGCAGGTCGACTTTCTGCACATAGGTGGTATCCTTGTCCCCATTCCCTCCGGCTAAATGAACGGCGAGCTCTCCGCTTACATCTTCGCCTGAATTGGTTATCGTAAATTTAACCGGGAACCAGTGATCTGGTTTGATCTTGCCATCCATTCCAATCTGGATTTGCACTTGAAGCGGTCCGGATTCCGCCGATGCCATTCCCGGCAGAATCATAAGACTGCCAACTATTGACGCTAGGACGATCCATAATACAATATCTCTAATCATTTTGATAGATTTGGTTATAGCCACAAACAAGCCCCTCTCGTTCATTTCTACTCTCGCTTTTTCGACGGCAGCTTTCATCCATTATAGACGATTTTCCGGGGAAAAGGTTTGCCGGTGAGGCCGATATTTTTTATTTATTTTGCGGTGAAGGCGCGGATTTCCTGCGTATGAAGCGCCTGATTCATTTTTTTAATTAACAGAATGGGGCACAAAAAAAGACAGGGACTATAATTATCCATGTCGGAAAAATCATATCAAATAGATTCGGCTCCGGAAGACTGCTTCCGAGGTTCGCCGGAAACGGCATCAATAAGGGGGGCTTGCAACGATGCCGGTTAAGGTATGGAAGCCTTACACGGAGCGCGGCCTGCCCAGTCTTTTCTTAACCAGTCCGACGATAATGACGAACAGCCCGGCCGCCACGGGTATCAGCCAATGAAGCGGCTCATGGTCCAAGTACCGCCCAAGCTTATGATCTTTCAAAATCATTTCGCCTGCGGTATATCCGAGAATCCCCGCTCCCAGGAATACCAGAACGGGATATTTATGGAGCATCTTCATGACCAATGTGCTTCCCCAAATAATAATGGGAATGCTGATTGCAATTCCGATCATGACGATGCCGATCTGTCCGTTCGCCTTGGCGGCTATCGCCAGCACATTATCCAGGCTCATAACGATGTCGGCCATAATAATCGTCGTGATGGCATTGCCCAAGGTGGAGGCTTCTTTCACATGAGAAGCTTCTCCGTCATCCGCCAGCAGCTTAACCGCTATCCACAGCAGCAGCAGGGCTCCGATCGCCTGAAGATAGGCTACCTGCAGAATGGCCAGCGCCACCAGCGTCAAGGCTACCCTCAAGGCTACCGCCCCGAAGGCCCCCCAGCGAACGGCCTTTTTCCTTTGGGCTTCCGGCAGATTTTTGCTGGCAAGAGCGATCACGACCGCATTATCGCCGCTCAGCACAATATTAATCAGCAGAATTTGCACAAATAGAGAGAAGGTTTCCAGCATGTGTTGACCCCCTATTAATTCGGGTTAACCATGGATTCGTCTGTATGACCGCCTGCGGCTGAGAAGAGTTTCCTTCGCTTTCTTGAGCTCATCTAACAAATAGAAGCGCTCTGAACCGGAGCGCTCCTAAAGGAAATATAGCTTTTCTATCGGGAAGAGAACTCTCTGCTCTCTACATTGTACAGTCCTGCTTTTAAAAATATTCGTCCAACTTGTCTTTATCCTGCCAGCTAACGCGCATGGTTTCGACGGATGAGACGGCTTTCTCCATTTCTTCCTCCAGCCACTCCTCCATTTTCCGCTCCGCTTGCTCCACTCGGGACAGCGAAGGATTGGTGGTTGGCGATTTGGGGAGAAAGATTGTACAGCAATCCTCATACGGAAGAATAGAGGTGGAATAGGTGCCGATCTGTTCCGCATGCCGTATAATTTCCAGCTTGTCCATTGTAATCAGGGGACGAAGCAGAGGGAGCTCCGTCGCCCGTCCGATAACATTCAGGCTGGCCAAGGTCTGACTGGCTACCTGGCCCAAATTCTCGCCGGTGACAATGGCTGAGGCGTGCCTGCGCTCCGCAAGCTTGCTGCAAATACGCAGCATAATTCTCCTCATCACGGTAATCAGGATGCTTTCGGGACACTGCTCCTTCAGCTTCGTCTGAATTTCAGTGAAGGAGACCAAATGAAGTGTAAACGGGTTGGCATACTGCGATAATATTCTGCTGAGCTCTATTACCTTCTGCTTAGCCCGCTCACTGGTGTAGGGATAGCTGTGAAAGTGGACCGCTTCAATTTCCAGCCCCCTTCTCATTCCAAGCCAGCCAGCTACCGGGCTGTCTATTCCTCCCGAAAGCATAAGAAGGGCTTTGCCGTTGCTTCCCAGCGGGTATCCCCGGTTTCCCTCGATCACGGTTGTAAAAACGTAAGCATGCCGGTCCCGGATCTCGACTCTGACGTCCATCTCCGGTGAGTGAACATCCACCTTAAGCCCTTCTACCGATTGCAGCACATATCCGCCAACTTCCCTTCCCACCTCCTGGGAATCATACGGGAACCGTTTATTCGCTCTGCGGACGGTAACTTTAAAAGTGGACGGACGCGGATCGGACGCTTCGATCAGCCGCACCGCCGACTCTTGTATCGCCTTGAGATCGAGCTCCGTTATCCAGGCGGGACTATAATTGGCGATTCCGAACACTTTGTCCAGTCCTTCCGCCACTTTAGAGAACGCTGTCCCGTTTAAGACCAGATACAGCCGTCCGTGTTCTTCCTGAATGGTCACGTCCGGATAAGGAATCATTGCGTTCCGTATTTGATCGTTGACGGAGCGGATAAACCGATGCCGGTTTCTGCCCTTCAGCATTAATTCACCGAAGCGCACAATCACTACATCCGGAGGCGTCTTCCAATCCGTCCCGGCCTCCTGCTGCCTGTTCTGTTCCATCTTGCCGCTCATCCTTTCATCCTTGCATTCGTTCCGTTAAAACGCTGAATCGTTCTTTCCAACAGATCAGCGAACCTCTCAAGATCTTCGCTCGTCTCGTTCGCAGAGAAGCTGACCCTGAGTCCGCTGGCCGCCCGTTCTTCATCCATACCCATAGCCAGCAGAACCCGGCTTGGTTTAGTTTCTCCCGAGGAGCAGGCCGAACGGGTCGAAATATAGACTTCTTCTTCCTCCAGCGCATGCACTACCACTTCGGCTTTCATGCCCGGATAAGTAAAATGTACGATATGCGGAGCCATTCCGTCGCCGTTCTCCGAACCGGTTAGAAACAGCCCCGGAATTTTCCGTATTCTCTCTGCCAGCCCTTCACGCATCCGGTAAAGCCGGCGGCTATTATTCGCCTGCTTATCTACCGCCAGGCGGACGGCCTTGGCCATTCCAACCAGCAGCGGGACGTTCTCCGTGCCCGAGCGCAATCCCCGTTCCTGGCCTCCTCCGTCCAATTGTGGCTCAAGGATTAACCCGTCACGGATATAGAGTAAGCCTGCGCCTTTGGGCCCTTCTATCTTGTGAGCGGAAATACTGATCAAATCCGCTCCTAACCGGGCTGGGCTAACCGGCAGCTTGCCGACGCTCTGGACGGCATCGACGTGATACACAATTTTAGGATAACCGGCCAGCAGCTTGCCTGCTTGCTCCACAGGCTGGATTCTACCCGTTTCATTATTGACATGCATGAGGCTGACCAGAATGGTATCTTCCGAAATAGCCTCCTTCAGTTGCTCTATCCGGATGGCGCCGCTGGAATCCACAGGCAAATAGGTGACGCGGAAGCCTTCCCTCTCCAGCCGGCGGAACGATTCGTAAACGGACGAATGCTCAACCGCCGATGTGATCAGATGGTTTCCCCTGCTCCGATAGGCTCTGGCTGTACCTTTGACCGCCAAGTTATTGCTCTCCGTGCCCCCCGAGGTGAAACAGATTTCCTCCGGCCGGCATTCGATCGCCTCCGCGATGACTTCCTTCGCCCTGTTCAACAGCCGCTCCGCCTCCATACCGATCCGGTGAATAGAGGAGGGGTTGCCGTAATGTCTCTCCATTACTTTAACGATCGATTCCGTAACTTCCTTACTCATTGGTGTAGTGGCGCAATAATCCAAATAAAGCATGTTTCGCGCTCCTTTTGTCCTTGATTTAGAGGGGGCGGTGTAAATAACGGAAAAGGAAGAAAAGACCGTCTTGCGATCTTTTCTTCCGTTGATGATCAGACCTTATAAGTTTCCTTCAGATCCAGAACTTTCGTTATATAATTTCGCGTTTCGGCAGGCAGTCGGTCGAAATGAGCCCGCAAATCGCGTTCGGTTGCTATTCCCAATCGGTCTACCCTTCCGGGACCGGCATTATATGCCGCCAAAGCTACAGCTTCCTGCCCGTTATATTTAGCCAATAAGGCGGCCAAATAACGGGTGCCTCCGTTAATGTTCTGCTCCGGGTCCATGGAATCCGCAACCCCGAGAGCCTTCGCCGTACCGTCCATCAGCTGCATCAATCCTTTGGCCCCGGCATGCGATTGAGCGGTCGGATTAAACGAGGATTCCGCATGGATCACCGCTTTAATCAAAGCTGCATCCACACCGTATTTCAGCGCCGCTTCATGAATTAACGGATCGTAAGTGGTCGGTTTGCTTAAGGAAGGATGAGGAACGGCTTGTCCGACAAGCCCTGAGCCGCTGCTCTTGGGTGCGGGATCGGGTTCCGTGACCGTTTCCAGCCTGACAATCTCCTCGAGAAGCCCTGCGAAAGTGGACGCGGATCTGCCTAAAGCATAAGGACTAACGGATGAAAAAATATTCGTCTGTTCGTATAACTGCAGCTGCAGCATTTGCTGCACAGTGCGCGGATCGATCTTCATTGACATATAACCAGCCTTCTTTCCCTTCTCCGAGCATACTTCCTTTATTGTACACTTTTTCCCGGCGAGCATCCACTATTAAATGCAGGCATATTAAACGACTTATAACCAAAGCTTATGGGTCTCTAAATTTGGGCTGATAGGTAATGCACCTATAGGAGGGCTAATGACATATGTTACCAATAGGTTATCAGGGGATTAGTTTAGCGCTGTTTTGCGAATGGCCAAGGGAGTGAATTTATTGCTTTTAATTATTATTGCTTTTTCCATTGCTTTCTTCTTCGCTGCCAATATCGGAGCTAGCGGAACCGCCGCCGCCATGGGCTCCGTATACGGCAGCGGAGCTCTGAACAGCCGCAGACTGGCCGTCATTCTGGCGGCTGTCTTTGCCGTTGCCGGAGCCATTCTTGGCGGCGGGGAGGTTGTCACCACGATCAGTAAGGGCATCATTTCCTCCTCATCGATAACGGTGCAGGTTACCGTAATCATCCTGCTCTCTGCCTGTACTACGCTTTTTATTGCTAACCGGATGGGCATCCCTCTGTCTACAAGTGAAGTGACCGTCGGCAGCATCGTCGGGGCCGGCCTGGCCGGCAGCGGGGTTTACTGGCAGAAGGTGCTTTTTATCGTCTCTACCTGGCTGGTCATACCTTTTCTTGCTTTTGCTATCGCTTTTGTGATCGGCCGTTTACTTTCCGGTAAGGAGGATATGTGGAGGCGGAGATGGCCTAGACTCATCCCCAGACTGCTTACTATTCTGCTCATTATCGCAGGCTGCTACGAAGCTTTCTCCGCGGGAATGAACAATGTGGCGAATGCCATTGGCCCGCTGATCGGGGCAGGGGTTATTGATACGACTTCGGGAATTTGGATCGGTTCCTTGTTCCTGGCCGCCGGGGCTATTACGATGGGCGGTAAGGTGTTGGAAACTAACGGCAAGAAAATTACGAAGATGACTCTTCTTCAAGGCAGCATTGTATCCTTTACGAGCGGCTCTCTCATCATCGGCGCATCCGTATTGGGGATACCGGCTCCGCTGACGCAAGCGACGACCATGGCGATTATCGGTGTCGGCACCGAGAAGGCCGGCTGGCATCTTTTCCGGAAACCGGTCATCAAAAAAATATTTGCCGTCTGGTTTTTCTCCCCCATTTCTTCGTTATTAATGACTCTTGCGCTCATGCAGTGGCTTCTTTACCAGTCACCCGCTTTAATCATTTGCGTATTGGCCTCCGTCCTCTTCGCGGCTTATTATAAATTTTTTCAAAAAGTTTGGTGATTGGTTATAGCTTGAAAAAGCAAAAAACTCAGGCATAGCTTGAAGCTTGCCTGAGTTTTCTGCCGCTTGCCCGTTGTCTACCCGATTATTAATAATAGGGACCCAAAAACAAAGCGACGAACAAACTTGCCAAACCAAGAACGATTGACCATGCCCCCATGGTACGGTTTCCCTGTAAAAATGTTATAAATCCCAGAACAGCTGCGGCAGGACCCAGAACGGTCGGCAGGAAGAATAAAGAGACGATGGCCGCGATCAAAGCAACCCAGCCCAGGACACGGGTCGTTTCCAGTTCATTACCGACTTGACCCGCATCGTCTTCCGTTTTAACCGGGGCCGCCGGAAAAGGGGCTACCTCGGAAGCAAATTCCGCATCATCATCCAAGCCTTGACGGCGGCGTTCCTCGTCCTTTCGGTTCCAATCCGGCTTGTTTGCTTTGTTGGACTTCTTTTTACTCACTTCATGCGTCACCTCTTTTCCGTTATTTCTTGGGCTTGAAGGTGTGACAGCACGTTTCGCGACTTTTGTGGGCTGCATCCTTATGATCGCTGTCGAAGGATTCCCCTGCAAATTCTTCATTGAATTTGGCATTCGCATGTTTGTCCACTTCAATCATGATGAGATCCGCAACGCAATTATTGCCTTCGGACCAGTAGCTGCAGTTAGCTACGCTGCATTTTACATCCGGCATCGTCTTCACCTCCCACCTTCATTCTTCCCTTTCGCGGATCCCGGCATTCTTTCCAAAACCTACTCATCGACATTGGACAACCCATGGTTTTCATTCAATTTAAGTAAAAATTTGATCGGTGAAAGTAAAAATAAGCAACGAAAAGAAAACGCTTTTATAGGATAATACGGTGTAGAATCTAATCTGAAATGGAGGATTATAATGATATCCAGGAACAAACTTATCTTTTATCCCGCACGAATTTGGTTAATGGCTGCACTCGTTCTCCTCTTGACTTGCTCAGGCATTGGAAATCGGGCTTTGGCTGCCGATCTTCAAGTAAACAACTTTAGTTTCGAACAAGGTCTGGCAGGCTGGACCAAAATTATGGACAAGGACAATGGAAATGATAACAGCTTAAAAGGAAGCGATATACTGGTTACGTCGGAACAAGCCAGTCACGGCGAATTCAGTGTCCGCATTTACGATGCCAAAAAATCAAGAAGCTTCGGGTTGGAAAGCGAGAAAATTTCGATAGAAGCGGGGGCTGTCTATATTGTATTCGCGGATGTCCTGGTCGAAAGCGGAAAAGCGGATTTAATCATTCGTTATTATAACCAGCATGGTGAATTGCTGGAGGAAGCTAATACATCCGTCGAGCCAACCGATACCTGGAAGACCGTTCAAGTAAGCAGGACGGCTCCCGAAGAAGCCTCCTACGCCACGATTCTTCTTAACTCCGATAAGAAAAACGAAGGAACGGCTTACTGGGATCATGTGCGGTTTACAAAAGATTATACCAATCTCGGAGTGCAGGTCGGCACTTCGGCCCCTCTCGGATCTACTTTCGGAATAGGGGAAAATCAGAATAAAATTTACTCGGTTGTGACAGGCAACGCGAATGATCGGCCCATCATGCAAATCATTGACGCGGATAATGAAAGGGTCATAGACGCGATTACTTTGCCGAGTGCCGGCGTCAACCCGACCGGAGTCTGGGCCGCAACAACCTCAACGGATGGAATGATCTATCTAGGTGCGTATCAGAATGGCAGAATGTATAAATATGTACCGGGTGAGACGACGATAACCGATCTCGGAACGCCTCTGCCGAATGAGGCATTTGTTTGGGACCTTACTCCAGGCAAGGACGGTAAGGTATACGGAGGTACATTCGACCGCGCAGGATTCTTTGAATATGATCCGGTTAAAGGCTTCACCCGGATTGGGAACATGCCAATCTATGAGCCGCCCGGAGAGGATTACAAATACCTCAGGGCATTGGTCCATGATCCTGGAAACAATGTTTCTTACCTTGCCGTCGGTTCAAACGCGTCCGTTGTCCATTATGATCATGAAACCGGGAATATGACGGACATATTGCCGGCTCGATATAAAACAACCCCCTTGGCAGGTGCTGTCGACTATGAAGGAGAACGTGTATTCGTTTCACTGGGAGGTTATATCGTTGTATTGGACGTCACGGTTGATTCGAACGGAACCGTTACTGCTACAGAGGATGCGGCGATCGCCAGCACGACTCCGCGGGTATCGCCGGAACGGAATGGGAAAGTATACTTGATACAAAAAGGCGGCCTTGCCCGTTATGATATTTCCTCCCGAGAAGTGACGCCTGTCGGTCATGCGGTTCCCGGACGTGTTCAGCGCTTCGGTTGGGTTAAGCTGCAGGATCAGGAGAATTACCCCGGGGAAACGTTAGTAGCGATTGCTTCTACAAACAATGAGACTTATCTTATGAAATTTAACCCTCAGAATGAGAATTTCCGCATGGTTCGTGTTGAAAATACTCCGCGTATACCCGGGGCAATCAACAGCATCGGACAAGGGCCGGACGGAAATATTTATACAAGCGCATTTTTATATGGCGGTCTGGGGGTATATGAACCCTTTAACGGCGACTCCAATGACCGGCAGCCGGAGCATGTTTATGCACCGATCGAGCAAATAGATCGTATGTGGTCATATAATGACAAACTATACTTAGGGGTTTACCCGGGCGGAAAGTTATATGAATATGATCCCAAGCTGCCATGGAACCCCGGTGTCAATCCGAAGCTATTGATCCACACTGCCCCATACGATCAGGATCGTCCGAAAGCCATCGCTTACGGGAATAATAAAGTGTTCATGGGCACGGTTGGCGAAACCGGGCAGAGAGAAGGGGCTTTATCCGTTTATGATTACGAAACAGGAACAGTCACTGTCCATAAGAACATCGTTCAGGAGCAGAGTATTATAGCACTTGCTTACTATGACGGATTGTTGTACGGCGGTTCATCTATTCGGGTAGGATATTCAAGCACGCCGTCGCAGGAAGAAGCGAAGCTGTTCGTGTATGACCCTGAAACACAAACCAAGACGGCCGAATACAGTTTACCTGCGGCTTACGACGGCAAGAAGCTGACCTCGATTACGGAATTAAAAGTGATTGACGATAAAATATGGGGATTTGCCGAAGGCTACCTGTTCGTATTCAATCCGGAAAATCGCACATTTGAATACTTCGACGAAAAATTCCCCGACGTCCGTTATCCCGGAGGAACATATCGGGATGCCGATCTGGTGGCGATAGACAAGGATCCGAATTATGTATACGGTACGATTGGCAGCAAATATTTGTTTAAAATTAACAAAGAGGATAAAGAAATAACTATCTTAAGATCGGACGGAGCCGACTTTCTGACGAATGATTCGCTTGGAAATCTGTATTTTAAACATAACGATACGGAACTGTGGCGGTATTCCTTCTAATTTTCCAAACACAATTAACGGGACACTTCTAAACCGAAGGCGTCCCGTTTTTTGTTATAATGGAATGGGAAAATAATGAATGGAATGGATGGGTGTTGTACATGATCTCAACATTATTGTATGAGGATTCTTTGACCCATAAGCTTTACGGGAAGAGCCGGCTTCCGATATTTATTATGGAGAAATTCATGAAGAGGGATTACCCGCTCCACCATCATAATTTCGCAGAATTAAGTCTCGTCATTGATGGAACCGGCGTGGAGATATTGAATGGAAAGCCGCACCGCTTTAAACGCGGAACCGTATCGTTTCTGCTGCCGCATCATATTCATGAAGTTCAACTGCATCAGCCTATTGTACATAAATACAATTGCATGTTCGATATCCAGCTTTTGCTTACAAACAGGTCGAGCGATATCCTCGTCAATTTCTTGCTAAAGACCGGGACAATCCTTCCCTCTCACTACGATTTGGATGAAGAACAGACTGCCTTCATGGAACAGATTTTTAAATCGATGGAGGTAGAATACAATAGCGAAAAATTCGGCAAAGATGCCGTTCTGCATTCCAAGCTGCTTGAAGCTTTCGTTTTTTTGTTCCGAACCATCCATCCGGAAGAAGCCAATATTTCACTGTCAACCGATTCGCAGCGGAATGTACTTGATTTGCTTTATTATTTGCATCTTCATTTTCACAATGATCTTACACTGCATGGGCTAGCCAAACAGTTTAATTGGAACGCCTCCTACATCAGCCGCCTTTTTAAGCAGCATGTCGGCCAGAGCTTCATTGACTATCTCCACTTCTTAAGAGTTGAAAGAGCGGCATCTCTTCTGGCATCAACATCAATGAGCATCCTGGACATCGCTCTGGAAGTAGGCTTCAATAGTTCGCAAACGCTTTCAAGGGTGTTTAAGAAGTTTAAAGGCGTCTCGCCGAAAGAATTCCGGGAAGCGCATCTGAATACTGTATCCAAAATGAGATGACTGTCAAAGTAAAAAACCCAAATTTCCCCTCCCTCCTGCCCGTAATTTGCAAATGCTGCTCCGCATAATTCGCTATCACAAATCGAAATCTAACAAGAGGAGGCTTATAACGGGCTTCCGAAATAAACCGCCAAGAGCGGTTACCTTTTACCCTAAAGGAGGTGCAGGAAAATTTGGGAAAACGCATAGCGTTGTTATGTTTGCTTACTTCATTGACTCTTGTCCCGGCCGGATGCCTGAACCGTCCCCCCGAGCAGATGTCGGGTGAGCAGGAGCTTGAACACAAACATAAGCTTGTCGCTCAGGACGTGCAAATTACCGAGCAATTATGCCGGACTCAATGTGCCTCCATTCTTAAGCAAACAGCCAATGAATTGAAAGCCAGTGATCCGGATGCGATTGTGAACCGGCTTCATTCGCTGCATGCCAGTCATCCTCACATGACCCGCTTGCTTTGGTCCCCTAATGACCAGCCGCTGGAGCAAGCCAAGACCGCAGGACAAATCGATGCCGCTGCGGAACAGACGCTGCAGCCGAAATTGAACGAAGCGAAGGAAGCCGCCAAGGCGGGCCGTTCTTACGAATCGGAAGCGATCAAAGTGGGGGCACATACGTATTTCGTTCTCGGAGTTCCCGTGAATGAAAATTCGTCACTCGTTGCCGCAGTACGTCAAGATATTTTAAATGATGTAGATGCCAAGCAGCGGCAAAATTTACGCACTATCCCTTACCCTGCGGAAGGAAACTGGAAGATTGAATCGGTTGAGGCAGGAACGCTTAAGGACAAAAAAATCGATCACCCTGAAGAAAATGGGCGATCCAGCCACTACAACGTCAACGAAATCGTGGTCAAGTTCAAGAAGCCTCCGACCGATACTCAATTAAACCAGATCAAGCAGGAAATTCACGCTCCTGCAGATGCCCAGAAGCTTGGAAACACCTATGTGTTTCAATCCGGGTCGATGGATGCGAAGCAGCTGCTGAGCTATTTTGAAAAGTGGGATGTCGAATATGCCGAACCCCATTTCTTGTATCTAACTAACGAAGATACTGTGCGTGTACCGACAGAGCCCGCTCCCGGAGTCGTTCCTAACGATGCTTTGTACACGAAGTATCAGTGGAATTTCCCGATCATTGCCACGGACCGCGCCTGGGAGCTGGACCGCGGGAACAGAGAGGTCATTGTCGGGGTTGTCGATACAGGCGTGGACTTGAATCATCCCGACCTTAAGGACAGGCTTCTGAAAGGCTGGAACGTGATCGCCCAGAACAATTCTCCGGCGGATGACGTCGGTCATGGCACTCATGTCGCCGGGGTGGTGGCTGCCGCAACGAACAACAATCTCGGGGTAGCCGGAATGACCTGGTATAATCCGGTGCTGCCCGTCAAGGTGCTGGATCATACGGGAGCCGGCAGCACCTATGCGGTCGCTCAAGGAATTATTTGGGCAACCGATAACGGGGCGAAAGTCATCAATCTGAGCTTGGGGAACTATGCCGACGCCAATTTCCTTCATGATGCGGTTCGTTATGCCTTCGAAAGAGACGTCGTGCTAATTGCCGCAAGCGGAAATGATAATACTGAGCAGCCGGGATATCCTGCCGCTTACCCCGAAGTCTTCGCCGTTGCCGCTACGGATGCGGATAAGAAAAAGGCCCCCTTCTCCAACTACGGGGATTATATCGATGTAGCTGCGCCGGGCGTAAGCATAGCCAGCACCTATATGAACAACCAGTATGCGGCATTATCCGGCACATCCATGGCCAGCCCTCACGTGGCCGCCCTGGCCGGTTTGATCCGCTCCGTCAATCCGCTGCTCAAAAATACGGAAGTAATGGATATTATGCGGAAATCGGCCGATGATCTGGGAACGCCCGGGAAGGATAAATATTTCGGTTACGGGCAGATCAATGTCAACCGGGCTTTGCAGATGGCCGCCCGCGGAAGAGAGTCGGCAGCCAATTGGGATGAATGGCTGCAGCGTGACATAGATCGGTTGGAATCCCGTTACGGGCTGAAGGAATAGCTTATAGTTTTTTAAGTAAAGCATATAGAAAAACCCGCCCCCAAGGGCGGGTTAATGCATTGATTAGATTATGTGGAAAGTTTGCCATAAGCCGGGTTCTGTACTTCCAGTGGTCCGAACGGGATCAGACCCTCCCACCATTGAAGTGACAATCATCTATCTAGGCCGTACATTACTGCACGACTCATGCGACCAACCCGAACGCACCTCGGGCTAAGGCTGTAAGACGAATCTTACGGCGTTCCTCTTAGGTCTTGCTCCGGATGGGGTTTACCAGGAAATAAGTCGCCATATTTCCTCGTGGTCTCTTACACCACGGTTCCACCCTTGCCTGTGCTATTCGATATGGAATAGATCCAGCATCTTATAGCCATCGGCGGTCCATTTCTGTGGCACTATCCTTCAGCTCGCGCTGACTGGACGTTATCCAGCATCCTGCCCTATGGAGCCCGGACTTTCCTCCCGCTGCGTCACCGCAGCCGGCGATTGTCTGTCAAACTTCCCAATCTATAAAATTATACAATGGTTCATGTTCAATTACAACCGCCAAAAGCTGGCACCATCAATTACAGGAATCGGAAAACCTCCGTATTGATTTGCGAAGTTGTTACTTCCGTATCATAACGGCCATCCGCCAGCGCCTTGGTTAAATAAGCGGCCACCCCGGCCTTCATGATCTTCTCGGAATTATGCCCGGGATCGATAATACATAGCCCGGCGGCTAAGGCATCCTGTGCCGAATGATAATCCACGTCTCCCGTGATGAGCACATCGGCGCCGGCGAATAACGCAGAACCGATATACCGGCTGCCCGATCCTCCTAATACGGCTGCCTTATTCAGCATTGTCCCGGGCTCGCCGACAATTCTAACGGCCGGAACGTCGAATGCCTTCTTGACCTGCTCGGCCAGTTCAGCCAAACTTATCGACTGAGGCAAGCGGCCCACCCGGCCCAGACCAAGCTTTCGGCCGGAAAGATCCAGCGGATAAAGGTCGTACGCAGGCTCCTCGTAAGGATGGGCTTTGAGCATGGCTTGAATGACCTTACCCTGAAGGCTTTCCGGCACAATCGTTTCGATCCGGATTTCCAGAACCTCCTCGAACTTCCCGGTTGCACCTATATAGGGGTTAGTCCCTTCACCTGGCTTGAACGTTCCGACTCCCGACAGATTGAAGCTGCAATGGCTGTAATCGCCAATTGCTCCCGCCCCGTTATCAAGCATCGCCATCAGCACTCGCTCATGATGATCTTGCGGAACGAAAACGACCAATTTCTTCAGCTTCTCCGTAAAAACGGTGTCCAAAGGCTTGGTATTCTCAAGCTTCAGGGCATCCGCCATCATATCATTGATGCCTCCATCCGCTACATCCAGGTTGGTATGCGCGATATAAACCGCAATGTCATGCTTGATAAGCTTGGCATATACACGGCCCGCAGGAGTATCCGTCTGCAAATGCTTGAGAGGCCGGAAAATAATCGCATGGTGGGCGATGATCAGATCCACTTGCTCGGAAATCGCCTCGTCCACGACCTCCTCGACCACATCCAGAGTCACCATCACTTTCCTGATTTCTTTGTTCAGGGTACCCAATTGTAGCCCGATCCGGTCATCCGGAACCGCATAATGCCTCGGAGCGAGCTTCTCCATTAGCTGGATAACCGTTTGGCCTTTTGCAAACATTGCAATACCTCCTTAATTCGGTCAATCCTCTTATTTATTTGCTCCTGCTTGGCTTCCGATGCTTCCAGCCGGGAGTTGGCCAATTGATCGGAAACTTTGACCAGCTTGTCGATTTCCCGTTCCCATTTGGCAACGAATACGGGAGACACCTCTTGGACCAAATAAGGTCCCATGCTTATCAAATCGGCTCGTTCCAGCATGATTCCCTCCGTGCCTTCCACAGGCCGGACGCAATAAAGCGCCTGATTAGCCTCTTCCGCTTCCTCCGACCGGATCGCCGCCATGATTTCGTAGATTTTGCCGTCTTCTTCCATAATGTGCTCCTGCTCCAGGAACCATCCGTTATCCAGCAGCCACTGGCGAACCGCTTCTTCTCCTACATTGGGCTGCAGAATAAGCCTTCGAATGGAAGGAAGGGCTGCAATCCCTTCGCCTAGAATACGCGCGATCAGATGCCCTCCCATGCCGGCTATGACCGCCACATCCGCTTCCCCGTCCTTCAACACGGACAGTCCGTCCCCGTTACGCACATCAATCTGGCGCGACAGGCCGGCTTCACGGACTTGCTTGGCGGCAGCGGCATAAGGTCCGGGATTCAGTTCACCGGCTATAGCAGATTCTATCGTCCCCTGCTGCACCAAGTAAACCGGCAGTAAGGCATGGTCGGAGCCGATATCGGCCAGACGGCTTCCTTGCGGAACCAATAATGCAATTTGCTTCAATCTTTTTGATATAGTTATCATTCTAAACAATCCAATCGGTCCATTTTTTTCTGAACATATATAAAATGATTGCTGCTGCGGCCCATTTGCCCAGCCAGAGAAGCTGCAATGCCTCTTTAGGAAAATCACTGTTCACATAACCGTAAACCTCGGGGATGAACCAAATCAGGGCTCCAACCGCCAATAATACCGAAGCGGCCGATCGATGATGCCTGTGCAGCAGCCATCCAACCCATATTAGCAAAATTCCGCCAGGAATCCATGCCATCTCCAGCTCTATCCAATCCGGATGAAGCAGGTAGCGATTTAGCATGGATGCATATATGACCAGAAGCAGAATCCATCCGGCGAAATGAAACAAGGGCAGCCTGGCTGACAGGCCCGCTACCATCCAGATGACTGCACAGGCTGCGGCATAGGCAGACAGTACTGTCTCCGCAGCACCCGCGCTGCCTAACAGATTCACCCCTCCTGCCAAAAGCAGCAAGGAAGCAGCCCCCATGCAAATGCAGGAAAGAACCGGAAGCCGGTTCCGCAAACGTATCCCAAAGCCGTAGCATACAATAACGAAAAAGGAAACGGCGGCTATTTGCAATGGGAGGGGAAAAGAGTTAAAATTAAAAGCAATCAAACAAATTATCCCAACAGTTCCAAAAAATGATAACCAACTGCGAAGGCTTCCTTTACGAATAGCGGCCGGAGACAGCCCATGCCAGCCCCGATCATTCCTGTCCTCCGGATCGTCTTGATACAGATTGAGCAGGAAATCGCAGTACTGCTCGGGAAGCAACCGGCTGCTGCGCCATTCCCTAATTTCCCGGATAATCAGCTTTCTTCTCTCCGGTTCCAAACCGTTCACCTCATTCCAACGGGATGAGACAAGCCGGGAGCCTGTCATACAGTGCTCAGCTTCAACCCGTTTATCCGAAAAAAATTGGCCTTACTGCAAGCAGAAAGGCCAAACGGAATTATTCTAGAAAATCCTTTAACCGTTTGGAACGGCTAGGGTGACGAAGCTTGCGCAGAGCTTTCGCTTCGATCTGCCGGATTCTTTCCCGGGTGACTCCGAAGACTTTACCCACTTCCTCCAAAGTCCGGGTACGGCCGTCATCCAGTCCGAACCGAAGCCGGAGTACATTCTCTTCCCGCTCGGTCAATGTATCCAGCACATCCTCCAGCTGTTCCTTAAGCAGCTCGTAGGCTGCCGCGTCTGCCGGAGCCAGCGCTTCCTGATCCTCTATAAAATCTCCAAGATGAGAATCATCTTCCTCACCGATTGGGGTTTCCAAAGAAACCGGTTCTTGGGCAATTTTCATAATTTCACGCACTTTATCCGTGCTTAAATCCATTTCCTTGGCGATTTCTTCCGGCGTAGGCTCTCTTCCCAATTCCTGCAGCAGCTGACGGGAGACACGAATTAACTTGTTAATGGTCTCCACCATATGAACAGGAATACGAATCGTTCTCGCCTGATCGGCAATAGCCCTTGTTATCGCTTGACGAATCCACCATGTAGCGTAAGTGCTGAATTTAAAGCCCTTCGTAAAATCAAACTTCTCGACCGCTTTAATTAAGCCCATATTCCCTTCCTGAATCAAATCAAGGAACAGCATTCCGCGACCTACATATCGTTTGGCAATGCTGACCACCAGCCTCAGGTTGGCTTCGGCCAGTCTGCGCTTCGCTTCTTCGTCCCCATTCTCTATTCTCTTGGCAAGGTCGACTTCATCTTCTGCAGATAAAAGCGGAACGCGGCCAATTTCTTTCAAGTACATACGGACCGGATCATTAATTTTAATTCCCGGGGGCAGAGATAAATCGTCGTCGAAATTAAACTCGTCGTGCTCCTGCTCATCATCTCCGATAGGAAGAACATCTTCTTCCGAATCGTTGCCGACATCGATTCCAAGCTCGGACAATTGTTCGAAAAATTCATCGATCTGCTCCGGATCCTGATCGAACGGGGCCAATTTCTCCATAATATCTTTATAAGTAAGTGTGGATCGTTTTTTACCCAATTCGATTAATTGATCCTTAACCTGTTCCAAAGTCAATTCTGTTTCCAGCTCCGTATGATGTTCGTTCGCCATAATGTCTGCTCCCTCCTACCTAGAATCATCAAAAGGTAGAACCTACAATGATTTCATTTGTTTCTCTAGAATGATGATTTCACTAGCAATTTGTGCCGCCTGGACGATATTTCCCGCACGCTCCGCCTGGATCATCTCTTGTTTCTTTTGCTTGATAGCGTTCAGGCAAGGCACTTTCTTAATTTCTTGAATGTAATCTTCTATCACTTGAGGATTGATTCCTTGCCCGCTTTCCCGGATTGCGATAGAGCTGGCCAGCCGGCTTAGTTCCTCGTCTTGCAGGAAAGCCAAAAAACGGCTGATATCTGGCCGGTTCCCTTCATTATAAAAAGCGTACAAATAGGCAGCCAGGGCTGCGTGATCTTCTATATTGAATTGGTCCCCGATCCTTATACTGACCTCTTCCGCAATATCCCGGTCCAGCATCATGGCAGCAAGCAGTTTGATTTCCGCAATATGATAAGCAGGTAATAGGGAGGGGGCTTCATCCTTAGCTCTATTATTATCTATTACATTATTCCACGGATTTTCGTTATTATCCCCGTTTTCCTGCATTTTTAGAAATTGCTGGCGAAATTCGTTCATTTCCTGCTTGATCGCTTCCACCGGATAAGAAAATTCATCGGACAAAGCCTTGACATGGTGCTCCCGCTCTATAGGCGATGAGATCTCCGCTATTATCCTTGCGGCTGCCTTCAAATAGCGGACCGTATCGTTCTTGTCCTTAAAATTAAAGTTGCTGCGGATATAGGTCAATCTGAACTGGACCGCCGACATGGCATAATCCAGCACTTCCGATCGAAATTTATCCGCTCCTCTAGCCGTAATATATTCATCGGGATCCGCGCCGTCGGGAATATAAGCCACTCTAACCTGCAGCCCTGCCTTCTCCAGGATAGGCAGGCTTTTGTACGCGGCCGTTTGACCGGCCCGATCTCCGTCATAACATATAACGACCCGATCGGCCAATCTGCGCAGCGCCAGCGCATGTTCCTGGGTTAAAGCCGTCCCCATCGTCGCCATCCCGTTCACCACGCCCGCTTCCCACGCTTTAATGACATCCATATATCCTTCAAAAAGAACGGCATGCCCCGATTTTCGTATCGCTGGCCGGGCATGGTGCAAATTGAACAATTGACGGCTTTTGTTAAATAGCGGCGTCTCGGGACTGTTTAAATATTTGGGCTGCAAATCCCCGAGCGCACGTCCTGCAAAAGCTATGACCCTCCCCTTATAATCATGAATCGGAAAGATGATCCGGTCCCTAAACCGATCAACAAAGCCGCTTCCATCCGATCGCTCCACGATAAGACCTGCCTTCTCAAGCAATGTCTGAGGCAGCTCCCGTTTGAGCAGAAACTGAAACAACTTATCCTTCATGGCCGGAGCGTAACCAATTTGGAAAAAATCGAGCCATTTATCGCTCAATCCCCGGGAACGCAAATATTCAAGCGCATGCTTTCCCTGCTCCGTATTTAGAAGAATATAGTGGTACCACTTAGCGGCCAATTCGTGAGCGGTCAGCATAGCCGATGCTTCCTTCTGCTTCTCCGTTTCTTCTCCGGTAGGAGTATCCCACGTAATCGGAATATTGGCCTCTTCAGCCATATGGCGTACGGCCTCGACGAAGGAATAGCTTTCCATCTCCATCAGGAAGTTAATGCTGTTTCCGCCCGCATGACACCCGAAGCAGTAATAGGTTTGCCTTTCCGGTGTCACCGTAAAGGAAGGAGTTTTCTCGGAATGGAAGGGACATAATCCTTTCAAATAGTGGCCCTGCTTCGTCAGTTTTACGTACTTGCCCACTACATCGGCAATATCATGGTGCTTTAAGACGGCTTCTATGACCTCTTCAGGAATTCGTCCGTAGCTCATTCCTCATCACCTTCATTCGTTAACACGTATACTATTCGCTACATTGGGCCGTTTTCCTGCAAATTCCCCAAAAGTTTTGTCAAAGTTTGTAGAAATCGCTCCCGATCCTCATCGGTAAAGGGTTTCGGTCCCTTCGTATGCTTCCCGGAACGGCGCTTTTTGGACTGCTCGTGCCTTCTTTCCAACAAGAAATCAATGGTCCGGTCGGTATAAATCTGCCCCCGGTTCGACAGCACGTGCGCTCTTTTGGCCAGGCCGATCGTAGCCAGGCCGAAATCCTGAGTCACCAACACATCCTGAGGGGAGAGTTGATTGGCGATATACATGTCGACGGATTGATCCGAACGGTCCACCTGGATCACCCGAACTCCATCGCAGGGGGACAACTGATGGTCGAAGGAAGCGACCATCCACACACTAACGCCATAAATGCCCGCCGCCTTGATGATTTCGGCCTTCACCGGACACGCGTCGGCATCGACTATTACTTTGGGTCCCTGCATTATACCGTCTTCCTTTCGCGCCCCGGTGGTTTATTCGTCATTTATATATACGCTTCGAACAGAAGAAATCCTTCCAATCTTCGCAAAAACCTATTTCCTTGTCCGCATAATATCTTCGATCAGGCTGGCGGTTTCTTCGACGGCCTTATTGGAGACATCGATCACGACGCATCCGAGCCGCGACATAACGGAGGCGGAATAGTCCAATTCCTCATTGATCCGCTCCACCTTCGCATAATTGGCGTTCCCGGCCAATCCCAATGCTCTCAGTCGTTCTTTCCGTATGACATTCAGCTTGTCCGACCGGATCGTCAACCCAACAATTTTCTTGCTCGAAATAGTGAACAGCTCATCGGGAAGCTTCATTTCGGGCACAAGCGGCACGTTCGCCACCTTAAAGCGTTTATGCAGCGCCAGATACATAGCCAGAGGCGTTTTGGAAGTCCGGGAGACGCCGACAAGAACGATATCCGCCTTGAGAATTCCCCGGGGATCTCGCCCATCATCGTATTTGACGGCAAATTCAATGGCCTCTACCTTCTTGAAATAAGCTTCATCCAATTGATGAATCATACCCGGCTCATGCCTGGCCGGACGATGAAGCACTTTCTCCAGATTGGAAATGATCGGGCCCAGCAGATCAATGGTAATGACCTGTTGAATAACGGCCTGCTCCAGCAAGTAGTCCCGCAGCTCCGGAATAACCAATGTAAAGACGATCACTCCATTAGCTTGCTTAGCGGTTTGCACAATGCGATCGATTCCTTGCCGGTCATGAATATAGGTCGCTCTTCGAATATCTATTTTTATAGGTGAAAATTGGACTGCAGCCGCTTTTACAACCGATTCTCCCGTTTCGCCGGCGGAATCGGAAACTACAAAGACGACAGGTGAAGAAATAGGCTCCGTCAAGTGCAACCCCCCTTTTTCAATACATTAACCTTATAAAAGCTAATGAAATCTCTGTTTTTCATAGTAGTGCATTATATTATATACGCATGATTGCAAAAATTGTTTCATTTTCATCATTTTATTTGAATCCGGTGATCAAAAAGCTCCTGTCGGACTATTTCATGGATGAACGACCCCGTTTAAAGGATGTTCAGGACGTAATAACTTATTGGACGTTTAACTGGATTTTATACAGCTAGTTTTTTCCTCCGGAGCGAAAGACGGAAACTAAGTGGACAAACTGCAGCTAGTTTGTGCAAAAAAGACGATTTCAGCGAAAACCTTGATTCTAAATGTAGTTTTTCCATTTATTTAAATCAATTTATACCGTTCACTTGAATTTAACTACATAAAATACAGTTAAATCGTCGACCCATCTGGTAAATAACACTCCCGCCCCTTTTCTGACCGATTCGGGACGGGAGTAATCGTAGTGCATACTGCTTGCTAAAGCTAAAGCTTGTACTTTTCCATCTGGTCCAAGAAGCTTCTTGATTTCCACCGGACATCCAGATAAGTATCCATAAAGCCTCTCATGGCCGCTTTCAGAACTGCTTTCGTCTCGTCCTTAACCTCCGCCGTTCCCAGCATGCGCAAATCGACTCTCTGAAACAAGCGAAGCAGGCGCAGAATCTTGGCGGACACAGGCATGGCATGATGATCCTTGGCCTTGCATGCGGAGCACAATATCCCCCCGTTGGAAGGACTTAATACCATATCGCCCGAAGTCCGGCCGCAAGAGACGCATTGCTCCAATTGAGGAAGGTATCCGGACAAAGCTAATATTTTCATCTCCATGATATGAATTACAATCATAGCATCCTTGCCTTCCGCAATCGCGGACAGACCGGCCAGCAGCTGCTCGAACATGACGAGATCGGGTTCGGCCTCCGGCATCATCCGCTCGACCAGCTCGACCAAATAGGCGGCATAGGCAGCCTTATGCAGATCTTCTCTTATCTCTTGATAAGAATGAATCGGTTCCCCGTGATTCAGGGTCCCCATCTGACTGCCTTTATAAATAACAAAATCGCCATGCGTAAATAACTGCGCAATGGCGGAATATCTGCTCTTGACCTTCTTCGCTCCCCGCACCATCACGCTTATCTTCCCCATAGACCGCGTGAAGAGGGATATAATTTTGTGGCCTTCCCCATAATCCATCGTGCGGATAACGATACCTTCCGTCCGGTTAAGCATAGGCTTCGTTCCTCTCCGTATAAGCCGAATCGCTTTAGAGGTATGGCGATTTATTGTATGCGGTGCTCCAAGCTTAACAACCCGGGCACCGTTTCTTCAGTCGATCCATTCCTCGCGGTCCGGCTCCTCTTCCGTCAGATTCCATTCGTCTTCCGGCCAATCATCCTTGTCTTTATAAAGCAAATAAGCGTCTATATTTCCCGTTCGGGTAAAATAATCCCAATAGAACTCTCTCATAAGCAACACCCTTCCAAAGAAAAGTATCGATGCTTACTCATTAGAATGCTTTATTGCTTAAGCTCCTATGCGAAGCAATTATTAACAGTTGCTTACAATCAATCGTGCCGGAAACCGAGATCCTTCAAAATGCGCTCCTGATTGCGCCAATCCTTCTTCACCTTGACCCAGAGCTCGAGAAAAGTCTTGGAACCGAGCAGCCGCTCTATATCGACCCGCGCCTGCCTGCCGACTTCCTTCAGCATCGCTCCCTGCTTGCCTATGATAATCCCTTTCTGCGAATCGCGTTCGACGAAGATGACGGCCGAAATATGAACGACACCGTTCTCTTCCTGCCTCATATCCTCTATCGTGACCGCGATGGAATGGGGGATTTCCTCCCTTGTCAGATGCAGTATTTTCTCACGAATAAGCTCCGCGCAGACGAATTGCTCCGGGTGGTCTGTCACCTGATCCGCCGGATAGTATTGAGGTCCTTCCGGCAAATAGCGGACAATAATGTCCAGTAAGTTGGCAACATTATTTCCCTGCAGAGCCGATACCGGAACAATCTCGGCGAAAGAATACAGGTCTTTATATTGAGCGATTATCGGCAGCAGCTCTTCCGGATGCACACGGTCGATTTTGTTAAGCACCAGCAGTACCGGAGTATTTACCTGCTTAAGCCTTTCTATAATAAACCGGTCCCCGCCGCCAATCCCTTCCGCCACATCGACCAAAAACAGGATCGCATCTACTTCGTTAAGCGTCCCTTCCGCCACTTTCATCATATAGTCGCCCAGCTTGGACTGGGGCTTATGAATTCCGGGCGTATCCAGAAAAACAATTTGACTGCTGTCGGTCGAATAGACGCCGTGAATTTTATTTCGTGTCGTTTGCGGCTTGTCGGACATAATCGCTATCTTCTGGCCGATCACCTGGTTGAGCAAGGTTGATTTCCCGACATTCGGCCGGCCGATAATGGCGACGAATCCTGAGTGAAATTTCTGATTCATTCCATCCCTCCTGCTGGTATTATACAATGTTGACGACGGTAAATAAAATGACCTGATACCCGTTGTGCGATTTTCCGCAAAGGACCGATTTCAGGTTGGCAGTGTAAAGGCGCCGGGAAGCAAGGCGGAAACCGTCGTTTCGCTGACATCACCCGCTAAATTGGCCATATACACCGGCATATCCGGCGCGCATAATTCGATCATGACCTGGCGGCAAACCCCACACGGGGTAATCGGAGCGGGAGTATCGCCGATCACCGCCAACGCCCGAAACGACCTCGGGGCTTGTCCGTCTGCAATCGCCCGGAACAGGGCTGTCCGCTCCGCGCAATTGGTCGGCCCATAAGCTCCGTTCTCCACATTGCAGCCGTGGAAGATCGTCCCGTCCGCGCCGATCAACGCACAGCCCACTTTAAAGCCCGAATAAGGAACATATGCTTTGTCGCGGGCCAATGCAGCCTCTTGAATCCATGCGGATACATCGTTCATTATGCTGTCCCCTCCTCAAATTTTTACTATTACTCCTATAATAACGTATGCAGCCAGAAAGCCATAATCGTGACGGTGACCCCAATAGCTCCTCCAAAAACCAGTGCCGGAAGCGTGCGGGTCCTTCTCTGATACAGTATGAGCATAAACAGGACAGACAAGCTGTAAGCCAGTACGGATACCAACGGATGGAAAGTCATCAGAACAATCAGCGTCGATATGGAAAAGGAGACGGCCATCCACAAGCTCGGGCGAACATAAGATTTGGCCGAAAACCGGGTTTCTGTCACGATCAGCGTAAAGGCGACCAATCCCAGATAAAGCCAAACCGCCGAGGAAGACAGCTTGGCCGGTTCCTCCCTAATCCCGCTTATCCATCTCTCCAGCGGTTCGAAGAACACGATCATCCCGACGGCAACGGCAAAAACCGCAGACACCAGAACAGAGGCTGCGGCGACATCTTTCGCGATTTTGGCCAACGGATGGACCTCCGGCATAGCCAGATCAACCGCTTTCTCGACTGCGGTATTAATCAGCTCCGTAACAATGACAAGAGTGACTGCG
Source organism: Paenibacillus sp. SAFN-117 (assembly GCF_051966115.1). NCBI lineage: Bacteria > Bacillati > Bacillota > Bacilli > Caryophanales > Paenibacillaceae > Paenibacillus > Paenibacillus sp. SAFN-117. The sequence continues at coordinate 99,652 of NZ_JBQCLK010000001.1, forward strand.
AGCAGAATGAATAAAATATCCCACTTGCCCAATCGGAAGAAGAGGGCGGAGAGAAGAGCGACAAAAGAAGCGGAAAAATGAAATTTCATATTCCGCTGGGTAGTTAAAGCATATTTAATTCCTTGGTAAGCGAAGCGGAAGCTTTTCAGCCATTTTGCAATCCCGTTCACCTGATCAAACCGGCCTCCTGCAATATTTCTTCCTGCTTGCGAAACATCCGCTTCTCTTCGTCCTCTGTCTGATGGTCATAACCGATCAGATGGAGAAAACCGTGTACGAACAAAAATCCGATTTCCCGGTTAATGGAATGGCCGTATTCGCCTGCTTGTTCTATCGCTCTCGGCACGGATATGATAATATCCCCCAACTGATCGGCGCCGAACAAGCTTCCGCCAAGCGTATCCTCGTCGGAAGCAATCTCCTCCAGCTCGCCGTAGTTGATTTCCAGCTCCCCGGCACCGAACTCCATCATCGGAAAGGAGAGGACATCCGTCGGCTTATCCAGTCCCCGGTATTCCTTGTTCAGCTTGCGGATTTCTTCGTCGGTAACAAAGCTCAGCGCGACTTCCCCGAGGGGAATATCTTCCCGCTTACCGGCGATTTGCAGCAATTCTTCAATCATGGAGATCAGCTCGGGAGTAATTTCTAACTGATCCTGTTCATTGCTCCATTCCAGCAATAAGGCCATCGTTTAAGACTCTCCTTTGCTATCGTTATTTTTAGGCAAATCGCCCGGGTATTCAATACGGGCATGGAAGATGCCAAGCAATGTTTCTTTGAGCGCTTTGGCAATGGTATCCAAATCCTTGATCGTCAGGTCGCACTCGTCGAATTGCCCGTCATCCAGACGGTCTTTAATAATTTTACGTACCATGGAATCGATCTGTTCAATCGTCGGGCTCCGCAAGGAACGCACGGCCGCCTCCACACAGTCCGAAATTCCCACGATAGCCGCTTCTTTGGACTGCGCTTTAGGACCGGGATAACGGTATTCGCTTTCCTCAACGACCTTGCCTTCCCCGCTTTCCTCCGCCTGCTTAACCGCCTTGTAGTAAAAATACTTGAGCAGCGTCGTCCCGTGGTGCTGTTCGGCAATATCGCGGATCGCCTTGGGCAGGTTATGCTCCTTCAGCATCTCTACACCGTCCCGGGGATGTGCGGTAATAATCGCCTTGCTCAGGCTCGGTTCAATGCTGTCATGCGGGTTATCCATATTCATCTGATTTTCTATATAATAACTTGGGCGCTTGGTCTTGCCCATATCGTGATAATAAGAGCCCACCCGGCAGAGCAAGCCGTTAGCTCCCACCGCCTCTGCTGCGGCTTCTGACAGGTTACCGACCATAACACTATGATGGTAGGTGCCCGGGGCTTCGGTCAGCAGCTTGCGAAGCAGCGGCAGGTTCGGATTAGACAGCTCGACCAGCTTGAGTGGAGACAGAATCCCGAAGGCCATCTCGAAGAACGGCATAATTCCGATCACCAGAATGGCACTAATAATGCCTCCGACAGCCGCGAACGACAATCCGTAAGACAGATCCGTCATCGTAAACCGGTTATCCAGCAGAGCCTGAGTGACGATACCGAGACAGCCGAAGACCGATATCATAATCCCGGCCTTCAAGATCGTAATCCGCTGACTGGCCTTGTGCAAGGAAAAGATAGCGGCAAAGCTTACAATCAGCGAAACGAACAGGTAACGGTAATCCATCAGCCGATCCTGGTCCACGCTGAAGATAATCCCCGACATCAAACTGAAAATAATCGACGAGACGTAGGCAAGAGGCGCATCCAGCAGTACGATTACGAGCATCGTTCCCATAGCAACGGGGGCAAGGTAACCGATATGCGGATACTCCAAATTTTGTCCCAGGGAGACAATCTTCATTCCGATAATATTCAAGAAGAAGATCAGCAGAAGCATGACAAGCTGGGAATTGTTATTCCGGATGCTCAATTTGCTCTGGCGGATGAACATGAAAATGACCAGAACGAACAGCGCTACCAGCAGAGCCAGGCCCAAATGCGGACGAAAATCGGTTTTATCCTTGAGCAGGTTGAAGGTTTTGAGCCGCTGGTACGTCTCTTCCGTTATCATCTCGCCTTTATAGACAAGAACGTCATTCTTTCCGAACAGAACCGGCTTCGTATTCTCTCTTGCCTGAGCCCTGGCCTGATCGGTCTCCTTGGCATCATAAAACTTGTTGGGTGTCAGGGCAAAGCGAACAATTTCCTGCACCAGTTCCCGCGCCGTATTCTTCGTCAATGTCGAAGAGTTGACCATCTCGGTCACTTTGGCCCGGGCAGACTGCGCCTCCACAAGCGGGTCATTCATCAGCCGATTGACGATGTCCTTCGCTACCGTTTCCATGGCCGTCAAATCGTCCTTGGTCAGCCGCGGAAATTTATAGTAGCTTTCCTCCGAAAACTTGTACTGCTGCTCCAGCAGCTGCTTCTCAATCTCATTCATGAGAGTGTCGTTATAATTACCGGCCGCCCTCAATGTCTTCATAAATCTCTCTACATAATCCGTATAGATAGCCGGAAGCAAATTTCGATACAGATCGACTCTGACATCGAAGGTCATTTCCGGATCGGTATTATTCTGCTCAAGCTTGTCGAAGATCGTCTCGACAATTTGTTCATTCTTGATCGATACGATCTTATAAACCGGCTGAATCCGCGAAGCGGCCTCTTCCTTGGCTTTCTCCGTAGCCAGCGAATTCTCCTCCTGATAAGGAGCATAGATCGTCTTCTCACTGACTTTATTCGGCTGAATATCATAGGTTTCCGGAACGACTTCATTTAGAAGAGAAAAATAAAACAGAAGGGCAAAACCCAGCAATAACAAATAACGGATAACCGGGCTTGTTTTCCATTGACTGAACCGGGAGGGTGAATTCCCGGTAGCGGACGGTTCGTTTCTTGTCATGAAACTTTCAGTCCTCTCTATCCATGCTTTTCTTGATCCAGGTTGTAGGCGGTGATGATTTTCTGAACCAGAGAGTGACGGACCACATCCTGTTCGGAGAAATATACGAATCCGATTTCGTCGATGTTCTCCAGTATGCGCTCAGCCTCCACCAATCCGGATCGTTTGCCCCTGGGCAAATCGATCTGCGTGATGTCCCCGGTGATGACCATCTTCGAGCCAAACCCCAGCCGGGTCAGAAACATCTTCATCTGCTCCGGGGTCGTGTTCTGGGCTTCGTCCAGTATGATAAACGAATCATCGAGAGTTCTGCCCCTCATATAAGCGAGAGGAGCAATTTCAATCAAGCCTCTTTCCATGGACTTGGCAACCTGCTCTGCCCCCAGCACATCGTTAAGAGCATCATACAATGGGCGCAGATACGGGTCAACCTTTTCCTGAAGATCTCCCGGCAGGAAGCCGAGACTTTCTCCCGCCTCCACGGCAGGTCGGGTCAATATGATTCTCTTGACCTTGCCCTCCTTCAAGGCAGCCACGGCGAGCACGACAGCCAGGTAGGTCTTGCCGGTACCGGCCGGGCCGATGCCGAAGACAATGTCCTGTTTGCGAATTTTCCCGACATACTGCTTCTGTCCGATCGTCTTGATACGGATCGGCTTGCCTCTGTACGTATGTGTAATTTCCCCTTTGAATAAATCAAGCAGTTGATCCGCCATCATCTGTTTGGATAATTCCAGGGCATAATGGATGTCCCGTTCCGACAACGGATAGTTGTTCCGGACCAATTCCAGCAGTACCTCGAACAGCTGCTGCAGCCGCTGGGTCTCGCGGGCTTGTCCCTGAATGACAATCTCTTCTTCCCGGGAAAAAATTTTCGCATCGGTCTGCTTCTCTACGATAGACAGAAACTTGTCCTGCGGTCCAAACAACGATAGCCCCTCGGCTATGTTGGTTAGCGGTATTTTGACAATGTGTTCGCGATCGGTCAAAAGGCCTCAATCTCCTTAATCATCAGTAACTATATTATACGTAAGATATTATCGTATATGTGCTCCCGGAAGCAAATATTAATGCAAAGAAAAGAGCCACAGCTTTCTATTTCGGAAAGAAGCGGCTGTTATCGTAACCGGTTTTTGCTAGTTTGATATAGACTTCTGCATAAGCTTGTGAAGGCTGCTTTACGCTGTTTATTCGCTGCGAACCAAAAGCGTATACCCTCTCCCAATAGCGGCCTCTCTCAAGCTCCATGGGTCGGGACGTTATCGGCAGGTGCTAGCTGACGGGGCTCTCTCCCGGGGCCGGGTCCGCTTCCGGAGGCAAGTTTACGATCGGCTGCTCGACGGCAATGTTCTCCTCCACTTCGAAATGAACCTCCATCACCAGCACTCCGTTCTCCTCCTGCTCCTTCAACACCTTCTCCGAGGTGATTCTCGAATCCTCACCCGCTCCGTGGAGAATATCCGCCCGAGCCCGCTCCAGACCGATCTGACGCGCCGCTTCCCGTTCCAACGGCTCTTCCAGGTAACGAACCTCTCGCACCTTCTCATTCATCCAGCCGACCGGCAGGCCGTAGTTCCTCCATTGGAGCGTTTTGCGCGAAGCTTCCTGCTCGGATTGTTCATATGAAGTGCCATAGCCGGTTAGCTGCAGCGCCCGGTTTCCGAAGACAAGATAGAAGCGGCGGTAGGACTCTCCGGTATAAGTTTTATATTTGCGAACCATCGGAACTTCGATTTTGCTTGTGTACCAGACCAATCCTTTGACCTGTCCCTGCGAAACTACCGTCTGCTGATACTGCTCGTTGCCGATCAGTCCGGAAATAAGCAAGTCCCCTTTCCGCACATACTGATCAGGTTGGACGACCGGCTTTCCTTTCTCCGCTAAAATTTTAGTAACGACCGCATTTTTGGAGGCGATCAGATGACGCGGACTTTTAAGCTCCTTCTGCTCGGGACTGGCGCTCTCCACCACTTGTATCTTAATGTGGGTGCCTTCTACCTTCACCCCCACCCAGGCCACCCCGGGAAGCTGTTTGTGAAGCTCCCTGGCCAAATCCTCCTGGTTGCCCAGACGAAACTTCCATTGATATTCATAGATCCCGAGCTGCTTCGCCTTCTCCAAAATTTCCATCTTCATCAGCTTCTCGTTTCCTTCCACTTCTACCTTCCAGACGATGGAGGATAGCAGGAAGAGACCGACGATGAAGAAGCATAGACCGGCAATGAAAAACTTTCGTTTCCACAGCTTGTCCAGGAAAAAAGGAAACCCGTATCTTTTAAGAAGATGTATGCGGCAGCCTGTCTTTTTTAAAAGCGGACGAAGCTTGTAAAAATCTTCGATATGCAAATTCACCTCGGCCAGATTCGGCTGTTTAATCTGCATGTCCCACAGAACGAGACGGGAAGAGGCAGCCAGATTGATGAATTCCTCCAGCCTTTCCCCGCGCAATTCAATAGTCACATATCCCTTGAGCCTGGAAATGATATTTGGTCGCACCCGCATTCACCCTTTATTATGAATTGATGTATTTAATATCGTGGATCTTGCCCTCGATGAAGACTTCCTCCGTCTGTATGCCCCTCATGACCAAATTTTCCCCGCGGACCTCCAGCGCCCCCTGCCCGAGCGCCAGCTTAAGCAATTCACTGGAAAAATGCAGGACCCCTCTGTGGTTTTCGATGTAGAGCTGCATATTACCGATCATCGTCAATCTGGGCAGATCAAGGATGACATCCTGAGGCACTTCGAGCAGCTTCGCGGTCATCATGTTGAGCTTCTTTTTAATGGAGCGCATGCCTCGCTCATCCCCCCGAACTGATAGGCTTTTTTACAAATTATGCCGATGCTTCGCCATTTATGAAAAAAGGACTCTCCGCTGGTAACAGATTGTTCAGAAAAACCGCCTTCGCGACGCTCCAACTTAACCAATTGTGACTTAATGAAAACCCATAGTGACTCTTGCAAATCCCGCCTCGCCAATCATCTTGGGGCATTCGTGGTGCCGCGCAAATGTCATGCAAAAAAACAAGAAGCCGTCCCAAGCAGCTTCCAAACTGCTGAGAAACGGCCTGAACCGACTAAATCGTGAATGCTTTCCAAAAAAAGAGCGAGGCTGGCGGTCAATTTTCCGCACCCACCTACTCTTCTCTTTCATCGCTGCCCATTGTAGCAAAATGATAGGCAAGAGAAAGCCACCCATTGTTCATGCATGAAGGTCGCATCTGGGTCCGTAAGGACATCGTAAAGACGAACAAAAGTACATTAGAATTCTGCCTTTTTCCAAAAAGAAAGGGAATGACGCTCAAATGTGCAGGTCTTTTTTGACAAAATGGGGCCATTTCGCAAAAATCGCTCCAAAGACCTGCACTATCGCTTTAGAATAAGGCACTGCGCGGCTTTTTCCCAAAAAGACCTGCAGTTTTGATTGTCTTTCTACATAATTAGGCGGATGACCGGGACTGTCTCAAAGAGTCGCATAAAACGGGAGTCTACGGAACTGAGCGGTGGCTAAAGAGGTGCTTTTTATGCCAATTGGAATCTTTATTCAGCACCATATTAACACTGTAAAGAACTTAAAGATTCCTATGTGGCAAAAAAGAGCCTGGCCGGCTCTTCTTCATAACGATATGAAAGCTGAAAGACGAGGATTTCAAGGAGAAATGAGAGAGATGGGGATTAAAACAACGGCTTGAGCCGAATTAACTTGTCGTCCCCTGGTCCGGGTGTACCCCGCCCGTCGCGATTATTGGTCATTACATACAGGGAGCCGTCCGGACCTTCTGTAACATTGCGAATTCTCCCCAGCTCATGGTGAAATAGTGCAGAGGTATGCTCGATTGAAGTATGATCCGCTCCCCAGGTAACCGCGAGAATCTGCATCCCGCGCAAATTAGCCACAAGCAGCCTGCCTTTCCAAGGGCCCTGGCTTATGAAGGTCATACCCGAGGGCGCCCAGGTATCATCCCCGCTGTGCAGCAGCGGTCGGACCATTCCGTCCTGCTCCTGGTCGCCGCTAATCACCGGCCAGCCGTAATTTTTCCCCGGCTCAATGAGATTGATCTCATCCCGCGCTGTCTGGCCGTGCTCGGAGCTGTACAGCTTGCCGGTATCCGGATGCCAGGCTAATCCTTGGGCATTGCGATGTCCCCAGCTATAGACCGGCGAACCCGAAAAAGGATTGGACTCCGGAATCGTCCCGTCCGGATGGATGCGCAGGATCTTCCCGCCCAGACTCTGCAAATCTTGGGCAAGCTGAGGTTCATACCGCTCTCCGGTCGTGATGTATAACAGCCCGTCCGGCCCGAATTTAATACGCCCTCCATTATGATTCGTATCCCCGGGAATATCAGCTATCAATATCTTGTCCACTTCGATCCGGCTTTCCCTCTGCTGCAGACGAAGCACCCGGTTCATAACCCGGCCATTCTCCTCATAGGTATGATAGGCATACAAATAACCGTTATTAGAGTAATCGGGGTCGATTTCAAGACCCAGCAGCCCTCCTTCCCCTTTGCTTATGAACGGTTCTTCAAACCGGAATACCGGGTCCTCCACTAACTTTCCCTGCCTAATAAGCCGGATTTGTCCGGGTCTTTCCGTAAATAAAATATCTCCCTCGGGGGTAAATACCATTTCCCAGGGAACATTTAATTGCTCGGCTATTATCTCCGCTTCATGCGGTAAACGTCCTTCTTCCTCCTGCCCCATGACCGGACCCGTCGCCTCTGGCCTGTCCACAGCCTTGTCCGGGGAACAGGCTGCTGTAAGCAGGAGGATCAAGAAGATCCCGATACTCTTTATCATTTGGGCCACTCCTTTACTATGAGTGAATATGGAAATGCCCCTGCCGGCTGAACCCGGCAGGGGTGTGTAATTACTTGCGGTAAGGTCTTCTGGAGCGGGGCGGCCCGAGAATCTCGGACCAGATAATACCTTGGATCGCTTTGCGCTGCAGTTGGTCAGCCCTTTCCTTCTCTTTCAGCCTATCCGCTTCAGAGCGATGATCGAAGGTCCGGCGGGAACCGGTAGCCGAGGCGTTGGCAGCCGGTTGCCCGGATTCCGGTTCTTCATAGCGGAAGACTTCCCGGTATCTCTCTTCTTCTTCATCATCATGACTGTAGAGCGGCTTATCCTCTATGACCGATCGCCGATCCATAGCCTCTCTGTCCGGCCGGTCCGCTCTTGGAACGGTCTCCGGGGAACGATCCGATGATGAGGCCGGTTGGACCGGCCCCCCTCCGAAAGGAGGCATGCTTCTCGTATTTTTCGGCTTGCCGGGTTTGGACTTCGACACCAAAGTAGATATAATGGCAAGCACAATAATAACGATATGGATGTTATCCAACAAATACTCGATAATTCCCACTTAGTCCCCCCCTTTGCTTCGGTTTATGGTGAGGAAGCCAGGGTTATTCCTTGTCATTCTTGTCATCCATTCCCTGCATGCGTCCGAAGCTGGAACGCATTTGGGTATCGGATTCTATATTTTTCAAGTTCATATAATCCATGACTCCAAGCTTGCCTTGGCGCAGAGCATCCGACATAGCCAGCGGAACCTGGGATTCGGCTTCGACGACCTTCGCTTTCATCTCCACTACCTTGGCCTTCATTTCTTGCTCCTGTGCAACGGCCATGGCGCGGCGTTCTTCCGCTTTCGCTTGGGCAATCCGCTTGTCCGCTTCCGCTTGCTCGGTTTGGAGGTGGGCTCCGATATTTTTACCTACATCTACATCTGCAATATCGATAGACAAAATTTCGAACGCAGTTCCGGCGTCCAAGCCTTTGCCAAGTACGGTTCTGGAGATCGAATCCGGATTTTCCAACACGTCCTTGTGAGTGTTGGAGGAACCTACTGTCGTGACTATTCCTTCTCCGACGCGGGCAATGATCGTTTCTTCTCCCGCACCCCCGACCAGGCGGTCGATGTTCGCGCGTACCGTAACGCGCGCTTTAACTTTTACTTCAATTCCATCCTTGGCTACGGCGGCAACCATCGGAGTTTCGATCACTCGCGGGTTAACGCTCATTTGTACGGCCTGCAGCACATCCCGTCCGGCCAGGTCAATGGCAGCCGCACGTTCGAAGCCAAGCGCTATGTTCGCACGCTGTGCCGCGATTAAAGCATTGACTACCCGGTCAACATTCCCCCCGGCGAGAAAATGGCTTTCCAATTGGTTAATGGACAGCCCAAGTCCCGCTTTGGTAGCCTTGATTTGCGGATTGACAATCCGGCTGGGAATGACACGACGCAAGCGCATGGCCACCAGGGTGAAAATCCCGACGCGTACGCCGGAGGCTTGTGCGGAAATCCACAGCATCACCGGGAAAAAGCTGAAAAATACGGCCAGCACAATAATAACCAGCGCTGCGATCAACAAAGTAAAAATATCTAGATCAGCCAAATGTAACAACCTCCTGATTCATTTTATTGTTATCTGTCTTAATGAGCCTCGGGGCTCAGCCTGGATCCGGCTCTAGCCGATCTCATCCTCATTAAGTTCGCGGACGACTACCCGTGTTCCTTCTATTTGGGTTACTTTAATTTTCCGGCCTTTATCAATGTAATCCCCAAAGGTGACCACATCAATGCGTTCTTCACCGATCAATGCGGTGCCGGATGGGCGAAGGACCGTTAAAGCCACTCCGTTTTTTCCTAACAGATGGTCTTTGACGGAACTGCTTGTATACCCTTCCTCATTCTTCTGCTCTTCACTCAGAATGAATTTCTTCCATACTCCTTTACGCTTAAAGATCTTAATAAAGATGGCGATCAGGATAATAGCGGGAATCACGGCAATCCCCAACGATTTCAAACCGCTCGCCGTATTATAGGAAGCCATCACAACCCCGCTGATCAGGGAAATGGTACCGGCCGCGGCAAACAATCCAAAGCCCGGAACGACAACTTCTATAATGAGCAAAATGATGCCGAGAACAAATAAAACAATCTCCTCAATCCCGGCAAAACCGGCAATATAATGGCTAAAAAAGTATAAGCCGAACCCGAGAGCCCCCAGGATGCCCGGCAAGCCGAAGCCCGGAACGAACAGTTCAATCGCTACGCCGGCGATACCGATCAGCAATAACAAGGTTTTGGCTACGGGGCTTGTAAGAATCCGGCTCAGGTTCTCCGCTGTGCTCGGTTCTACAAATATGCGCGGAGCCTCCTGTACATTTTTGAAGCTCAGCACTTCTTCGAGAGTTGCTGCGGTATGCTCGGAATAACCGGCTTTCAGGGCGTCATCATAGGAGAGCGAGACCAGTTGTCCCTTAGCAAATGTTCGGCCGGCTTCGGGAATTTCGACCACGATATTTTTATCGACCATTCCCGCAGCGATAACCGGGTTGCGCCCTCTCATCTTGGCAGCCGATTCCATCGATTCTACCCAGTAGGAGATGTGCTTGGCATTATCCACTTCCCTGCCGCTCGCATCCACGATAGCCGCCGCGCCAATGACGCTCCCCGGAGACATTACGATTTCATTGGCATTCAAGGCAATGAAGGTACCCGCAGATGCTGCGTCTCCATGAACGAAAGCGACCGTAGGAATTTTGCTGTCTCTTACGAGGTTCCCAATCTCCATAGCTGCGGTAATCTCGCCGCCTAGCGTATTGATATCCAGGACGATAAGTTGGGCAGAAGCTTCGTGCGCCTCTTTAAAGGCTCTCTCCAGGAAGCTCTGCAGACCGCTTTCAATCGTTTGATGCACCGGGATGATATATACGGCACGGGATGAAGCGGGCTGGCTCTCCGCATGGATTCCTGCAAAGGGCAGCAGCATTAACAACAAAGGCAATAACCAGACCACCTGCATAATTCTTTTTTTGAGCATAGTTCCCCCTCCTTTCTTGGTTTTCTCGCAGCCTTTTACAAAGTACTACGTAAAGTTTTGGCATATGTTTCAAAGCTTAAACAAATTTTTGCAAAAGTCGTCTGCCTTGTAAATATGATTACTCCCGACTGGAAAATTATGTACTGCAACCGCTCCATAGGAACCAGTAAAACATGCCTAGTAGCGGTTTTTGATCCGCAGCCTAAGCTGCGGATCAGAAACCTGTCTGCGTATTCCGTAAGATAGTAAAAAACACCCCTGAACGGGGTGTTTCACCAGTTGTCGGTTTAATTCAGCAGTTGTTGTACCAACTGATTGACGAGCTTGCCGTCTGCGCGCCCTTTTACCTTCGGCATAAGAGCACCCATCACCTTGCCCATTTCCGCTTTGGAAGAAGCGCCCGTTTCCTGGATGGTCTGCTGTACAAGAACTCTAACCTCTTCCTCCGTCAATTGCTGCGGAAGGTACTCGGCAATGACGGCAATTTCTGCTTTAGCAGCTTGCGCCAAATCCTCTCGGCCTGCTTTTTCGAATTCCTGGAGGGAATCTTTTCGCTGTTTGATTTCACGACTTATTATATCAAGCACTTCGTTGTCATCCAACGATCTACGCTGATCGATTTCAATATTCTTGATCGCGGAGCGGATCATTCGGATTACGGAGAGTCTGAATTTATCCTGGCTCTTCATCGCCTGCTTCATATCTTCGTTCAATCGATCACTTAAGCTCATCAATAAGTCCTCCTAGAACTTCCGCTTCCGAGCGGCCTCCGACTTCTTCTTACGTCTAACGCTGGGCTTTTCGTAATGCTTACGCTTTTTTACCTCAGCCAGCACTCCATCTTTAGCGATGGAACGTTTAAAGCGGCGAAGAGCAGCATCTATTGTTTCATTCTTACGAACTTTTGTTTCTGACACCAGATTTCCCTCCCTCCGAACAGACCGTCCAAAACGACTAACACGGGTATCAAACTTCATTATATGTTATAAGGAAAGCGGGTGTCAACCTACCTCCCAACATAACCCAAACTATGCTGCGGCTCCTTGCCCTCACGGCGTTCTTCCGGTTCCTTCAGTTGGTTAAACGAGCGGTTTTTCTTATACCTAGCTTCGCCTCTCCTATTTATTAAGAAACTATTTTTCGAGCGGTTTGCTTCCCGCATGAGAGGAGTTCGGATGAAAATCTATGTTGACAGTTCCGCAGAATTAACCGTTTAAAGGACCCAGCTTCTCGCCGCCCAACAGATGATAATGAAGATGAAACACGACTTGCCCGGCATTCTTGCCGCAGTTATTAAGCAGCCGATATCCGCTCTCATGAACTCCAAGCTGTTTCGCAACCTCTTGTGCGGCGAGATGAATCTCTCCAATAACCTCCACATCTTCCTCCTGGACATCATTCATGGTGGCGATGTGCTTCTTGGGAATTATAAGAGCATGAACGGGTGCGGCCGGCTGGATATCGTGAAAAGCAAGCACCTTGTCGTTCTCATAGATTTTCTTCGAAGGAATGGAACCTTCGATAATTTTACAAAAGATGCAATCCATGACCATAATCATCCCTTCGTTTAAATGCATAGTAAGCTTGTTCAGCGATGCCGGGCATCGGTAAAATCAAATGGAGACTGGCCCGTCTAATCATAAACCGGCTGTAGAAGCCGGATTCTTAACAGCTAAAGCGTCCCCGATAAACATAGTTTAACCAATTATAGGATACGTGTTCAACTCATGGAGAAAGAATCACGATTTATTCGGGAAGCGGAAGCCTTATTAGTTATAGCTACAAGCTCTCCACATAAAGCCGGCTGCCCTGTCCCGAGGGCTCGGCGGGCTGCACGATCAAGCGGCGGGGAAGGCGTGCCTTCAGCTCAGGCACATGGCTGATAATGCCAACCGTTAAACGGTCGGTATGCAGCTTCTCCAAAGCGCCGATCACCGTATCCAGCAGGTCGGGGTCCAATGTCCCGAAGCCTTCGTCCAGGAAGAAAAATTCGAGCGGATACTGGCCACTAAGCTGAATCTGGGCAGACAGCGCAAGGGCGAGCGCAAGGGAGGTCAAGAACGTCTCCCCTCCCGACAAGGAGCTGACCGGGCGCCGGATTCCGCCGTTGGCGTCGTCCCGGATAACGAATCCCCCGCTGGAATCGATCTCAATCGCATAGCGCTGACGGGTAAGCTGACCCAGCTTGTGCGAGGCGGAACGGCTCACCTGCATCAATTGTTCCTCGGCTATGAACTCAACGAAAGCATTCCCTCTTAACACGGATTGCAATTTATGCAGCCGCCCGTATTCCTCTTCGTTCCGGGCACGCTTGGCTTCCAGCTCGGTCCAGTGGGCGTGCTTGTTCTTCAGGTCTTCCAGATCCCGCTCCGCTTTGGCACGCTCGCTCAGCGCCTGTTCATCAAGCAGATGCGCCTCTTCCTTCGCTCTCTGGATTTCCTGCCATTGCGCTTCCGTAATGTCGGCCCCGGACAACTGGCCGTCGATATGCTCCAACCTGGCTTCCAGGCGAGACTTCCTGTCCCGATATTCGGCGACTTCGGAGGACCACTGCTGCAGCCGTTCGGGCGTAAGCAGCGCCCTGCGAACCTCCTCTTCCCCGGCAAACGGGGACGGCTCCAGTGCCTTGCGCCAATGGGCCTCGGTCTTGGCCAGCTGCTGATCGGCGGCGCTGCAATCTTGGCCGGAAGCAATGAATTGCCGGTTCAGCTCCTGCAGCTCGGCCCGGACCTTCTCGAGTCTGGCAGCTTGCTCCTTCTCCTCGGCAACAAGCCGTTCCAGACGGCTCTTAACCTCCGAGAGTTGACGATCGACCGGCTCATGGCCCGCCTTCTCCGCTAACTGCTGCTTCTGCATCGAGAGCAGCTGCTCCAGCCCCTTGCGCTCCGTATCCAATTGCAGCAATTCTTTGTCCCGTTCGACCATCTCCGCTTGCAGCTCGTTAAGCTTCGCTAACGAGTTTTCCAGGAAAACAACGCTCTTGTCCAGCCGTTCGTTCAGTTCCTCCCGTTCTTTATCCTTGTGATGCAGAGCGGCAAGCTGCTCCTCCAGAGTGTCCCTGTTCAGATCGGGAAACCTTCGCTGCCATTCCCGTTCCTGAAGATCCATTTCCGCACGGACGGCCTCCAGCTTGCGGACGCCGCCGTCCTTCACGGTGCGTAAAGCATCCTTCCGCGCTGCCAGCTCTCCACGCCGCTGCTCCAGAAGCGTCCACTCTGCGAACAAGTCCCGCATCTGCCCTTCCATACGGGCTAATGCGTTCTTCTCGCCTTCCAGCCGCTCCCGCAGAGCTCGTCCATGTTCAAGCAGCTTGTCGGCCTGCTCCTCCACCTTCGCAAGCTTATGCAAGTGCACCTGTTCGGCCTCATCACCCGATACGTTCGGTCCCGGAACAGATTCTTTGCCGTCCTTGGCGGTCTGACCGATAAAGGCCTCTGCCGATTCCGCATACCGGGCAGCCATGGACGCTCCGCCCTCCGGTGGCGTTGCCGCCTCGGCGGCAGCCGCCGCAGCCTCCTGCAGAGAAGCGCCGCCTATCCGGTCCGCCAGCTTCTCCGCCAAATGGCCGACGGACAGCTTCAGCTGCATGGCCTGTACCTGCAGGTCTTTGGCTTCCTCGGCCACCTGCTTCAGCACCTTGATCTCCCCTGCGTATTCGTGCGCCGTGTGGGCCTGAGCGGGTGCCGGATGATGGAGCGAGCCGCACACCGGGCATGCGTCGCCCGGGCTTAAGGAGGAGGCCAGCATCGACGCCAGCCGGCCAAGCTCCTGCTCCCGCTCCTCCTCCTCAATCCGCCGCAGCCAGTCATTGGCTTCCCGCAGAAGTGCCGCGGCCGACCGCTCCAATTGTGCTGCGGAAGCCGCTTGCCTGACCGTCTCGGACCAGTGAAGCTGCAGGCGGTTCGCCAGACGCTCCTGTCCGGATCGGACTTCCCGCTCCTCCTTCTCCACAAGGGCCAGACGCTCCTCCGCCTCCTGTGCCTCCCGCTCTCCTTCGGCGCGCTGACGGGCCAGCGTTTCCCACTTCTGCTGTGCCTTGGAAGCATCCTGAAGACGCTGCCGCTCCTCGGAAGGGACCTCGACAAGCTGTTTCCGCTCCTTCAGCTCCGTTTGCAAACGAAGGGCCTTGGCATGGATTTGCCGCTCCTTCAGCAGCTCCTCCTCCGTCTTCTGCTTATGCAGAAGAGCCTCCTGTTTACGAGAATCCAACGCATGAAGGGCAGCCTCGCTCCGCCCCGCTTCCTCCGCCAGCCGAAGAGCTTGCTGCAGCTCTTCCATGCGAATGCGCAGTGGAGCTTCATGCTCGGCCAGCCGCTGTCTGGCTTCCGTATACTGTGCCGCCGTCTCGTCATGCATTCGCGACATCCGTTCGAAGCCGGATTTAATTTCATTATGTAACCTTAGCTTCTCGGCAGACCATCGCCGGGCTTCCTCCCATTCCCGAAAGAGCGGATACAGGAGCTCGGCCTGTCCGGCCCGCTGTATTCCTTCCTCCATGGCCCGGATTTCCGGCTCCCTCCCGGCCAGCGCCTGCCATTCCTGGCGGAGTGCCGCTGCCTCCTGCTTCAGCATATATATTTTGCGGCTCTCTTCCCATCTCATGTCTGCCAGCAATCGCAGTTCCCGCTTCTCCTTGGCTTGTTCCGCCGCCGACTGGAAGCGCTGCTCCGCTGCCGCAACCGCCTCCCGGGAGGCGTCCCCGAGCCCCTGCTGCTCCGCCGCCAGTTCCTTGACGGCAGCCTCCGTATCCTTCAGCTTGCGGCTGACTCTCGCATTCAACAAATCGCCGTACTGCTCCAGGTGAAACAACCGCTGCAGCATCTGCCTTCGCTCGCTTCCTTTGAGAGACAGGAACTCGGCGAATTTCCCTTGCGGAAGCACGACGGCCCTCGTAAAATCCTGCATGGATAAGCCCAGAATTTGCTGAATCCGCTGGTTTACCTCGGATGCTTTATCCGCCAGGACGACCCCTTCCCCATTCGCTTCTTCGATCAGACGGCTGATCGTATTGTTCACGGACAATTCATTACCGCGCTTGAACTGCCTTTCTACCCGGTATTTCTTGACCCCTCCCGAATAGGACAATTCGAACACGAAGGAAACGGACAGCACCTTCTCCGCATGGTTCAGAATACCTTGCGTCCCGTTGCTGGCGCGCTCCACTTTGCCATAGAGGGCTAATGTGATGGCATCGAGGATCGTCGATTTTCCGCTTCCCGTCGGCCCGAAAATCCCGAACACGCCCGCGTCGCACAGACGGGTGAAATCTACCTCCTGCTTCTCGCGATAGCTCTGCAATCCGGATAGCGATAAATAGACCGGCCTCATCCTCTCGCCTCCCCTGCTGATTCTGAATCGGAATCCTCTTCGGCATTAAGCAGCTCCATAAACAGACGAATTAATTCCGGTTCAGGTTGGGCTCCACCGGTTTGCCGCGAATAAAAGCGGCTGAACATTTCGTCGATGGGCAGCCTCTCCTGCTCCTCCGGAAGCTGCTCGGAAGCTTGGGTGAAAATCGGGCGGATCTGCACAATCCCGCCTCGCTGCTTGCGCAAGCCCTGAATTTGTTCCATAGTCAGAGCTTCCTCCAGATGGATTTCCAAATCGATCCACGCGGAAGCATCCCTGTTCTCCTCGAACCAGCGGTATACTTGAGCGATTCCTTCCGCCGCTTTCCAACGAACGAGCGGACGCCCGCTGGACAGATAAATCTCCTCCGTCCTCAGTGTTCCACCGGGGGATATATCGAGTACCGTGACTGATTTGGCTTGCCCCGCTTCCGAGAAGCTGTAGGCAAGCGGAGAGCCCGAATATTTGACCGGCACGTCCGCCTTCACCGATTGCGGGCGGTGAAGATGGCCGAGAGCGACGTAATCCGCCGCCGTGCCAAAGGCCTTCGCGTTAACGGTATAAGCTCCGCCTACCTGGATCGGCCGTTCTGAATCGGACTCCGCCCCGCCGAGCACATAAATATGGCTCATGATCAAATTGACCGTATCCTTGGAGAAGCTTTGCGAAGCCTGGCGGATCATGGCCCCGATCCGGTCCGAATAAACGACCTGCAGACTTTCCTCATCCGCGTCCTCGGACAGCAGCTCCTTCAGACGGGATTCCGATGGATACGGCAGGGCGTAGAGCATCGCCCGCTCTCCGGTCCGGCGGATATCCAGCGGCATCGCTTCGGTGCCCGGCAGGCCAAGCAGTGTAATCCCTTGACGGTCAGCCAGAGGTGCGGATGCCGCAAGACGCTCGGGATTGTCGTGATTCCCGGCGATGGCGACAATCTGCCGCGCTCCCCCGTCGGCCAGACGGGATATGCTCTCATAGAACAGCTTCTCCGCCTGGGCCGGAGGATTTACCGTATCATAGACGTCTCCCGCCATCAGCACGAGATCGATCTGCTGATCCCGCACAATCCCGACCAGCTCGTCCAGGAAGGCTTCCTGCTCCTCCAGCCGGCTTCTTCCTTCCAGCGTCCGCCCGAGATGCCAATCGGCGGTATGTAATATTCGCATTAGTCCACCTCCAGTCGCCGCTTTACCTTCCCGCCCATCTCCACGAGATGGGAGCCATCGAAGAAGTACAGATAAATGTCCGACAGCGGCCGTTTCCAAATCTGCTCGACAGCCCGCGCATATAAGCCGAGCTGAACCTTATACCGTTCGGCATGCTCTTCCGGCGGGCGCCCTTTCATCGCATCGGTTTTGTAATCCAGCAGCACAAGCCCTTCCTCATCCTCAAACAGACAGTCGACCACCCCTTGAATGAGTATCGTCTCATCCTTGGCACCCGAAGACGTATTCGGATACACTTCGCCGGCGGGAAGTCCATAGCTGAACGGCACCTCGCGCTGAACCCTTCCCGCCCGCAGCATCCTTTTGCCTGCAACCGTTTGATAGAATCCGGAAATGACCGACGGATCCACCGCTTGGCGCTGCTCTTCGGTCAGCAGGCGAAGCTCCACCATCCGCTCCATTTCCTCGAGAATATCCTTCTCGTCCAGTTCCGGATGAAGCCGCAGTCTTTGCATAACTGCATGGTAGACCGTTCCCTTCTCCGCCGCACTGAGCTGCCACTGCTCTATAAATCGCGGACGGCGAAACAGATGCGCCTGCAGCGAAGAGGGGGCTGCCGCAGGAGCGGCGATATCGTCCGACAGGCTCCATACTTTCTCTTCATGCATTCGTTTGATTTCGGATACGGACGTTTTGGACAGCAGCTTCACGGCATCCGCGAACGGATAAGACCAGGAAAGCCGCCGGTTCACTTCTTCCCTATCCGCGGATTCTGCCGATTCGACCGGCTGCAGGTGCCGGACCGCCTCCATTCTCTCCGCCTGCAGAGCGGAAGCTTCTTCCGCGGCCGCCGCCTCCTGAACGAGCATTGCCGGATAAATAACGGACACCTTCCACTCCGAACGGTCCCTTGCCGCCCAATCCGGTGTCGGATTCAGCATATGCCCCATCTCTCTCAGCGGCTGACAATGCTCGTGCTTGATCAAGGCCGGCCCGATCCAATCCAGGTAGCATTTCGCCTGGGCCAGCTCGTAATCCGGGAGTACCGGCGACTGCAAATCGCTGCGCGCCCATAATTCCAATTGTCTCGACAGCGAACGCACCGTGCCGAGCAGAAATAATTTCTCTCTCGCTCTCGTCAGCGCGACATAGAGCACCCGCATCTCCTCGGCCAGCATCTCCAGCCGCATTCTCCGGCGTATGGCCAGAGTAGGCAGCGAAGGATAGCTGATCCTTTTGTCCAAATCGACATAATAAGGGCCCAGCCCCAATTCCTTGTGAATGAGAAAATGCGAATTCAGGTCCTGACGGTTGAACGCCTTGCCCATGCCCGCCACGAATACGACCGGGAACTCCAGCCCTTTGCTCTTGTGAATGGACATGATGCGGACGACATCCTCCTGCTCGCCCAATGCCCTGGCAGTTCCCAAATCTCCGCCGCTCTCCTGCATCCGCTCGACAAACCGCAGGAAACGGAACAGCCCGCGAAACGAGGTCGCTTCATATTGCCGGGCGCGATCATGCAGAGCGCGCAGGTTGGCCTGGCGCTGAACCCCTCCCGGCATCCCCCCGACGAAATCGTAATACCCGGTCTCCTGATACAGCGACCAGATCAAATCGGCCAGGGAGCTCTGGCGTGCGGCGGTCCGCCACCTCTCCAGACGTTCAATAAATACCCGAAGCTTATGGCGAAGCTCCCGATGCCCGTCGTCCGGATCTTCGATAAACTGCAGCAATGCTTTATAGAAATCCCCTTTGCGGTCAGCCGTTCTAACGATGGCCAGATCATCCGCCCGGAGTCCGACAATCGGGGAGCGAAGCACCCCAGCAAGAGGAATATCCTGATATGGATTGTCAATGATCTTGAGCAGAGAAAGGATAATATCCACTTCTGTCGCCATAAAATATCCCGTATTCAAATCCGCATAGCCGGGAATGCCCTGCTGCCTCAGTTCTTCCATGAAAACCGGCGCCCAACTGTGCGTTGCCCGCAGCAAAATGACGATATCCCGGTACTGTACAGGCCGCAGGCCGTTTTCTCTTTTGTCATATACCTGGAACGGCTCCTCCCCGGTTCCGCCCATCAGTTTGCGAATTTGCAGGGCGATGGACCTGGCTTCCAACTGAGCCGTTTCCATCTCACGGATTTCCTCGGCGAACGAGGAGCTCTCCTTGCCCTGCCCCGCCGCTTCCTCCGCCTCATCCGGGCCGTCCTCCGGCTCCACCGCACGATCCCCGCCGGCACGGTCGATCAGCATCCATTCCACCGGAAGCTCCCGCTTTCCGGGGGCCTGCTCATAATATTCAGCCCCGTACACAAGCTCGGCATCCCGGTCATAGGAGATCTCCCCTACCGTCTCGTTCATGACCTGCTTGAACACAAAATTGACTCCGTCCACCACTTGTCTTCGGCTGCGGAAATTCCGGGCAAGATCTATGCGTCGCCCTTTCCCGCTTCCATCCTGCCGGAAGGAGCGGTATTTCTCCAGAAACAAGCTGGGCTCCGCCAGCCGGAAGCGATAGATGCTCTGCTTGACATCGCCCACCATAAACCGGTTACCCCGATCCTCGCGGGACAGCAATTCGACTATCGCCTCCTGCACCCGGTTGGTATCCTGATATTCATCCAGCAATATTTCCACATACTGTTCCCTGTACTCCAGCGCGGCCTCCGACGGCTTCAATCCGCCTCCCGCATCCGGATCGCTCAGCACCTGCAAGCAATAGTGCTCCAAATCGGCAAAGTCGATCAAGCCTTTGCCCCGTTTCGCCTCCGAGAACCGGACGGCGAACTGGCGCACAAGCTCCACGAGCATGCCCATGACCGGATGCATCGCCTTCAGCTCCGCTTTATACTGTTCGGGCGAGCGGGTGAACAGCTCTTCGCGCAGGGCGTTGAACCGCTCCTTGGCCGTATCCCGGATGGCCTTGACCTTCTCCTGCAGCGACTTATCCAGACCTTCCCCCCGGCATGGCTTCAACCGTCCGAACGAAGCGGTCTGGAACCGTTCATAGAGCGATTCCCAGCTTTCTCCACATAATCCCATTAACTGAGATATCATCGCCGTTTCATCCGCCAGATTGGCCAAATACGGTGCCGGGCCTCCCGGCTGTTCAGCCAGACGGGACGCCTCCTGCAGCAATCCGGCTATTCCTTCCAGCTCCAGCCGGACATCGCGTATGAGGCTGTCAAACCAGAGCGAAGGCTCCATCGTATCCGTATTGAAAAACTCGCACATTTGGTCCAGCCACCGGTCTGGCAAAGGATGGCTGCGCGAGGCATCATAAAGCTGGAGGACCAGCGCAAACACCGCCTCGTCACTTCGGTCCCCTCCAAACCATTCCAGCATGTTCCAGAATTCGCTGGTTTCGTCCTCATGGCTGTAATAATGCTCGAACAGCTCCTCCAGCACATCCTGGCGCAGCAGTGCCGCTTCCGTCTCGTTGGCTATCCGAAAGCCGGGATCAAGCGGAATTCGTTGAAAATGCCGCTGGATGACTTCCAGACAAAAGGAATGCAGCGTCGTAATCGAAGCGCGGTGAATGAGAGCCAGCTGTTTCTTCAAATAGGCGGAATCCGGCTTGTCGTACAGAGCCTTCTCCAAGGCGTCGCGAATTCTCTGCCTCATTTCGGAAGCGGCCGCTTTCGTAAAGGTGGCAACCAGCAGACGGTCGACATCGACCGGATGGTTTTCGTCGGATATCCGGCGAATGATCCGCTCTACGAGCACCGCCGTCTTACCCGATCCTGCGGCTGCGGCAACGAGAATGTTCTGTCCCGTCCGGGTAATGGCCTCCCACTGCTCATCCGTCCAGGCCGATTGAGCCGGCTTGACAGGCGGGGCCTTGGCCTCAATCACATCCGACAAGTTATTTTCCTGCTCTTCATTGCGGTTCATTGTCGGCCTTCCCTCCTTTACTTAAGCTGTCCATCGAAGCAGCGTCCTCCAGACTTGTCCAGATGTCCACGCTGTCCTTTCTCTCGAGAATGCGGAAATCATTGCCCTTAAGCAGCGGGTCGAACTGGCAGACCGGCTTGAAGGGGCAGAAGGTGCAGGCGGATTTCCCCCCCAGGCGAAACGGGGTGATGCTGACATTCCCCTCTGTAATTTCCGTGCCGATGCTGCGGATTTTGCTGCGGACATACCCCCGCAGCCGGTCCCATTGCTCGGGAGTGGCCACCGATGCGGAGGAATAGAAGCTCCCGTCCGTTTTCAAGGCAACGGGGATCAACTGGGAATAGCCGCTCTGCAGGTCTCTGTCCATCAGCCTCACCGCTTCCTCGTCGGCCAGAACGAGCCCCTTCATCTTAAATTGCTTGCGTGTCTCCGCTTCGGCGTCTTCCCGGGAAATCGGATATTTGGTGCGGACCAGCGGGTTATGCACGTGGAAATAGAGCACCCCGGCCGGGCGCGCCTTCTGTCCGAGCCAAACCTCGGAGTGGCTTAGAACGACATCCAGATAGGTAAGCATCTGCAGGGACAATCCATAATAAAGCTCGGCCAGATGCAGCGAGGTTCGGCTCGATTTGTAATCGATGACCCTGAGTAGCAGTCCGCGCTCGCTCTCCGCCCGGTCTACCCGGTCAATTCGGCCCACAATCTCCATCGTGCAGCCGTTGTTCAGCCGGAAGGTAAGCGGGGGCAGCGTCTCCCCGGGCCCAAATCCGAGTTCAAGCCCGACCGGTACGAATCCGCTTCGCTTCGCGTGTTCGGCCAGAATGACGGAAGCCTTCCCGACGATTCCTTTAAGCTTCCTGGCTATGTAGCGGTAGCGGGGGGAGCTGAGCAAAATTTCGCTCTGCAGCCGCGGGGCGAGCCTGTCCACCATTTCGGAGGCCCGATGCTCCAGCTGCTCTCTGCTGAGCAGCGCCCAGTCGGCCTGCTCCTGCTGCAGGGAGCCGATCAGCCCGCTGAGAGCCGCATGGAACAGCTGGCCGATATCAGGCGCCTCCAGCCGGTAGACCCTGCGCTCCGCCAGCCTCAGCCCATGCGAGGCAAACTGGGAAAACGGGCAGGCGACAAACCGCTCCATGCGCGATACGCTGGCTTTCAGCTGGTCGCCGTAGAGAAGCCGGCTGGAGCTTGCGGACAGTGCGGCTTCGGCATTGCTAAAGTCAAGTGCCCGGACCATCATCTCCAGCTTGTCCCGCCATTGGGGCCGTTGCTGCAGCCAGTTGTAGACCTCCCACCAAAATTCGGCCATCTCCTCCCCCTTCATCCACTGCTTCATCCGGATGAATAAGTGGGAGACGGCTTGTCCCGGAGGGGAAATAAACTGCATTTGCTCCTCCTCGGACAAGGAGGAGTCCGGTTCGGCCAGCAGCAGCTTCTCCTTGACGGATGGAAACAGAGCCTGAATCTGCTGGATGATTTCTGAAGGCAGCAGCGCCCTTCCTTCTTCGTCCGCAAGCGGGTAGCTCAGCCACAGGTGCTCGGAAGGTGCACATAGAACCGAATAGATGAGCAATTGCTCATCCAATTGCCTGCGCCGGCCTCCGTCTGCAAGCTTCACTCCGGCTTCCCGCAGAAACTCGCGTTCATTCTCGGACAGTATTCCGTCCATGTTGATCTTGGCCGGCAGCACACCGTCATTAACTCCCAGTACGAAACAATACTTCACGCGTGTGGAACGGGTCCGGTCAATGGTTCCGATCAGCACCTGATCCAGCGAAGGAGGAACAAGCCCCATCCTTATGCTGTCCAGTCCGGAATCGACCATCTCCGCAAACATCTCACGCCCGATACTCTCCTCGCCCAGCATCTCCACCAGCTGGTCGAGCAGTTCAACTATCCTGTCCCATACCTGGGAATGCTCGCGGGCTTTCTCCGGGTTGCCATTCCGGATGCATTCCTCGCTCCATCGCTCCAATCGTTCGGGGACCTGTAAATCTATCAGCAGCGCATACAGCGCTTCTGCCATTTGCCGGACGTTCTCCGCCTGCGAGAAGCTTCTCTGGAAAGCGGACAGCGGCTCCGTCACCAATCTGCGGCAGGCTTGAATTCGTGCAACATACTCGGGATCGGGGCGATATCCGGTTATCCCGTCTTCCTCCTCAAGGGCGGCCTGCACCCTGAACTCCCATGCCCTGTCATCCAGCCAGCGCGATCCTTGAATTCCGGCCGCTAGAACGTAATTTTCGAGCTCGTCCATAGCGTGTCTCGTAACGGGGTTCTCCCCGGATTCCGTCAGCGGCAGGAAGAAATCCGTCTTCACACAGCGGAATACCGCATCATAACGCCAATTCCGGATGACGACTTCCAATGCGGAACGGATGAACTCCGCCAGCGGATGGTGAAGAATCGGGCGCTTCTGATCTATAAAATGAGGGATACCGAACTGCTGAAGAACGGTGGTCAGCAAATCCCCGTACCCGTCCATATCTCTTACCATAATGGTCATGTCCCGCCAGCGGAGCCCGCGGTCCGCGGCCAGCCGAAGCATCTGTCTGGCCACCCCTTCTACCTCCGCCTTGCGATGAACCGCCGACCGGATCGACAAACCTTGCGGCTCGGTCCCGTCAAGCTGCCGTTCCCGGTAAGCCCGCTTGGCCACGGACAATCGATGCTCATAATGGCGTTCCAAATGAGCCAGCATCGCATTCGCGGCATAACGCGGAGGCGTTTCCTGCGCCAGCCGGATAATCCGCGGATTCGGCAGACCAACGGCTTCCATACGCTCCCGAAGCCGTATCATCGTCATCGCCGTTGGATAAAATAAATCCAGCTCATTCGGCTGTTCCCCCGCATCATAAGGCTTGTCCAGACAGAGGGTGACCGTAACGCTGCGGCAATGAAGCATGCATTGGACCAGAGCGGCGTGCTCCAACGGAGTGAATCCGAAGAAGCCGTCCACCCAAATATCCGCCTCCCGGATCCAGGGACAATTCCTAAGCTGAGCCGCCATCCGCTCCACGAAGGCGTCCGCATCCAAATATTGTTTAGTTAATTCCTTCTCGTAATCTATGTATACTTTCAGCAAATCTTCCAGCTTCTGCTCCAGAGTCCCGGGCTGCTCCGCCAACAACGGGGTCAGCCGCTCATGCTGCTGCGCGAGTTCATCGGGAGTGATGCACTGTCTCTTCAGTTCGCTGAACAGCGACAGCACCTCTTTGGCAAATCCGACCTGTGCGACAGAATGCCGGAATAGCCGGAGATTATCCTTATGCTTGTTAAGAATCCGCTGCAGCAGCATGGTCTTCCCGGTTTCGTCAATCGGAATCCCCGCGGTTCCTCCTGTTTCCTGCATGATGCGCCAAGCCAGTCTTGGAAAGCTATATACTTGAGCACGTATCGTTCCGGATAAACCGGGTGCGGACACCAGCGCCTGCTCCGCCTGATAGGTTGCCTGCTCCGGGACAAGGAGAATAAGCGGTCTGCCGTCCGGTTCCTTCTCCAGCCGTTCGCGGATTTCCGTCAGACACAGCTCGCTCTTGCCGCTGCCCGCCCGACCGATGACCATCCTGATATCCATGCGTCGTCCCCCTTCGCTTTGTCTATTTATTCTATCATATTTCCTTGCAGATAGGGAGATCATCCGTTCCCATCAGACCCGGTCCAAAAACTGGAGATAGAGAGCCCTGCCCTGCAATCCAGGCCGGATCAAATGAAAATTTATGAATTTTCAATATCCGTTCACAATTGATTCACCGTATCCAAATCATCCAGTAAATTCCTGTGCTAAAATATACAAGAAGCCTTCTACGCTTTCGAATACCTTCTTCGAATTCCAACTGATCTTTGCATGAACCTTTCCTGCATCAGTCATACTCCTGTTGTAAGCCCCCTTTAGCTCCTGGCTCCCTGCTATCCACAAATCCATCCCGAATCCTCCACAGCCTAATGTCAGCATTCTCGTTATACGGGACGATCGGGGAGCTATTTTGCCTCTGAGGAAATTCGGAAACGAACCGGAATCACGTCAATGAATTTATTAATCAGAAATCCGATTAAAGGAAAGGACGGATGAACAGATGAGCAAAAAACGCAATCCTGCCGAAGGTTCGGAACAACCGCTGCCCCAGCAGCTCGCTGAGGATGCTGTACCGTCGTCCGACAAGATGACTCACACATGGATGGAGGAAATTTACCGGGATTTTGAAGAGAGGGGCGGCATGGACGACCTGCCAGGCAAGGGCAAGCCTCTGAAGCTGGAGGATGGCGATGTGCTGAGCTCCATTCTCAAGAACGCCAACTACCTTCCTCCATGGGTGGAGCTGCGTATGGAAATACGCGGCCGGCTGCTCCGTATCTGCAACCGGATTAAAGCGGGGGAGAAGGAGGATGCGGAACTGAATCGGGAGTTGGAGGAAATTAACCTTAACATCAGAAAATATAATCAAATGGTTCCCAGTCCTCTTTTGCAGCGCAACAAAGTATACTTGGAGACCGTTAAGACACAATTGGATAAATGGGATTAAGCGGCTAAGGGCAGGCTTGTATCATGGATCTCCTTTTTCAGACATATACATGGACTAACTATGAAAAAGGAGACAGGCCGTCATGTTTACGACTATATTTATCCCTATGGCGCTGGGGCTGGCTGTTTTTCTGCTCGGCATGAAAGTGATGGAAGCCGCGCTCCATCAATGGGCCGGTCAATATCTGAAAACCTTGCTGGAGAGATTTACAAAAACACCGCTTCGCGGAATGATCGCTTCCACCGGCATTACTGCGGCGATGCAGAGCAGCACAGCCGTTACCGTGATCACGATCGGCCTCGTCAATGCAGGGCTAATGCGCTTTCCGCAAACGCTCGGCATCATACTGGGTACGAATATCGGAACGTGTCTGACCACGGAGCTGATCGGCCTGAATCTGCACAAGCATTCCCTGAGCATATTCATGGTCTCGCTTGTGATCTGGCTTTCCACATTCGTCCTGCCCGACCTTCCCGCTTATCCGCAATTATGGAAAAGGCATGTCCGCAACGGGGCGTTGGCTGTTGTCGGTTTCTCCTGCATTCTGCTAGGTCTGGAAGTGATGCAGTCCATTATCCCCCATCTGCGTTCGCGCGGTTTGTTCGCCTGGTTC
Source organism: Paenibacillus sp. SAFN-117 (assembly GCF_051966115.1). Taxonomy (NCBI): domain Bacteria; kingdom Bacillati; phylum Bacillota; class Bacilli; order Caryophanales; family Paenibacillaceae; genus Paenibacillus; species Paenibacillus sp. SAFN-117. The sequence goes on from NZ_JBQCLK010000001.1 coordinate 125,963, forward strand.
GTGCAGCAATCCCAGAGCAGTCTGCTGTGGGCGATGATTGCCGGGGCCATCCTGACCGCTATCATTCACAGCGGTGTACTGACCATTACAATGGCTATGTCGCTGGCCTCCGTCCAAGTCATCTCCCTGGACGTCGGAATCGCCATCATCATCGGCGCCAACGTTGGAACCTGCGTAACGGCCCTCATTGCCAGCATCGGCGGAAGCCGGTACGGCGGATATGTAGCCTGGACGCATATTTTGCTTAACGTCGGCGGGGCCCTTCTGTTCTACCCGCTGATAGGCTCCCTCGGCACCATCGTCAGTTGGATGGCGGATTCTCCTTCCCTGCAGGTCGCCCGGGCCCAGACGATTTTCAATATCGCTTGTTCGTTGATCGCTCTTCCGCTCTGTTATACACCGCTTATTAGAAGACTGAAGTGATCGGCCGGCGGGAGCCCCGGCCTAGTAATCTTCCATTCCCTGCAGCCCGCTAACGATAGCGATGCCGGAGCTGGTGCCGATCCGAGTGGCTCCCGCCTCCAGCATCGCTATCGCCGTTGCGGCGTCGCGTACGCCTCCGGATGCTTTGACCCCCATGGAAGAAGACACAGACTCCCTCATTAACCGGACAACCTCTGCCGTTGCTCCTCCCGGGCCGAATCCGGTGCTTGTCTTAACAAAGCCTGCACCGGCCTGCTCGGCCAGGCGGCAGCCCGCTCTTATCAGCTCGCTGTTCAAATATCCCGTCTCCAGAATGACCTTGACTACGGCTTGTCCCTCTACCGCTGCAACCACCTGTCGAATATCGGCTTCCACCTCTGTGAAACGGTGATCCAGCAGCATTCCGATGGGCAGCACCATATCGATTTCAGCAGCACCCCATTTCACGGACTGGGCAGCCTCATACGCCTTGACCTCGCTGCCGTTGGCGCCATGCGGAAAACCGCAAACCGCGCTTATGCGAACGTCTGAGCCTAGGAGCTGTTCCCGGCAATAAGCCACCCACCCCGAATGAACGCATACGCTGTAGAAATGGTGACGAACAGCCTCTTCGCACAAGGTCCGAATGGCTTCTGCCCGTGCATCCGGCTTAAGCAGTGTATGATCGATCGTCCGGGCCAGAGTGCTTCTATTCCATTCCATCGCTGCTCACCTCTATTCCCAGCTTCTTCAACGCTTTGCACAGTACGGAATCGTTATTGCTGTAGCCATACTGGATCTGCTGACGCCAAGCTTCCACAGGCTCCAGCCACTCCACTCCGCGGATTTCCTCCACCTGGGCCTGAAGATTCCCGCCGATGCCGCGAACCAGAAAATAATGGACCTCCTTATCCATATTGCCGTGCTTCGGATGGGAGAACTGATAGGAAATCGTCTCGATCGGCTCGATGATCTCGCCTTCAATGCCGGTCTCCTCGGCGATTTCCCTCAACGCCGTCTGCTCCTTCGTCTCACCCGGCTCCATCTTTCCCTTCGGCAGAGTGATTTTACCGTAACGGTCCTGGATCATTTGAATCCAATACCTTCCGTCCTCTTCTTTAAAGACAACACCGCCCGCTGATACCTCCACCGGCGTTCCTCCCTTTCATTATGAAAATTAAGAAGGATTTCATTCTGGCGAACAGAACGAAATCCTGGTACGGTTGGCGCGCTATGGTGCGGCTCGTTCCTCAAGTTAAACGACCGCAGACCGGGCCGAATCCAGCGCAGTAACATCAGAGCCGAGGCATTCGTTAACCCCTGCTTCATCGATCCTTACACGCACGATCTGGCCGATCAAATCCTCGCTCCCCCGGAACACAACCTGCAAATAATTATCTGTATAGCCCATCAGAAGGCCGCTGTCCGGCGCTTCTTTATAAGGGCGCTCCGGAATAACCTCCAGCACCTGCCCGACGAACGGCTTGGCATAAGCCAGCTGCATTCTTTCAGACAAATCGATCAGTTCATGGACTCTCCGGTTCTTGATTTCTTCATCCACCTGATCCTCCATTCGGGCGGCCGGCGTGCCAGTCCTCTTGGAATAGGGGAATACGTGCATTTCCGCGAACTGCATTTGCTCCATGAACCGGTATCCGTTCGCGAACATTTCTTCCGTTTCACCCGGGAAGCCGACAATGACATCGGTCGTAATCGCAGCGTCCGGCATGATCCGGTGAATCTTCTCGATCTTGCTGCCGAATTCAGCCGTCGTATATTTGCGGCGCATCCGCTTCAGCACCCGGTCATCTCCCGCCTGCAGCGGCACATGAAAATGCCGGCACATTTTATCCGAGCCCTGCAGCACCTCGAGTACCTCGTCCGTGATTTGGCTCGCCTCTATCGAGCTGATCCGGACCCGGTTCAGCCCGTCAACCTTGTCGAGATCCCATAGCAGCTTCGCCAGGCTGTAGCCCTCCAGATCCTCGCCATAGCCTCCGGTGTGGATCCCGGTCAGGACGACCTCTTTATACCCGGCGTCCACCAATTGTCTGGCTTGGGCCAAGACGCTTTCCGGTCTGCGGCTGCGAAGAAGACCTCGCGACCAGGGGATGATGCAGAAGGTGCAGAAATTGTTGCAGCCTTCCTGTATTTTCAGGAATGCCCGGGTACGGTCTGAAAATTCCGGAACATCCAGCTCCTCGAACTCCCGAGTTTTCATAATGTTGCGCACCGCATTGATCGGCTGGCGCTCCTGGCGGAAACGGTCAACCAGGGGGATGATTTTGTCCCGATCCTGGGTGCCTATCACAATATCTACCCCGGGTATCGCCGCGACCTCTGCGGGCGAAGTTTGGGCATAGCAGCCGGTGACCGCAATGATCGCATCCGGATTGCGGCGGATGGCCCGGCGGATCACCTGCCGGCTTTTTTTGTCGCCGGTATTGGTTACGGTGCATGTATTGATTAAATAAACGTCGGCCTTCGTCTCGAAGTCGACCTGCTCGTAGCCTTCTTTCTTGAATAGCTGCCAAATTCCTTCCGTCTCATAGAAATTAACCTTGCAGCCTAAAGTATGAAAAGCAACACTTGGCATAATTAACCTCCCATCTCTCCGCTTTCGTATAATATGCAAGCCAAAGCCACCATAGCGGCCGTCTCGGTACGGAGAATTCGCTTGCCGAGGCTGACCGGAATGCATCCTGCCGCCTCCGCCTCGGAAGCCTCCCGTTCGGTAAATCCCCCTTCGGGGCCGATCAGGATAACTACATGCAGTTCTTGCCCGTGATCGCGGGCTTGGGCCAGCCTGTCCCGAAGCAGGGGACGAAGCTGCCGGGTTTCTTCTTTCTCGTAACAAAAGAGAGCCATATCCGCCTCCCGGGCCCTCTTAAGCACCTGCTTCCACGTTGCCGGCAGGCTAAGCTCGGGAATCCGGGTACGATGCGCCTGCTCTGCGGCTTCCTTGGCAATTTTGGCCCATCTTTCCAAACGCTTGGCTTCTTTCTTCCCGTCATATTGAACAATCGTCCGTTCCGAAACGAACGGAAGGAAGCCTGCTGCCCCGATCTCCGTTCCTTTCTGAATGACGATCTCCATCTTGTCGCCCTTGGGCAAGCTTTGCGCAATCGTAACCCGGACAGACGGCTCGCTATCCGATCCCAGCTCCCGGACCAGAACCGCCTGCACCCGCTGCTCCTCCAGGGCGGAAATCTCCGCAATCCACTCCCGGCTGATGCCGTCACAGCAAATGATTTGATCACCGATCCCGGCCCGCATGACCCGGATCAGATGTCGGGCATCGTCTCCCGTTATTTCCACGGAATCGGCCGTAAACCGTTCCGGCGGTATGAAGTATCGCTGCATAGCTTTGCTCGCTTTCTAAACAAATATCACCTTTCATCATACAACTTTTGAGCCTTAAATGCTACTGCCAGTGTCCCGTATCGCGTACCAATTTCAACCGGAAGGGGGCTTCCCAGCGCCGTGTCGAAAACGGGCTGGAAGCCGACGAACGAAGGCCGGTCCTCTCTACTCTTGCGGAACGAGGGCCAAGCTTACTCCCGAATCAACCGATCTTAAGAAAAGTGGCCCAATGGATGGCCTTGCCGAAGATGACCTGAAAAACAGAGTCCATCCCGAACAACAGGGGCACCCATAGAGAGAAAAACGGCCCCAAGGTGACGTTGTACAGCGGTCGGATGAAAACAATAAGCAAAAAGAGAAAGAAGGCCCACTGCTCAAATTGCTGCAGCTTCAACCGGGTATGGACCGGAAGGAACTCCTGCACGATCCGGTATCCGTCGAGAGGCGGCAAGGGCAGCAGATTGAACAGAAACAGAATCAGGTTCATAAAGATCAAGAGGCTCAAAAAGACTCGCACCGCCTCGAATACACCGGGGCTCATCAGGTCAAACAAGCCGAAATAAGCCAATAGATATGTTAATAGAATACCGATAAAAGCTATGACCAGATTGGCAAGCGGCCCGACGGCGGAAACAATGATGCTCATTAAACGCGGTTTGCGGAAGCTGCTTCGCCTGACAAGCACCGGCTTGGCCCAGCCGAAGCCGACCAGAAAGATAAGGATGGTCCCGAGAAGATCCAGATGAACCTTTGGGTTTAATGTGACCCGGCCCATCGAGCGCGGGGTCGGATCGCCGAATCTGTCGGCGGCGTAAGCATGCGCGAACTCGTGCAGCGTGAAAGCGATCAGGAGCACGAGAAAAACAAACGGAATTTGCTCCAGCGGAAATCTCAAAAAATTTTCCAAAACGGGTCCCTCCGCCCTCTACAATTTTCGCGCAACAAGAGCGACCCAATCTTGTTCCTGGTAAGTTGCCTCTATAACAAAGCCATGCTCTGTCAGCGCTTGTTCCACTGCCGCCTGCTTGGGCGCTATGATCCCGGATGCGATATAGACTCCTCCGGGCTGCAGGGCTTCGTAAACATCCCCTACGAATTGCAAAATGATTTCCGCCAATATGTTGGCTACCACCACCTGCACCGGGAGCCGGACCTGCGCTGCCTCCGAAGCCGGGGCTTGTCCTTTCAAAGCCCCGAGAAGATCGCTTTGCATGACGTGAATCTGCTCCTCCAGACCGTTCAATCTGGAATTCTCCGCCGCACTGGAAACGGCCACAGGATCCAGATCAAGCGCGAGCACTGCTCTCGCTCCCAGCTTGGCTGCGGCAATCGCAAGCACTCCGGAGCCGGTGCCGACATCGATCACATCCTCACCGCCGCGAATGACCTTGTCCAATGTTCTAAGACAAAGAGCCGTTGTCGCATGCGTTCCCGTACCGAAGGCCATACCGGGATCCAGCTCCAGAACAATTTCCCCGGGAGACGGAGTATAGTCTTCCCACGTTGGCTTGACCGTCAATCGGTCCGAAATCCGCAAAGGCTTATAGTACTGCTTCCAGGCAGTGGCCCAATCCTCGTCATCCACAAGAGTATGCCCGAATACGGGCGAGCCTGTGTCAATATCGAACTCTTCCAATTGCGCTACCGATTGCTTCAGCTTCGCCAACAGGCTATCCATGTCCGTTCCTTCGGGATAGTAGCCTTTAATGATGGCCCGGCCCTCCGGAATATCGTTCAAAGGAAGCTCATACCATTGCCCCAACGATGTGTCGCGAGGCTTGTTGAGCGTTCCGGATTCCTCAATCGAAACTCCACCCGCCCCAAGCTCATGCAAAAAATTAGTAATCATTTCAACGGCTTCTTCTGTCGTATCTACCGTAACTTCATGCCAACGCATGAAAACCCTCCTATCCATTCGGCAACTACGCCGGGAAATACATTAAGGTCTATTGTACTACATCCTATACACCAGTAAAACTTTTTTGGCAGATAAATATGAATATGGCATATAGGAGCTAAATGGTTGTTACGGCAGAAGAAAAACCGGGGAAAAACCCCGGTTTTGACAGATTGACATGCCTGCAGCATGAGGGGGATGCGCTTCGATAAGCCTGCCTTCGTCCGTCTTTATGATTTAGAGCATCTGGGTAAGGAGAATGCCGAGCATCCGTTTCTCTGTTTTCCAATATAGGGCCCCTACGGCTCTCAAACAAGGCCGCCGCTTTCCTCGATTACTTTTAAAGCTTGCTGGTGAATATCTTCCTCAACGACGGCCGTGAGCAAAATATCCCTGCCCGTAACCACATCCTCCTGGCGGCCGTCGCTCATTCCGCTTGCGGTTACATCGGCCGCAATCAGTACACCCACATCCTTATTGGACACATCGGCATCGGAGGTCAGAGCTCCAAGTCCGCTGACATTCCCCGTTAAAGGATTGAACGTTTCTTCCACCGGCTCGCCGGGAAACCGGCTGATCCGATCGATCTGCACATCGACCGCGCGCATCGCCTTTAGTTTGGACGCCACTTCCTCGGCTTCCTCCGGGCTTTTGAAATAGGCCAAAATATTTTTCTCCGCCATCAGGACTCCGCCCTTTCGTCCGCCGCTTCCGCTCTTGCCAAAGCCTCCAGATCGTCTTCATCGGCGAGCTCTCTCGAGAATTCAACATCCTCATTTCTGGCTATCGGCAAGTTCTTGTCATTCATTGTTTGCAGGTCTTGCGGGTTTTCTCTTTCCTTCATCACTTTGTCCATCCTCCCTTATCACTGTTTCCTCTAAATCTCTGAGACCAGCGGCATCCTGCTTAAGTTAAAAACTTCGCGCCGCTTTTGTTCCATTATGCCTGCCGCCTTCCGGTATCGCTTATAACGATGTATAGGAGTTTTAACGGACCCTAGAAACCTTAATGGCTCCAGAATGGTCTTTCGGTAATTTTAACGGACTCGAATGACCCTATTCCCAAGAAATTCACACGAAAGTAGGAGAATTCCAAGCAATAAGCGCAGCTGTGTCCCTTAATCTAAAAAAACGCCTATTTTGACGAAATAGGGTCTCCCGGTTCCGTTACATTTTCGCTGTTGGACTTTTCACTATCTTTGTCATGACATTTAGATTTCCCTGGGTTTGCAATGGCCTCTGCCGGGGCGGATTTCCCTGATCCCGCATAGTTTAACCTTCCCTTCCCCGGTTCATGCAATAATCTGTCCAATTGAGGCAAAATCAACTAACAAGGATGGCTGTCGGTGAGCAGGCTCTTGTTCTATAAGTGCTTGTTGAAGGATAACTTAGGGAAGCCAAATGAACGATGTGAAATTCCTGTTCGTCGGAATGCGGACCAGCTTATTTAGTTCGTTGACAAGATCCGCCCGATTCGTTTTCCTTGGCGAGACACAAGGCTCATAACCCGGCTAGGGATTCAAAAAGGACCGAATCGTCCAAGACGACCGGTCCTTTAATGATTCCGCTATTAATCCCCGAGGAATGCTTTCTTCATCCGCTCGAAAATCGATTGATTCTGCTCGTGCGTCTTCTCTCCGCTAAGCTTGGAGAAGGCGCGAAGCAATTCCTTCTGTTCTTCGTTCAGATGGGTCGGAGTGACCACAACGACCTTCACATGCTGGTCTCCCTGGCCGTAGCCCCGCAATCTCGGAACCCCTTTGCCTCTTAATCGGAAATAGGTGTCTGTCTGAGTTCCCGCCGGGATTTTCAGCTTAACCTTCTCCGTCAGTGTAGGAATTTCTATTTCATCGCCCAGCGCGGCCTGGGTGAAGGTGAGGGGAACCTCACAATAGATATCGTCGCCCTCACGCTCGAAAAATTCATGAGGCTTCACACGGATAACGATGTACAAATCTCCAGGCGGGCCTCCGCGCGTTCCGGGCTCCCCTTCGCCCGATACCCGAAGCTGAGCACCTTCATCCACACCGGCCGGGATTTTAACGTGAATTTTTCTCCGTTTTTTCACTTTGCCCGTACCGTGGCACTCGCCGCATTTTTCCCGAATGATCTGCCCTTGTCCATTACACTGCGAGCAGACCCTTCGGTTGACAATACGTCCGAACGCCGTATTCTGAATGACTTCCTGCTGACCGGTTCCCTTACAGCCCGGACAGGTGTCCGGCCGCGTTCCCGGCTTTGCCCCGGAGCCATGGCAATGATCGCAGGATTCCGTCCGCGGGATTTCAATGTCGGTCTCTTTCCCGAATACCGCCTCTTTGAACTCGATCGTCATGGAATATTGAAGGTCGCTGCCTCGTTGGGGGGCGTTAGGATTCCTTCTGCCGCCTCCGCCGAAGAACATATCGAAGATATCTCCGAAGCCTCCGAAATCCATTCCTTCGAAACCGCCGCCGCCCATTCCCTGGTTAGGATCTACATGGCCGAACTGGTCGTAAGTGGCCCGTTTCTGGGAATCACTCAGAACATCATAAGCTTCCTTAACTTCTTTAAATTTCTCTTCCGCATCCGCTTCTTTATTCACGTCCGGGTGGTATTGTCTCGCCAATTTTCGGAACGATTTCTTGATCTCCTCGGGAGTCGCGTTACGATCCACCCCAAGCACTTCATAATAGTCGCGTTTACTCACTTGTTCACCTCTTTCCGCCGGTGTTCTGGAGGCTGCCTTATCCTAAGAATGATGACAGAATGTCAAAAAAGCTCCCTACAGCAAGGAAAGTCAAAGTCAGGCCGGTCCCGACTTTGACCCCCTTCAGTCAAATCCACAACCAAAGAACATTTCGGATATTACTTTTTATCCTTGTCGTCCACCACTTCGTAATCGGCGTCCACTACATTCTCTCTGCCTTTGGCCTCTTCTTTAGCCCCTTGCTCCGGATTCTGTCCGGCTTGAGCCTGTTGAGCCTGTTCATACAGCTTAACCGACAATTGTTGAACAACCTGGGTCAGCTCTTCGGTCGCTTTCTTAATCGCATCTATATCATTGCCTTCCAGAGCCTGCTTTACTTTATCCTTCGCTTGGTTGGCTTTGTCGATTTCAGACTGGTCTACCTTATCTCCCAAATCTTTGATCGTTTTGTCGACTGTGTATACCAATTGATCCGCTTCGTTGCGCGCTTCCACCATTTCTTTGCGCTTGCGGTCTTCCTCCTCATGCGCTTCAGCTTCCTTCATCATGCGGTCGATTTCTTCATCCGTCAAACCGCTGGAGGATGTAATGGTAATCTTCTGGCTTTTACCCGTGCCTTTATCCAATGCAGATACGTTCACAATACCGTTGGCATCGATATTGAACGTAACTTCGATTTGCGGAATGCCGCGCGGTGCAGGAGGGATATCTCCGAGCATGAATCGGCCCAGCGTTTTATTGTCCGCTGCCATTGCTCTTTCCCCTTGCAGAACGTGGATTTCCACACTCGTCTGATTATCTGCGTAGGTGCTGAAAATTTGCGATTTGCTGGTCGGAATCGTCGTATTGCGGTCGATCATCTTGGTGAAGACGCCGCCTGCGGTTTCGATTCCAAGGGAAAGCGGAGTAACGTCGAGAAGAACGACATCTTTGACATCACCTGTCAATACGCCCGCTTGAATCGCTGCACCCAGTGCAACCACTTCGTCCGGATTAACGCCTTTGTGAGGCTCTTTGCCGGTCAATTTCTTAATTGCCTCCTGAACGGCCGGTATACGCGTTGAGCCTCCGACCAGAACGACCTTCTGAATATCGTTAGCGCTGAGGCCGGCATCGCTTAACGCTTGGCGGGTCGGTCCGAGAGTTCTCTCTACCAAATGAGCTGTCAATTCCTCGAACTTGGCGCGGGACAGATTCATCTCGAAGTGCTGAGGCACTCCGTCCACCATCGTAATAAACGGAAGAGAGATTGTCGTCGTCAGCACGCCGGACAACTCTTTCTTTGCTTTCTCCGCCGCATCCTTCAGCCGTTGAACAGCGGCTTTGTCTTTGCTTAGATCAACGCCCTGCTCTTTCTTGAATTCTGCAACCATATAATCCATGATCGCTTGGTCAAAATCGTCTCCGCCCAGCCTGTTGTCACCGCTGGTGGCCAGCACTTCGAAAGTTCCATCGCCCAGTTCGAGAATGGACACGTCGAACGTTCCTCCGCCCAAGTCATAAACCAGGATGGTCTCCTCTTCTTTCTCCAGACCATAGGCCAGAGCTGCGGCTGTCGGCTCGTTGACGATACGCAGCACTTCAAGTCCTGCAATTTTGCCCGCATCCTTGGTTGCCTGACGCTGGCTGTCGTTAAAATAAGCAGGTACGGTAATGACCGCTTGCGATACCGTGCTTCCCAAATAAGCTTCTGCGTCGGCCTTAAGCTTCTGCAGAATCATCGCGGAAATTTCCGGAGCTGTGTAGTCTTTGCCGCCAATGCTCACTTTATGGTTAGTCCCCATATAGCGCTTAATGGATGCGACTGTTCCATCAGGGTTGGTAATCGCCTGACGCTTGGCGCTTTCTCCGACCAGTCGTTCGCCGTCCTTCTTGAAGCCGACGACCGAAGGTGTGGTGCGGTTTCCTTCCGGGTTAGGAATAACAACCGCTTCGCCGCCCTCCATTACAGCCACGCATGAGTTTGTTGTTCCCAAGTCAATACCGATTACTTTACTCATACTACTCCTACCTCCTCAAATATGTCATATGCCGTTGAATGCCGCTTAGTGCACGAAAAGCTTACATGCTGACCTTGACCATGGAAGGACGAATAACTTTTTCTTTCAGCACGTAGCCCTTCTGCAATTCTTCAACAACGATTCCTTCTTCATATTCTTCCGATTCCACCTGCATAACCGCCTGGTGGTACTCCGGGTTAAAAGGCTGGCCTACCGCTTCAATCGGCTTCAGTCCTTCCTGTTGAAGCACTTGATCCAATTGGCGGAAGGTCATCTCCAGTCCTTTGACGAGCGCATCGAAATCTTTAGTTCCCTTGCTGGATTCGATCGCCCGTTCGAAATTATCGACAACCGGCAGAAGCTGCTCGATCAGATTCAAAGAAGCATATTTGGCAAACTCCTCTTTCTCCTGACGGGTTCTTCTGCGGAAATTATCGAAATCGGCCTGGGCTCTCAGATAACGCTGGTAGTTTTCCTCCGCCTGCCTGCGAAGCTCCTCCATACGTTCGTCGGCGCCCTCCTCGGCATCTGCCTGCTCTCCGGCAGAGCTTGCCTGGGCCGACCCGTCCGAAGCGGCTTCCGTCCGGCTGTCCTCCGGCTTGTCTGATCCGGCTTCACCTTCTATGTTATCCTTCTTCAGGTTGTTATCCTCTTCTATAACGGCTGCATCTTTCTCTTGTTCACTCACGAATGTTTCACCTCCTTAATAGCGTTACACTGGAAGCATTGATGATTTATAGAGCTTTTCCAACGCTATAAATCCGACTTCCACATTCCAGAATTTCTGACTTAATCACGTTCCGTGTAACCCGGCTTCATCTTAACAACGGTATGAATTCTTAGAATGGCCGAAGCTACTTCCCCCGCCGCTTGGATGGCATGGATCTTGACCAAAGCCGGATCGACAATCTCCCTCTCGAGACAATCGATCAGCTCCCCGGTATCGCAATCGATACCGATGGCATCGGAATTCGTCTCCGCTTGGCTAGCCTTGGCCAGCTCCACCTTCTCCAGCGGGTTGTAGCCTGCGTTAACGACTATTTGTGCAAGAGGCTTGCGCAGAGCGCGGGCGACGGCCGACAAGCCGAACGCCTCCATTCCGTGAACCGTCTCGCGATGCCGTTCGATTTCCCTTGCGGCTGCCAGCTCGATGGTTCCTCCGCCGGGTACATACCCCCCGCGAAGTGCGGCCTGGACTGCAGCGGCCGCGTCCATCGCGATCCGTGACAGCTCGCCGCCGACTTCGCGGGTGCTGGCTCCCACCAGAATCGAGACGGCCGGACGGCCTCCGCCTTCTGCTATTTTAACCTTCTCCAGCCGCTCGTCATACCCGATTTTGCCGGCGCGGCCAAGAAAGACCTCTAATTCTTCCGGTGATTTCTCCAAAGCGGCGCGGCGGACCGGCCTGGCTCCGGTAAATTCGCACAATAACCGCAGCTCCCGGCGGGGAACCCGTGTCAGTAGGAAGATTCCGCGGTCGGCGCAAAATTGTTCCGCTTCCGGATCGGCACCGCGGTCGACCGCGATGACGCCGATCCCCAGCTTCGCCAATTGTTCAAGCTGGCTTCGGAATCTGTTCCTTCGGAGCATATATTCTTTAAATCCCGATTCGGTCTTTAAAGCTTCTTCCTCGGTTTGTTCGGGCTCCAGCGCATCCTGAAGGACCAGGACTCGCTGTTCCGGCAATTCTGCAAGCCATGGCAGCATGGACGGCTGCCGGTTGATCAGGATTCCCGGCCATACTTCGCTGTGTTCGGCTGCGGATGGAACGACGGCATCCGCCAGCCGGTAGGTTTCCTCACACAATCTTCGGGTGCCGGCATATTGGGCGGCCCGGATCACCAGGTCGGCGATCTCTTCGCGCTCACGGCCCGCCACATACGCGATCCGATATAAAATCGGATCGTCCGTGCCGGACACTTGACGTGTCCGCTCCCGCAAATAGCCGATGGCAAGCCGAACTCCTTCCTGAATTCCGGCCACCACCTTCGCCACGGGAACCCCCTTCAGCACCTCGGCGATTCCTTCGGCGACCAACGCTCCCGACAGCACGGTAGCCGTTGTCGTGCCATCGCCAACCAACAGCTGCTGCGATCGGGCGACCTGCACCATCAGCCGGGCGGCGGGATGGGAGACATCCATCTGCTCGAGAATCGTGGCTCCGTCGTTCGTTATCAGGACATCTCCCTGACCGCCCACGAGCATCGTATCAAGCCCTTTGGGGCCGAGCGTTCCCTCTACGGCCGAACAAATGGCCCTTACGGCACCCGCATTGTTCAACAGTGCGGAATGCCGTTCCTCTCCTTCGGAATGGCCTTGCTTCGTTTGACTCATTCGCCTGGTATCCTTCCTCTATTATTTATACCAACGCGCCAGCAGCAGCGCCATATCCTTGGAGACGTAATCGAGCAAGCTGATTACCTTGCCGTACTCCATTCGGGTCGGGCCGAGAATTCCAACCGTTCCGAGACATTGTCCGTCCAAGGAGTAAGTGGCTGTGATCAGACTGCAGTTGCTCATCGCCTCCAGCGAGTTCTCGCTTCCGATCCGGACCTGAATCCCTTCCGGCAGGTCGTCCAGCAGCTTCATGATCGCCGGAGTTTCTCCCAATGTATCGAGAATGAGCTTGACTTGATCGACGTCCTTAAACTCCGGCTGGATCAGCATATTGGTTGCCCCGCTCATATAGATTCGATCCTGCTCGTTATGTTCCAGAGCGGATTCGACCGTGCGGATGAGCTCTTCGTATTGGGTGACATGCTTGCTCAGCTCGGTGCCTATCTCGTTATACAGCTTGGATTTCAGCTGAAAGAGCGGGACCTGGGTCAGCTTGGCATTCAGGATGTTAACCGCCTTCTCGATTTCCGAGATCGACATGCCATCCGGAATTTGGACAATGCGGTTCTCCACATGCCCGGTATTCGTGACAAAAATCGCCACCCCGGTCCTTTCATCCAGCGGAATGATTTGCAGATGCTTCAGCGTAGTGCTGAACACCTCGGGTCCGAGAACAATGGACGTATAATTGGTCAATCCGGAAAGAATGGTTGCCGCATGCTGGAAGATCTGTTCCATCTCCTGTATTTTCTCAGCAAAAAAAACCTTCATCACATTCAGCTCGTGACTGGATAAGGTTCCATACTTGACTAGATGGTCTACATAATAACGGTATCCCTTATGGGATGGGATTCGGCCCGCAGAAGTGTGCGGCTGCTCCAAATAACCCATTTCCTCCAAATCGGACATCTCGTTACGGATCGTTGCCGGGCTGAAAGCCACATCTCCCCGCTTGGAAATGCTTCTGGAGCCGACAGGCTCAGCGGATCGAATGTAATCATCAACGATGGCGTTCAATATTTTTCTCTGGCGCTCGGACAACATGTCAATCCCTCCCATGCAGTTGCGAGTGCGGTTAGCCGTTATAGGCGCGGATAAGCTGCCGCGTCCTTCGTTAGCACTCCACTCAAACGAGTGCTAAGTGATACTACAAAAATACCAGACCCAAACGCAAGTTGTCAAGTTAATCCAAGCGTTTGAGCACGGCAATTTCGTCACAGCAATGCTGCTTTTTGCAATGAATGCAGTCGGTCCATACCTTTTCCGGGAAAATATCCTTTGGTACAACCGTGAAGCCCATTTTTTCAAAAAAAGCGACCTCGTAGGTTAAAGCCATAATCTTGGGAATTTTTTTCTCTCTCGCTTCCCGGATTAAATAATCGACCAGCTTTCGGCCAATTCCCCGGCCCTTGCAGCCCTCGGCCACTCCCAGAGAACGGATTTCAACCAACTCCTGTCCTAACTGGCACAGGGAGCCGCAGCCCAGCAAACGGCCTTCCTCTTCCGCAATGACAAAACTGTCTAGGGAATATTTAAGCAGTTCCTTGGAACGGGGCAGCATAATTCCTTGTTGGGCATAGCCGTCAATTAGCTGATATAAAGCATCCAAATCATGCTCCGCCGCTTTTCTACAGATTACAGCCATCGTCATCACCGCCAAATCCAAATACTGTTACAACGTTCTTATTTAGAAGTCCGGAGGATTATCAGACTGCTTCGACCAGATCCGAGTAAGAGAAAGTCTTGGCCGTTATCCGTTGGATTTCCCTTGGCTTTCTCTTGAATTTGCTCTTGAATATTTGAAATCCTTTTCCTGAACTTTTAAAAGAGTTACGTATAAATATACAACACTATGAATAATCAATTCAAGATAAAATTCCGATGAATTCGGCGAAAACTTCATTGCCAAGCAGTATTCCTTTATCGGATAACCGAACTCTGCCTTCGCCTGCTTCCAGCAGCCCCTGCTCTGTCAAACGGTTAATAACCGGGCCGAACACTTCCATCAGGCTTTCGCCGAATTGATCGGCAAAATCGTCTTCCGAGACCCCGCTCAGCACCCTCAAGCCGACCATCATAAAATCCTCCATCGCTTCGCCGCGGCTGACTTCATTGGCCTCCAGAACCGGAAGCCCTTGCCGGGTTGCGTCGATATAGGGCTGGATGCCTTTGACATTAATATGCCGCACCCCTTCCATATAACCGTGCGCACCGGCTCCTAATCCGTAGTAGCTGCGATTATGCCAGTACATTAAATTATGCCGACTTTCGAATCCGGGAATGGCAAAGTTGCTGATTTCATATTGGGCATATCCGGCCTGCTTCAGCTTGTTCATCGTCATCAAGTACATGGACAGCTCTTCCTCTTCTTCGGGAAGCGGCAGCTCATTTCTCTGATACAGCTTGTGGAATAAGGTATTCTCCTCCACCTTGAGCGCATATATCGAATAATGCTGCAAATCCAGCTCAAGCGCCTTGTCCAGGGAATCGCTCATCATCCCGACCGTTTGCTTCGGCAGACAGAGCATCAAGTCGATGGACAGATTGGAGAAGCCGATCCGTTTCGCATTCTCAATGCTTTCATATACATCGTCCACCGAGTGGATACGACCGATCCGTTTCAGCAATTCAGGATCGAAGGATTGGACCCCGAAGCTGATCCGGTTAACCCCGCCGGCTTTCATGACCGCAAGCTTCTCCGCATCGGTCGTACCGGGATTGGCCTCCATCGTAAATTCGAAATGGTCCGTCCGATCCGGAAAGTACGTCTGCACCAGGTCCAGAAACCGCTCCATCTGATCAGGCAGCAATACCGTAGGAGTACCGCCGCCTACAAATACGGTTTCCACCCTCCCGGCGGGGAAACGCTCTACCGTCATCGCCATTTCCCGTTCCAGCGCATCCAGGTATTCGGTCACAGGCTGTCCTTTAAGCACATAAGAGTTGAAATCACAATAGTGACATTTATTGGTGCAGAATGGGATATGAATATATACCGCCGAAGCGGGGGTGAAGAACGGCTTCATAAGGGCATCCTCACTTTCCTCGGGATTGCTTCTGACTGGAAGCATAGATTAGATGGAATCCTGCTTGAATGGATCCATACTAACAAAAAGGCAGGAAGGCTGTAAGCCTCCTGCCGGAACAGCAGCGGCAGCCGGTGTGTCTACCGTCAATTGTCGTCCAGGCTGAGAACCGCCATGAACGCCTCCTGCGGCACTTCTACACTTCCGACCTGTTTCATCCGCTTCTTTCCTTCTTTCTGTTTCTCCAACAATTTACGTTTACGGGAAATATCCCCACCGTAACATTTCGCCAATACGTTCTTCCTCATCGCCTTAACCGTCTCCCTGGCAAGCACCTTCTGGCCGATCGCCGCCTGAATAGGCACTTCGAACATTTGGCGCGGGATCAGTTCCTTCAGCTTCTCGCAGATTTGGCGCCCGCGATGGTATGCCCGGTCGCGGTGCACGATGAACGACAATGCGTCTACCTGCTCTCCATTTAGTAAGATATCCATCTTCACCAGATTGGAACGCTTGTAACCGGAGAAATCATAGTCGAACGAAGCGTAGCCTTTGGTGGACGATTTCAGCCGGTCGAAGAAATCGTAGACGATTTCGGACAGCGGGATGTCATAGGTCAGCGTTACCCGGTTGGTATCCAGGTATTCCATATTGATGAATTCCCCGCGCTTGCCTTGGCACAGCTCCATAATCGCACCGACAAAATCATTGGGAACGATAATCGAAGCTTTAACGAACGGCTCTTCCACGTATTCGATCTTCCCTTGCTCGGGATAATTGGAAGGATTATCGATTTCGACCGTCTGCCCGCTGGTCAGCGTCACCTTGAAGACAACGCTCGGGGCCGTTGTGATCAGCGGAATATTGAACTCTCGCTCGATCCGTTCCTGAATAATCTCCATATGAAGCAAACCGAGGAATCCGCACCGGAATCCGAAGCCGAGCGCTGAAGAGGTTTCGGGCTCGTAGCTGAGGGAGGCGTCATTCAGTTCCAGACGCTCCAAGGCTTCGCGCAGATCATCGTAATCGGATGTTTCAATCGGATACATTCCGCAGAACACCATCGGATTGATGCGGCGGTAGCCGGGCAGCGGCTCGGCCGTCGGATTCTTGGCATCGGTGACCGTATCCCCTACCCGCGTATCCTTAACATTCTTGATACCGGCCACAATGAACCCGACATCGCCGACATATAGCTCGTCCACGATCGACATCCTCGGCATAAACGCTCCGACCTCAATGACTTCGAACGTTTTGTTCGTCGCCATGAATTTGATTTTGGACCCGGCCTTGATCGATCCGTTCACAACCCTGACGTAGACTATAACCCCTTTGTAAGGGTCGTAATGGGAGTCGAAGATAAGCGCTTTAAGCGGCTCATCCGGATCTCCCTGGGGAGCGGGAACCTTGGTTACAATCTGCTCCAGAATTTCCTTGATCCCGATCCCGGCCTTGGCGGAAGCCAACACCGCTTCGCTGGCATCCAGGCCGATGACATCCTCAATTTCCTGCTTAATCCGCTCCGGTTCGGCGCTGGGCAGGTCAATCTTGTTAATGACCGGCAGAATTTCCAGATCATTGTCCAACGCCAGATACACGTTAGCCAAAGTCTGGGCTTCGATTCCCTGCGCCGCATCGACGACCAGCAGAGCCCCTTCACAGGCAGCCAGGCTTCGGGACACTTCATAAGTAAAGTCGACGTGTCCGGGAGTATCGATCAGGTTGAGAATGTAGACATTGCCGTCATCCGCCTTATAGTTCAAGCGGACGGCATGCAGCTTGATCGTAATTCCTCTTTCCCGTTCCAGATCCATCTGATCAAGCACCTGATCCTGCATTTCCCTCGTCGTCAATGCTCCGGTATATTCCAAAATCCGGTCGGCCAGCGTCGATTTCCCGTGGTCGATATGCGCAATGATTGAAAAATTTCTAATGTTTTGTTGTCTTACACGAATGTCCGTCATGCTTACCCCCAAAAGAGCAATATACAATGACAATCATTATAGCATGCCGGGGGAACCCGCATCAATGAAATTGCAAAAAAGAGGCTATTGGCCGAATAGCTTTAGCCGAATAGCTTCAGCCAAATATCCAATCCACTAACCCGATAACCGCTCTCATGCCCAACTCGGAAAGCCAACGGACCGCTTCCCCGATTTTGTTCAGCAGCTTGTTCAAGAAGGATTCGCTAATCTTAAGCTCCGGCTCCGGGCGGAACGGCCCGGCCGGGGAAGCCCCCTCCCTGCCGAATTCATTCTTGGCTGCGGATGAGGAGGCTGATCCGTCTTGAGGCTGGCGGCCCGTATCAGAGGTACGGACACCGCCGGGAGAGCTTGAGGAGTTCGTTCCCTCCGAACGGACGGAGGAAGCCGCTGCGGCATCCGAAGGCGAGGTAGCAGAGCCGCCGGGCGGCCGGTCGGGTTCTAGCAAGCGCGCCGCTCCGGCCGGTTCATGGTCCGTAGATACCACATCTATCCCGTAGAAAATACCTGCAGCGAACACTAAAGCTACGAATAACAAGCGGTACGAGAAGCGCTTCATCCTGCCACCTCATCCGTTGGACGCGCCGGCGGGAGCATCCACCTTCTCCGCATCCCAATAGATTTCGGAAATCACGTCGGCCAATATATCTGCAGTGCGGTAGCTTTCCTCCAACGTATTGAAGGGACCGCCAATCTCAATGAGCACACTGTTAGGGGTCAAGGACTGGTTATACTCGGCATCTCCCTGGTGAGCCGATTTCCCCCAGATTCCCCGGGACAGCCCGGGCATTTTCTGCTCCAGCTTGTCGTGAATGCGGGCGGCGAACTGTTCGTTCTTTTCCCAATCCGGATTTTTCTGTCCGATGATGAAATAGACCTGGGCATAATCTACGCCGTCAATTCGGGCTGTCGTTTTCTCGCGGGGAAGGGAATCTCTGTGAATATCGAACACGAAATTAATTTCCGGATGGGCGGCAAAAGCTTCCTTCACGGTATTTCGGGAATATTTGTAGGATTTATACCAGCTGTAGTCCGCCTGTGTTTTCTTGTATTCGGGGCTGTAATCGACTGCCCCTACCCCCTTCTCCTCGAGCTTCTCGGCCAATCTCTTGCCTACTAGCGTAATGTTGAGCTTCTCGTCGTAAGCCTTATCCGCTTCTTCGATCCCTAACTCCGGCACCCAAGACTCTTCATAATGAGTGTGATAGATGAGCACCACTTTCTTATCCCCGGTCGTCGGCTTCTCCTGCGGAGGCTGGGATGAAGGCTGCGGCGATGGAGCAGGGCTCGGCGACTCTTCCGGGGGCTGAACGGCGGGATTCTCACCTTGCGAACCCGGTTTGTCGTCAGCCGGAGGCGGGCCATAATCCTGGGGCGGAGCTCCTGTACCGGTTCCCCGGATGGGTGTTGCGCTCGCATTCCCTAAGCCGGGAACTTCTCTCGCCAGCAAGGTTTTGGGATCCTTCGGGTTAATATCGGTAACCAAACGAAACAGAAACCCGAACACATTCTCCCCCGAAAAGGTAGATTCCCTCTCCCGGTTAAGCTGCGGAATCTCCAGTCCGATCATGTCGATAAAGAAATCGTTGGAAACCTGCGCCGCCAATCCTTTCATAGAGGAGAGCGGAGAGTTCTTCAAATAGGTTTGAGCATAGCCCGCCAATCCCAGAAATAGAAAAAATAACAGCGTACTGAGAGATAGAATCATCAGATTTTTGCTCATTACCCGGACATTTTGCGCGGTTTTGCGTATTTTGCTTAAATCCATCGTGAACGCTGTCCATTTCATATTACTTCCTCCGATCCCGTTAGTTAGTCTCGTAGAATGCTGCAGCTGTTTGTCTACTAAGCAATCTATGAAACGAAAACGGAAGATAGAACCGGCCCGGACAAATTATTGAGAGATTATGAGACTTCAGGAATCGAGCTTAACAGGCCAAAAAAAACCTCCAAATCCACTGTTTAAGTAGATAAAGAGGCCTGGGGGGGGCTAACTGGATTTCATCCAGTTAGTTTTGCTCCTTTCAGGTAAAAAAAGAAAACTAACGGGAAAACCTCCAGCTAGTTTGTGCTAAAAGGACGATATCAGTAAAAAAACTCGATTCTAAGTACATTTTTTCCATCTAGACCCCCATGCCGCTGACCGCGACACCATCAGATGATGAAAATGGATGGATTTTCCAGGTAGAATAGAGTTGAATTGCTTCAATAGTGTGAAATTTGAAAACTAAATGGATTCCATACAGTTAGATTTCTATATTCGGAAGAAATATGGAAACTAACTGGAAAACCTACAGCTAGTTTGCGCCAAAACAGCCGTTTCGCCCAAAGTTGCCCATTTTAACTGTAGTTTATCCAGTTAGTTTGATCATTTTCGCCCATTCGCTTGAATCTACCTGTACAAAATACAGTTAGACGCGCCATTCCGCTTGCACGGCACCAGCAGAAAAAGCGGCGTTTAACCAAATGGCTGCTTTCGGGAATACCCCTATCCGGAGCTTGTATACTCTCTGATGGCATACCGGATTTCTTTTAACGAGGATAGAGTAAGGAAAGCTCCCTGCGGCTCGGCATTTACCTCTACCAGATTAAACTCCCAATCGTTGGGAGAAGGCAAATAGATGGAATGAATCCCGTTTTCCAGGGCGGGAAGCACATCGGTTCTTATAGAGTTGCCTATCATCCAGGTCCGCTTGCGGTCAAAGGGGCCGGATTTCAATATTTCGTCTAGCGCCTCTGTATTTTTGTGCCGGCGGACGAACATGCGGTTTTCGAAGAAAGCTTCCAGCCCCGCCTTCTTCACCTTCTTCTGCTGGACGGCCGGAACCCCGCCGGTATACAAGCATAGCTGATGCCCGTCGGTCCGCAGCTCCTCCAGAGTTTCCGCCATGTACGGATAAGGCTCGGCATCCTGATCGTAAACCGACCATCCCAGTTCCTTCAGCCAAGCGGTTTCCCGTTCCGAGACCGGCCGCCCATAAACCGCGGCGAAGTGCAAATAAGTGTCCACCAGCGATTGCGGAAAATGCTCCAGAGTAAACCCAAACCGGGTGACTCCGGAAATGTCGATATCCAGCTGCTTCTGCTTGATTTCGTCTATGCCGAGCCGGTATTCTGCAAACCACAGGGCCAGCTGCTCGGCAAAATGATCGATAACCCCTTGAAAGTATTTATTGCAATGGATCAATGTATCGTCCAGATCGAATAATAATGTTTGCTTGGTCATGATTCTATCTCCTTAATCTGCTATCTGAATGGCCGGCTAAAAGATTAGAATATACCATATTCTAAAATATTTCCTCTTCCAATGTAAAATCCATTATTTTGTCCCGCCCTGTTTTGCGGTCATCCGAAGCCACAGATTGAGTCCCCCTACAGAGACGTGTGGCCTTAGAAGCGTATTCCTTCCGTCCGCACTCTACTTGGAGTCGACGTCTAAACCTTCCTCTAAACGAGGTCGATCTTCTTGCTTCGCTTCGATAGTGGTTTATACAGTACTCGGAGGATCAAACGGAGAAAAGTGAGACGGCACCCGGAAACCGGGGAAATCCATACAGAGGCAGGAGACAATAAAAAAGGCGGTGTCTGCACAGTTATGCAAACCCGCCGCAAGCCACCCGTAGAGTGCTTGGAAACCTAAGCCATGAATATTGCAAAACCCGCAACCTTCCAGTCCTCCTCAAACGGTTGACTTGGCCAAATCAAAAGCAGACTATTCTGCTTCTTTGTCCCTTCTTACGAACTTTTCCTTCTTCCGTACACAAAATAGAGCGTTATGGCGGACATAATCATCAAGATGACGGAATAGACGAGCGTCAATGCCTTCGTATCGGCCAGCGCCTGCGCGTCCGTGCTGTTTTTGATGACGATGCCGAGCGGCTGGTACAACGGATGGTACAGGAATACGGTCAAATCGTAATCGGCCAACGTGTTGTTGAAGTTTAGCGCCAGAACGGCGAGCGTCGACGGCAGGATAATCGGCAGCAGCACTCTGCGGAAGGTGTAGAACGTCTTCGCCCCCAAATTTCTTGCCGCATCCTCCAGGTTGCTGTCCAGGCTGAAGAAAGACGCTTTGACCATCCGCAGCGTGAACGGGATGTGTACGATCACATAGCCGAGAAACAGCATCCAGACGGTTCCTACCAGCACCGAATTCCCGATGACAAGCCGCGGCTCATTGAAGGTGACGATCAGGCCGATGGCGATCAACGTAGACGGCAGCATCCACGGAATCAGCAGCGCATATTCCAAAGCTGTTGCCCACTTGTTTTTATACTTGTGCAAAATACGCGAAGCGGCCAAAGTAAGTACGACAACGGCGATGGACGCGGATGCGGCATACGCGATGCTTACCAGGTAAGGCTTGAACGCAGCCATATTCGAGAACACCAGCACATAGTTATCCAAGGAGAAGCTGCTCAGGCTCAGTGTAGCCGTCGCGATGCTGTGCGCATCGCTAAACGAGAAAATAACGATCAGCACGACAGGTATGATGTATAGAATAAACAGAAAGTACGCAAGCGCATGAGCAGCGATATTGGCAAACTTGTTTTCGATTTTCTGTTTGACCAGCTCCGACTTGACTTTGGAAACCGACATAAAGTTGCCCCTACGTTCGAGACGAATCATAATCGTCAGCAAAATGAGCGTAGCCAAGCCGAGAATGAGCGCCAGCAAGGCGGCCAAATCTCTGGAGGTCATGCTCTTGGAGAATGTCAAAATCATCGGCGTAATCGTTTGGAACTCGGTACCGCCCAGAATTAAAGGAGCGGACGTCGCGGCCAGACCTGTTAGGAAAACCAAAATCGTGAGCGCGAACAAGGTCGGTTTTAGTACAGGGAGAACGACCCGCCACAAAATATAGAATGTGGAAGCCCCCATATTTCTTGCCGCTTCAATCGTTTGATAATCAATTTTCCGAATTGCATTGCCCAAAAACAACACATGGTTTGACGTGCAGGCGAACGTCATGACGAAGAGCACCGCCCAGTAACCGTGGAACCAGGTCGTATCGAAGGAAGGAAACACGCTCGACAGCAGCTTCGTCATGAAACCGTTTTCTCCATAGACGAACTTATATCCCGATACCAGCACGACGCCGCCGTAGATCAAGGTCGTAAAGTAGCCGAGCCGCAATATTTTCGCACCTTTGATAGCGAAGTACTCTGAAATGAGCACCAGTGTGATGCCGACAATGTTAACCGTAATGACCAGCGACACAGCCAGCAGAAAGCTGTTATACAAACTTGTCATCGCCCGCTTGGACGACAGCAGCTTCTCCACCGGCTCGAACGAAAAGGTGCCGCCCTTGAAAAAAATTTCATAATAAATGTTCAAATTCGGGTAAATCAGAAATGCCACGACGAACCAAGCAATCAGACCGTACATGATGAGCGCGGCCGGATGAATGGACCCGAGTCTGTTCCTCCATGTTTGCGCGTTCAAAGTCCTACCCCCAGTCCCTCAATACTGCAAAATATCGCCTGATCGGATAAAAATATCAACGGCGTCGCCGACCTTACGCTGATCCAGCCCGCTTTCCTTCTCGATCGTTTTGAGCAGGCCCCCTCCGGCCACTTGCAAAACATATTTGCTATATAGTCCATAGAATTCGCGGTCGGCCACTGTCCCCTGCAGATGGATGACGTCCGGGCCGGACAGAGGGAGCAGGCTTACCTTCTCATTCCGGATATAGGCCGTTTTGCCCGGGGCGATCCTCTCCCGCAAGCTGCTGCCGAGAATAAGTTCCGGCGCGATTCGGTTGATGTCACCGATAAAATTGCACACGAACTCCGTCTGCGAACGATCGTATACTTCTTGCGGAGTTCCGACCTGCTCGACATTGCCGTTGTTGAACACCGCAATGCGGTCGGACAAGGTCAGTGCTTCTTCCTGATCGTGCGTGACATAAATCGTCGTAATGCCGAACTGTTTCTGAAGCAGCTTCAGTTCATTCCGCAACTGCACCCTCAGCTTGGCGTCCAGGTTAGACAACGGTTCGTCCAGCGCGAGGATGGCCGGCTTCAGTACAAGCGCTCTGGCGATCGCTACGCGCTGCTGCTGACCGCCGGACAGTTCGGATACCTTCTTGAACAACTGATCGTCCGTAAGATCGACCTTGCGGGCTATTTCCCGCACATCCCTGTCCATTTCGTCTTTCGATGCTTTCTTGACACGCATGCCGAAAGCGATATTCTCGTATACATTCATGGTCGGAAACAGGGCGTAGCTCTGAAACACCATGCCAATGCCCCTTTTCTCGATCGGAACATGGGTAATGTCCCGGCCGTTCAACAGGATGCTTCCGCCGGAAGGCGCGATGAATCCGACCAGGCTGCGGAGAATCGTCGTCTTGCCGCAGCCCGACGGGCCGAGGAATGTAAAGAACTCGCCTTCGTTAATGCTCAAATTGAGGTTTTTCACAGCATGGAACGACCCAAAATGAATTTGTATATCTCGAAATGTAATCATCTTTATCCCTGCTTCTTAGTCTATTTCATGATCTGCAATTCAATTTTCTCGACCCATAGCTCGACATTGTCCGCTATGAAGCCCCAATCGAGAGGCTGCGCCTTTAAATTGGCGTACAGCTCTTTAACGGATTCGTTGGCACGCTCGACTGCCTTCGTATTCGCAGGCATTGCGTCGAATTGTGCGGCAAATTCGCCCTGCACTTCGGCGGAGCCCATCCACTCGACGAACCGTTCTGCCGTCGCCTGCTTCTTCGTGCCGTTCACAATGGCGATCTGTTCAACGATCATCGGAACGCCGATGTCCGGACTGACGATGCCGGCCTTCACTTTATACTGCTCTTCCTTCTTGGCCAGTGTACCGGAGACGATGGCTCCGAGAGGCGTCTTTCCGAGAAAATGAACTTTCATACAGTAACTCCTTTGTCTGACACTGATTTTCTTTCTATAATTTCGGTCTGGATTTTGATAGTAAGCTGCTTCTCTTTCGAACGGTTCACACGCTTCATCAGCAGCTCAACGGCCGAACGGGCCAACCGTCCCGTATCTTGCCGAACCGTAGTCAACGGAACCGGCGTCAACGCCGACAGCTTGATGTCGGAAAATCCGACGATCGATAGCCGCTCCGGCACCGGGACGCTCATGTGAAGCGCTGTAAACAAAGTGGAAATCGCCACATGATCGTCCCCGCACATGACCGCTGTCATCAGCGGATTGCTGCCGATGAACTGTGCCTGTTCCGGATCCATTTCGTTGACGCGGCTTGGGTCGCAGGGCACGCTGCGGAAATGGATATATTGGTTTTTGACCGGTATCCCGTGATCGAGCAGCGCCTGAATATACCCCTGATAGCGTTCCTCCCGGCTTGTTATGTTCTCTATCGCGTTGGAGGTATACCCGATTTCCCGATGACCTTTAGCGATCAGATACTGTGCCATCTCGTACGAGCCCCGAAAATGGTCGTGATAGACGCAATCGATCTGCACCTCGCGAAAGATGCGGTCGATGATGACGATCGGAATCCGCTCCAGCTTCATTTTGAGCACCTGGTCGCTGCAAGTTTTGCGGCCCTGGGGGAACAAAATCATGCCATCGACACCCCTGTCGACGAGTCTCTGCAAATAACGGTCTTCGTCGTCCTTATCCTTGCTGAATTTCAGAATAAGGTCGCAGTCATGCTTCAGCACCTCATTTTCGACAGCCGTAATAATTCTGGAAGTGTAGTCGGACATGTGGGGTAAGATGAGCGCGATCTGTTTGCTTGATTTCCGCTCGGCGCTAGCCGGCGACTGCTGCTTAGAGCCTTCGCCAACGCTGACTCCTCCTTCCCGATTTCCGGCAAGGAACGTACCTCTTCTTGGCAGTCGGTAGACCAGACCTTGCTCCGCCAACCGTTCCAATGCCAGCTTGCTCGTCATTCGGCTGACACCAAACAGCTTCGCAAGCTCTCCTTCCGAAGGGACGGGATCATGCGGTTGAAGCTTGCGGCTTTCAATGATGGCCAGCACCTTGTCTGCTACTTGTAAATACAATTGTTGTTTTGTACTTTTGGACGAAGAAATGGGTTTCATCTCGAGACATTCCTCTTTTTTGTCATACTGGCAGACCGGCGCATGATCTTTAATGATCCGGCTCGATCTAACATGAACTTACTATATGTCACTGACACATTCAATGACATATTAAGTTAAGCTTGTGTAAATTTTTTATGAGAAATTTTCCATATCAGTAGTATGCATAGCGTTCCGTTTCATTGATATCAACCGACCAATCCAACCTCAGATCCGGCAGTTCTAATGTGATAAAAAAAGAAGCAGAGCTTCAATCCGCTCCGCTTCTACATCTGTTTCTGCTTAAGCTTCCGTATTCATCAATGGGTATAGGCCGAAACATTCTCCATATCGACAGCCTCATGCAAGGCGGCATTGAGGCCGCTGGCGATGATATGGGCGATATCTTCGATAAATTGATCGATTTCCTTGGGAGTGACTAACAGATCATGCCCGAGCGGAGCGAGAACCTCCTTCACCAGCTGCAGCCGCTCCTGTTCCTGCAGTTGGTCAAGCATACCGAGAATTTGCCCGGTCTGATCCGTCAACCGGTGGAAATGGCTGGCCATAAGATCAATGCTGTTATTGACTATCGTTGAAGCATACACTACAGTCGGAACGCCTATGGCGATAACGGGAACCCCGAGGATCTCCTCCGTCAAACCCTTCCGCTTGTTTCCAATCCCCGATCCCGGATGTATTCCGGTGTCGGCAATTTGGATGGTCGTATTTACACGCTCCAATGACCTTGAAGCCAGCGCATCGATCGCGATTACGAGGTCCGGCTTAGTCATCTCTACAATCCCTTTAACAATTTCGCTGCTCTCAATGCCGGTTATCCCGAGCACTCCCGGAGCCACCGCGCTTACCTGACGGTAACCCGGACTCACTTGATCCGGAATCAGCTCGAAATAGTGGCGCGTCACCAAACAATTCTCAACCACAAGCGGCCCTAGAGAGTCCGGCGTTACGTTCCAGTTGCCCAGCCCGATAATGAGCACCTTATGCTCCTTTGTCACGCCGATTTCTTGGAGAAAAGCCGCAAACTCCTGAGCAAGCTTCGTTGTAACGCGGTTTTGCAGGTCACTATCCTTCTCCCTCAGCTTAGGCACTTCAATTGTTATATATTGACCGGGAAGCTTGCCGATGGCCTGGCCGGCTTCGGGAGATGCTACCTTGATTTTAGTAATGCGGATACCTTCGTGCTCATCCGTTTCCGACTCCAGGCCCGGAATATTATCGCCAAGCTCATTGGCGGCCATTTCCTTTGCTTCCAACGCTAGATCGGTTCTAACCGAATAGGCGCTTAAATCCATTCTCTCGAATCTCCCTTCAAAGCATCTGTTGGCTGTCCAATTTTTCCTATTGTGTCTTAAACTTGATTCTATTATGCAGCGGCACGTTCGCTATTGATTTTTGCCCGGCACCGTGATAAAATATTGAAAGTTGTCAAGAAACTTGGGTGAACCACTTGATCGAACTGGTTTTCTGGAACTAGGAGGTGAATGCAATGCCAAATATTAAATCCGCTATTAAACGGGTTAAAACGAACGAAAAGCGTCGTTTGCAGAACGCTTCCCAAAAGTCCGCACTCCGTACGGCAGTGAAAGCTTTTGAGCAAGCAGCTAACAGCAACAACGTGGAGAACGCTCAACAAACCCTGAAGGTTGCCATTAAAAAATTAGACAAGGCAGTAACCAAAGGCCTGATTCATAAAAATGCAGCCAACCGCAAGAAATCTCGCCTGGCGAAAAAGTTTAACGAAATCAGTGCACAAGCTTAATGCGTAACCGCTTCGCAAGAAGCAGCTTACCCTTAATAAAACGAGCAAAGTCCAAAGACTTCTTAATCGAAGCCCTTTGGACTTTTTTAATAGATGAGCCGGCGGCCGGCAGGCCCCTGATCGTTGCAGGGGCACGCGTTGAGCAATCCTCCCACCCTGCCCATATCCTTGTTGACCGCTAGACGGCCATATTCAGCAGCAGAAGCTCCAATCCGAAGCTCTTATCGATTTGACCGCTCTTCATCTGATAATCCAGATCCGCAAGCCTGGACAGGATCCGGTTAAGCCGGTTGACATCATATTTCCTCGCTTGCTCCGCCGCCAGTTTAACCGCATAAGGATGAGCCCCGACAGCTCCGGCAATCTGCTGATGAGAATAACCGGTCTGAACCAGCTCCTTCACCTGGGCGATCAATCTGTACTGCCGCGCCATTAAAGCGACAATCTTGATCGGCTCTTCTTTCTGCTTATATAAATCCTGCAGAATCTCCAGAGCTTTCCCCGTATTCATCTTGACCAATTCGTCAATCAGAATGAAGACGTTCTGCTCCGTCGTCCGGGCCACCATCTGTTCCACCAGGTCTGCCGTCACTTCTCCCCCGCTGCCCACGTACAGCGACAGCTTGTCCAGCTCCATGGCGAGACTCTGCAAATCCGTGCCGCCGTACAGCAAGAACTTCTCCAAGGCGCCGGAACCGAAGGTCATTCCGAGACGATTGGCCCTGCGTGCTGCCCAATCAGCCAGCTCCTCGGCCGTCAAGGTCTGGAACGCCAGCAGGCATTTGCGTTCCTTGAGAGCTTTGACGAGCTTCTTCCTCTCGTCCAGCTTCTCGGCGTCGACAACCAGGATGAGGACGGTATAATCGACAGGATTTTTCAAATATTCAATCAGCCGCTCCAATCGGTGCTCCACCTTGGAGTTCTCTTTCGCCCCGGTCAGAAATTGGGCATTCTCCGCGATGATCACTTTCTTGGGTACGAGAAAAGGGACCGTCTCCGAATCGTCGAGAACTACATCAAGCGGAGTTTCGTTAAGATCATAGCGGGTCACCGCAAACTCTTCATGCTCGGGCTCCACCAGCTTCCCCAGCATGAACCGGATGAATTCGCGGCGACGGAACACTTCGGGGCCGTAGCAAACATAAACGGGCATCAGCTTGCCCTGTTCAATCTCCTTGACTATCGATCTGTAATCCATGCTCCCACCTCAAAGTTCATCATAACAGCAACAAAGGGAAGACGTCAAAATCCATGGATTTTGCGTCTTCCCTTTGTCCCAATGGACTGCTGTGTATATAAACACCTGGGTGAAGGCTCTAGAAACCTTCCCCCGGGCGGCCTAACCGCATCAGGTCCATTCCGGATACCGTTTTACTATACTATATGTCCACCGGTCGCTCCTTGTGCGCAAAATGGGCTAATTTTTTGCTTCGGTTTGTTCGAGGATATCTACAGTATAGCTGGTCGTTCCCGACTCTGATTCGACTTCGTAAATCAACTGGCGATCGTCCAGCCATTTCACCAGACGCAATTGATCTTCCGGCTTCCACTCACGGACCGATTTGAACAGCAGATTGCCCTCCGTATCCTTCACTGTTACTCTCCGGTCCTCAATCACCGCAACAGAGCTTCCATCGGGGGAAGGAAGCTCCTCCGCTCCCATAGACATGCTGCCAAAGCCGTATTGGCCGGCATCCGCTTCGCTCGCTTCACCCGCTAATGACTTCTCGACGATGGGAGCCTGCTCCGTAGAATCGGACAGCTCATCCCGCTCCGCTTCCGCCGGAGGCGTATCCTGACCGTAAGATGACTTTTCCTTCATCTCCTGAACTCCGTCTTGACTTGTCAGGTTATCCGGAACTTGTTGGCTGGCCGCAAAGTCCGGTCCTTCCTGTTGATCCATCTTCGGTTCAGGCTCCGCAGGCGGGTTATCCCGCGGCAGCTTGGCAGCCGGATCATTCTTCTCCTGCTGCTGATTCCGCATCCCGGTAATGCTCCGCTCCTGCAGCCCTATCTCGGGTTCTTCCTCCAACTTATTCTGTTGACTGGTATCCGTATCGGGAGAAGGCGTCTCTGCCGGAGCAGGCCCGATCTCCTTCGATAGATCGCCCATAACCGGTGATTGGTGACCTTCGCTCTCTTGTTGTTGTGATGAGGAACTCGTACCGGCATCAGATTCAGATTGGGCAGGAAGATGATACGTGCGGCTCGCTTCCTCCCTAAGCGGTAAATCGGCGCGCTGAGTACCGGTCTCGGGCAGGTCAAAGATATAAATTCCCAGGGCAATTCCCGCCGCGGCAACTCCGCTGACCGCGGTCCACAGCAGCCTTCGAGGTCTCTTCCCTGTTGTACGGGGCTTCGCTGAAATCTCGGGGCGGCCGTGCAGCCCGGGTTCCGCCTGTTGGGGATTCGCTGCCGGCTCCAACTCCATAAGCTTGGGCAGGATGGAATCGACAATACCAATCGGGGGCGTAACCTCCGGAAGAGACTCCAGCCCGGCGGACAATTTCTCGAGCATCTGCAATTGCGCCGCGCAGCTTTCACACTGTTCGGTATGGGTAAACAGCTTGATCTCTTCTTCCGGCGACAAATCCGAATCCAGATGTCTCTGCAGCAGTTCTTCCACCTCATGGCATTTCATCCTCGAACACCCCCTTTCTGATATTCTTGGAGGTAAATTTGAAGCTGCTTTCTGGCCCTGAACAAATAAGATTTAACCGTATTAATGGGCAAATCAAGGGATTCGGCTATTTCGTTATAAGAAAAATGCTGTAAATAACGCAGCACAACGACTGTGCGATGATGTTCCGGCAGCTTGTTGATCGCTTCTTGGATATCCTTCGCTACATATTGGGATACAACCTCATCTTCAACGTTATCCGCTGCATGGAAGTCCAATTCGTGCTCGTCAATGGATACCGCGGGCCTGGCTTTTCGGAACTTATCCATGCAAAGATTGGTTACAATCCGCTGGACCCATGTTTTGAAAAGCGCCTTTTCCTCATATGTGTGAATTTTCGTATAAATTCTAATTAGAGCTTCCTGCGAAGCATCCAAGGCGTCCTCCTGGTTGCCTAAAATATAGTAGGCCGTTCGGTAAACATGAGTTTCTATTTCGCGCAAAAGAGTTATCAGAGCGTCGCGATCGCCCGCTTGAGCAGCTTGGATCAATTCTGGCGATACCAAGTCTGGGATCCCCCTCCCTTGCATACATATAGACGGCGTGCCGCCGCAAAATGTTGCATTCTACGAAAACTAATTATCCGGCATGCTAGTTTATTCATTATGGACCTATATAGAATACCAGATTTAAGGGAGACATCCTATAGTCTTCGGCCATCTGGCAGTGATATTTTGGAAGAAAGGAAGATTGACCCCTATAGGCGGCCATGTTACGATTAGTAAAGTTGTTCCATTTTGGGAAAATAGTTTTAGCCCATTGAACATTACTCAAACTGTGGGAGGTTCAACTTAATGAAACTGTTAACTTTCAGGCTTGATGGGGAGTATCGTTTAGGAGTAAAGACAGAGGCAGGGGTCATCGACGTGCAGGCGGCAGCCGCTCATAGCGGTTATAATGATAACAAGCTTCCCGCCACAATTATGGATGCGATTACATGGGGCGAGGATGCGGTCAGCGCTATATCGAAGCTAATCGAGACCGTCGCTTCCAAGGGTGAAGACCAGCCCTACCTGCTGGACGAGAGCAAGCTGGAATTTGGTCCCTGTGTCACTCACCCTAACAAAATTATTTGTGTAGGCTTGAACTACCGCAAGCATGCGGAAGAGACGAATGCGCCTATCCCGAAATATCCTATCTTATTTAATAAGTTTAATAATACGCTGACCGGACATGGTCATGATGTCACACTGCCTAAGGTAAGCACGAAGGTGGATTACGAAGCCGAGCTTGTCATCGTCATCGGCAAGAAGACGAAGGATGTTTCCAAGGAGCAGGCTTTGTCCCATGTATTCGGCTACTGCAATGTCAACGATTTGTCGGCTCGCGATCTGCAGCTCCGTACCCCCCAGTGGCTCCTGGGCAAAACATGCGACGACTTCAGTCCGCTCGGCCCTTACCTGGTCACTTCCGATGAAGTCGGAAATCCGAATGATTTGAAAATTGAATGCTATGTTAACGGAGAAGTGCGTCAAAGCTCCAATACGGCAGATATGATTTTCCATTGTGACGAGATCGTCAGCTATATCTCCCAATATATGACGCTGGAGCCCGGAGACATTATTCTGACCGGAACTCCGGAAGGTGTCGTGCTCGGTTATCCGGAAGACAAGCAGGTTTATCTGCAGGATGGCGATACAGTCACTATTCAAATCGAGAAACTGGGTCAATTGACCAACCGTATGGTCGCCGAAAAGCACTGATTCTCATCGGTTTTCGGTCATTTTAGGCAAAATGGAGAGCTTCTCCAAATTGTACCGAGCGTAAGCCAATTACCGAAGCGGGTAACGATGAAAGAGTAAGAGCGAGTGTTAGTGGAAATTTGTCCGCTAGCCTCGCTCTTTTTTAGAATCCATTTGATGCTTTGTCGGTTAAGAACAGCCGATTCGCCTGATTTTGTCCGAATAGGACTTTATGATTTCGTTTAAACAAGTTCACTTGGAGCCCTGCATATACCTTTCGTATCCCGAGCGGTAGATCCTCATATATTCGTCCAGCCCCATCTGCTTCAAAGTGCTGACATAACTATCCCATTCGTTGAAGGAAACCGAGCCGTTAATGAATCTGGCTACCATTTCATCCACATAGGGATGAATGTCCGCACTCAGAATCGACATTCTCTCCGTTTCCTCCTGGGTATAGGTGAATGGCGGCCATATTTCCTTGACTACGTATGGCCTCACTCTTTCTGCCGCCTCTATCGACTCGGGCAGGCTTTCCGAGCCTTTAAAGTACTTTTTGGTAACAAAGCCCGGATAGCTGCCTCCCAGCCAAACGACATATTTGCTGAGCTCCTGCTCGAATGTCCTGCCGCTCTTGTTGTTAAGAATCGAGTCGGTGTAAACCACTTCACCGTCCGGAGTTTCAACGTAGGACTCTCCTTCTATGCCCATGAAGAACATTTTGCTGCCCTCATCGCCGAAGAAATAATCGATCCAACGAACCGTTGCTTCCGGATAGGGATTGCGATCTGTGATGACGAACGCGCCCACATGGATCAAAGGAGTCTTGACGTGGGAGTACAGGCGGTCGCCATGAGGGCCCTCCAGCACGGGAAGCCCTACGTATCCGGTCTGGTTCATTAAGGTGAAGGGAGAGGGAACCAGCAGCGAACCGTAGACCCCTCTTGTACCGTTAGCATATAACGCGCTGCTTTTGACGGTGAAAATATCTTTCTCCAACAGCCCTTCCGCATAGAGCTTGTGAACATACTGCAGCAATTCTTTATAACGCGGATCGGCAGGGATAAAGCGAAGCTCGTTCGTTTCCGGATCCATATCCACCCTGGAATGGCCCATCCCCCGGTTTCCCAGCCCCCAGGCTCCCTTAAGGTGATTGAGGAGAGCACTCGTGCCGACAGATCCGTAAGGAATTTCATCCGCCTTGCCATTGCCGTTCAGGTCCGTCTCTTTAACCGCCTTCAAATACTGATAAAACTCCTCCGTCGTTTCCGGCGGTTCCATGCCCAGCTTGTCCAGCCAATCCGCCTTGACCCACAATGGATAACCGATCAGCATGGACATAAAATCGGGATCATAGAAGGAAGGAAACGAATATATATTTCCATCCGCCATCGTCAGCCCTTTGCGAATTTCCGGATATTTCTCCAGCAGCCGCTTGAAATTGGGGGCATATTCGTCAATCAGATCATTCAGGCGGATGAAAACCCCTTGCTGACCATACCGGAGCAGATCGGCCGAGCTCAGACGGGACGTCATGAACGCATCCGGATAGTCCCCGTCCGCCAATACCAGATTTCTCCTCGAAGATAACTGGTCGAACGGAACCATCTGAAATTGCGTATGAATTTGCGTCATTCTCTCATATTCTTGCCAGATTCTTACCTGATTCCAATCGGGGTGAGAGGTAGGAGATTTACCTGCAAAAATATGCAAAGTAATCGGCTCTTTAACAATAGGCATGCCTGTAAGGTTAACCAGATCCGCTCCAGTCATGCCCGACCGGTCACCCGCCTTATCCCGCGGCTTCGAATCATTATCGCACGAGAGAAGGACTCCGGACAGCAGAACTGTTATGGCCAGCCCCGCCGCATATCTTTGTTTTGTCATACCATCTCGGCCTCCCCGATTGCTGTCTTTCAACGGATGTCTGTTTATTTATTGTATCTTTCGTAGGCTTGTTTGTACACTCGCATGTATTCTTCCAGCCCCATCTTCTCAACGGTCTTGACATAGTTATCCCATTCACTGAATGGCATGGAACCGTTGATGAATTTCGCTTCCGCTTCATTGACGTAGGAAGTGATATCCTTACCGATCGAAGACATGAATTCGGTTTCTTCCTCCGTATAGTTGAAGTTGTTCCAAATCTCCGGCACTCTGTGAGGCTCGGCTTTCTCGCCAGTGGCTATGGATTCGGGAAGGGTTTCCGAACCTTTGAAATATTGCTCCTTGACATATCCGGGATAGCTGCCGCCCAGCCAGGTAAAATATTTCGCCAGCGCCTGGTCATAGGTCAGGCCATTCGGATTGTTTGTAATCTCGTCAACGTACTCCAGCTTGCCATCGGCCGTCTCTTTATAAGTGACATCCTTCTGTCCCATGAAGTAGAATCGGGCTCCTTCTTCGCCGAAGAAATGATCCATCCAGCGGACCGTTGCTTCCGGATGCTTGTTCTTATCGGTAATGGCAAAAGCTCCGATATGAACCATAGGGACTTTAATATGAGTGTACATCTGGTCTCCATGCGGCCCTTTAAGAGCACCCAGTCCGACATAACCGTCCTGGTTCATTAATGTTTTCGGATTGGGCATAATGGTGGAGCCGAATGTCCCTTCTCCCCCTTTGGCATACAGATTGCTTGACTTGATAGTGAAAATTTCACTGTCAATCAGCCCTTCCTGATAAAGCTTATTCACATATTCCAGCAATTCCTTGTACTTCGGATCCGTCTTGATGAACCGGAGCTCATTCGTTTCCGGATCGACATCCACAAATTTATGGCCTAAACCGCGATTCCCCAGGCCCCAGGCCCCTTTGAGATGATCGAGCAAAGGCCCGATACCCGCACCGCTGAATGGAATTTCATCCGCTTGTCCGTTACCGTTTAAATCCGTTTCCTTAACGGCCTTCAAGTATTGATAGAACTCCTCGGTCGTTTGCGGCTCGGACATATTTAATTTTTCCAGCCACTCCTGCTTGATCCACAGCGGAGTTCCAATCAGCATCGGCAGAAAATCCGGGTCGTAGAAGGACGGGAAGGAATAAATGTTGCCGTCCGGCATCGTCAGTCCTTTCCTCAGATCCGGATAGGTGTCCAGCAGCTTCTTGAAATTCGGAGCATATTCGTCGATCAGGTCATTCAATTTAATGAAAACCCCTTGCTGACCGTACCTCATCAAATCGGCCGAGCCTAACCGGGCGGAATAGAAAGCATCGGGATAATCTCCGCCGGCCAGGATCAGATTTCTCTTTTCCGTCAGGCTGTCAAACGGGATCAGGTCGAATTTGATTTTCATATTGGACATTTTCTCATATTCGCTCCATACGAGCGTCTCTTCAAACTTATTGCCGTTAGTGGCCGATTTACCGGTAAAGAACGTCAGCTCAATGGGCTCATTGACAATGGGAAAGCCCGTTTTGTTCAGATTGGCGACTTCCGCGCCTCCCTCTGCACCTTTATTTCCGGCGTTCCCGCCGTTATCATTGCCTCCACAGCCTGACAATAAGCCGGCGCCGAGAGACGCGGTCAGCGCTACTGAAGTCCATTTACTCCATTTGTTCATGTTAGTTTCCTCCCTTTTTATGTTTGAATCTTGGGTTGTATCCCCGGCATTAAAGCCTCGCATCCTTGCTAGCCCTAGCGCCAGTGATCTATGAATAATCCCGCAAAGTGACGTATGGCCTTCGAAGAGCATCCGTCTGCATCCTGATAAGGTCGGCGTCCAGCTTTCCTCTAAGCGCGGTCGCTCCTCTTGGCTTGGCTTCGAATAAGATTTATACGGCACTTTACGGAAAGCCCAATCCGGGTCAGCCTTTAATGGCCCCAATCATAACTCCTTTGACAAAATACTTCTGCAAGAAAGGATACAGCAGCAGAATCGGAAGATTGGCCACAATAACAATCGCGTATTTGATCGCCTCCGCATCCATCAGGCTGTTGGATAACGAATCCGCACTGATATCGAGCATTTCCTGCATCTGCCCCTGTACCAGAATCTCCCGGAGGAAGAGCTGCAGCGGATATTTGGCGCGATCGGTCAAGTAGATCAAAGCCGTGAAATACGAATTCCAGTGTCCGACGCTGTAGAATAGAATCATGACCGCTATGATCGGCATAGACAAGGGCAGAACGATGCGCGTCAGAATTTGCATGTTTGTGCATCCGTCAATGGAGGCCGCCTCCTGCATCTCGTAAGGAATCCCGTTCTGGAAAAACGTTCTCATGATCAGAATGTTCCAAACCGAGACGGCTCCGGGAATGACCATAACCCAGAAGGAGTTGAGCATGCCCAGGTTTTTGATCAGCAGGTAAGTAGGAATCATTCCTCCGCTGAAGAACATCGTGAAGACGATCATGGCCGTGAACGTATTGCGCAGCATAAAGTCTTTGCGGGACAAAGGATATGCCGCCGCGACCGTCATCACCAAATTGATGGCGGTTCCAATGACGGTGTAGAGAATGGTGTTCCAATATCCCATCAGGATTTCCTTGTTCGCGAACACGCGCTTATAGCCTACCCAGGTCAGATCCTTGGGCCATAGCCATACTTCTCCCCGCATAACGGCTCCCGGGCTGCTGATAGAAGCGATCACGACAAAGAAAAGAGGATAAAGGACAATGATCGATATAATAATGAGAAGAGAATAATTGATGATGTTAAATATCCGGTCCTGTGTTGTCTCTACCATCTGGCTGCCTCCCTACCAAAGACTCGTCTCATTGACCTTCCGGGCAATGAAGTTGACTGTAATCAGCATTATGAAATTGATAACGGAATTGAACAATCCGACCGCTGCCGAGAAGCTGTACTGCGCTCCGAGAATACCGCTGCGGTAAACATGCGTCGATATAACGTCGGATGCCGGCATATTCAGGTCGTTCTGCATCAAGAAGACCTTCTCGAAGCCGACGCTGAGGACGGAACCCATGTTCAGAATGAGCAAAATCACGATGGTGGGCATAATTCCCGGAATATTGATGTGCCATATTCTCTGCAGCCGGCTGGCGCCGTCCACCCGGGCCGCTTCATGCAATTGCGGATCGATCCCCGACAATGCGGCCAGATAAATAATCGAGCTCCAGCCCATATGCTGCCACACGCCGGAAAACACATAAATCGTCTTAAACCAGCCCGGCTGGGTCATAAAGGAAATCGGATCTCCGCCGAACGCTTTAATTATTTGGTTAACGAGCCCGCTTTGCGGAGACAGGAAAATAAGAACCATTCCGACTATGACGACGGTTGATAGAAAGTGCGGAGCATACGTAACCGTTTGCACGAACCTCCGATAAGTTTTCGACCGAACCTCATTAATCATCAAGGCCAGAAGGATCGGCACGGGAAAACCGACTGCCAGCTCGTACAATCCGATTCCCAAGGTGTTCTTGATCAGCCGCCAGAAATAATAGCTGTCAAAGAAACGCTCAAAATGCTTGAAACCTACCCAAGGACTCCCCCATATTCCTTTAGTCGCAATAAAATCCTTGAAAGCAATCTGCACACCATACATCGGGAAATACTGGAAAACGGCAAAATAAATGACGACGGGCAGAAATAAAACATATAAGCTCCAGTTTCTTCTTAAATTTTTTAGGACTTGTGAAGCGAATGATTTTTTGGTACGGTTGGTCGTGTTCATTCGTAGTGATGCTTGTTCCAAATTGCGATTCACCTGCTTTCGTAGTTTTGCGGAGCTGCCGATAAGCCCGATCATAAGTGAAACAGGGTTAAAATTGAATTTACACTTTATTAGATTCCTTGATTTTTTTTAGATTCCAATGGAAAGGCAGGGTTATAAAAAACGGCTAAACTCCGCCATTTTACGCGAAAAAACAGCAAATAACCCCACAAATGACACATACCGTTCGAAGCTTATTCCATGCTCACCCTGGACGAGTACCGGGCCATTAACAGGGCAGCGTGTAAACCACCCTTTGATCTCCGTCGCTCTTCTTGATTTGCTTCGAAAAAGGATAATATAGTACTTGCGGGGAGCCGGGAAGGACTGAAAAAGTTTAAAAACAAAAAAACGGGCGCTGACCGCGACCCGAAAGAATAGCAAAACAGATTAAATGTATGTTTCGGTTATCGATGAAGGGGGACCATTCCGTTGTTGTGGTTACAGAGAAAAAATTCTTTATTTGTTAAAATCTTCTTCAGCTTTCTAATCGTTATCATTCTGCTGTCTTCTTTTAACTTGCTTTCTTTCACCTTTTTCAGAACGACCATCCAGAAGGAAATTATTCAATACAACCAGTTGATTCTGCAAAACGCGGCAGAACGGTACGGAGTTCACTTCTCCCGTTTGAAAACGCTCTTATTTGACCTTTATCATAATGACAAGCTTGCTGCCTTCAACCGCCAGCTACTGACCAAAAATGAACTGGAGATCAATTATTTGCTCACGGGCGATATTATGAAAAGCTTGCGGTCCGATGTCTATAATCCGCTTCATTATTTGGATAATATTATCATCTTCTTTCATTCCAACGGGTACGCCATTGAGAAAGAAGGCAGCAGCGATGCCGAGGAGCTCTTCTCGAGCTTCTATGCCAGCAGCCGATATCCGTATTCGTTCTGGCTGCAGCAATTTGACCGGCAGGAAAATTATAAAATCTATCCCGCTTCGGAATTCCGAATTCACTCTTCGAACGATTCCGGCACCCGTGAGATGATTCCGCTTTCTTTATTAATTCCGGGAAGCAATTATCAAATCGTCGCTTTAATAGAAGTAGAGAAACTTCTTCAGGCGTTCCATGGCGAGCATAAAAACGCCCATTTCATTATATTGAACGAAGAAGAGGACGTGATCTACAGCTCGTCCGGCACGGTGCCCGAATCAATGCCGTCCGCGGCGGACATCACAGATTACAAGCTGGCGGACCAATATTATTATTTTAAAGAACAGGACGAGGGGACCAAGCTGACGTTCCTGTCCGTCGTCCCCTATTCGAACATTGCGGCACAGGTGCGCAAGCTGAACTTCGTGCTGGCTTTGATGCTGGCTGTATCGGTCGCAATCGGAATGGTCGTCTCGTTCTTCCTGAGCAAAAAGATCAATTCTCCGGTCAAACAAATCATATCGTCCATTATGGAACGGAATCCGGACAAGCTGCAGAGCAGCATCCAGGAATTCGCATTCATTAATCAAAAGGTGCACGATTTGATCAAGGAGAAGGAAGTAATCGAGAATGAACTCGTTCATAACCAGTCCTTCTTGACGAGTTACAACTATATCAACAAGCTGAAAATGATTAATTCGGATTTAAATGAGTGGAAGGAATTTATGGCCGCTGAAGAGGAATTTACGATCGTCCTCTATCAATTGGTCTTCCGTTCTGCATCTTTTGCGGAGAGCGATATGAAGCCGGACAAAGCGGCCAACTATATTCAGGAGCATATCCGGTTAATGATGTCCAAGCGCCTGCCGGGATCTCATACGTTCCAAATCGAGAAGGATCAGATCCTGACCGTGTTAAGCGGGAAGCACAAGCCCGAGGAACTGAGGGAAATGCTGGAGCTGCTTAAGCAGATTCTCGACAGGGACAAAACCTACTGCTTCGCGTTCATCGCCGTCAGCTCCACTTATGACCGCACCTCCCAGTTCAACGAGGCCTATCAAGAGGTGCTGACCTTGGTCAGACAAGCGGAGCTGTTGGATGAAACCCAATTGCTGTACGAACCGAAGCCGCCGAGCCGACCGTTCGTTCTGACGCCCTCTCAGGAGCAGGAGCTGTACAATCACCTGCAGGAAGGCAACGAAAGCGCTTGTCTGGCCATCATTAACCGAATGCTCGACACGATGTTCAAGAAACAGGCGGCAGTGCATCAGTACAGCCAATTGGCTGAAAGCATCGCGGCCAAGACATTGCTGATCCTGGATACCTATCATCTCGATTCCGACAAGACGGAGGATTTGGACCATTTCTTATCCAAGCCGAGGGATTGCCATACTCTCGAAGAATATAAGGAGTATTTCCGCCAATTTATATCTGCGGTAGCCTCGATTGTCCAATCGAAGAAAGAGCAGCAAGATCCGATTATCGACTATATTATGGAGTGGCTGTCCACGAAGTACAGCGAAGACATTTCCCTGGATATGCTCGCCGACAAGCTGAACATGTCCAGCGCCTATCTATCGGTTTATATTAAAGAGAAGACCGGGATCAATTTCATTGATCATATGAACGGCATCCGGATGCAGAAGGCCAAGGAGCTGCTGGCGAGTACGGCGTTAACCGTAACGGAAATCAGCCAGCAAATCGGCTATCGCAATGTCACTTCCTTCAACCGGATGTTCAAAAAATGGACGGGAACCTCCCCCACGGAGTTCCGGAAAAATCAAGCCTTGCTCTCGGAGGACCTGGATGCGTCCTCTATGGATTGAACTGATTATATGCGTTAGGCGGTTGAAGTTTTATTGCCGGAGCATCCGCCTGATGCCTTTCTGATAGGAAGCAGGATAGCTAACTGGATTTCATGCAGCTAGTTTGCCCTATTTGAGCGAAAAACGAAAACTAACGGGAAAACCAAGGCTGTCGATTCATTGTGGGAATGGTATTACAACAGGATGTTGTACTAGTGAAAAGTCCAACAGCGAAAATGTAACGGAACTGGGAGACCCTATTTCGTCAAAATAGGCCGTTTTTTTAAACTAACGGAACCAGACGCGCTTATTTCATAGAATTATCCTACTTTCGCGAGCATTTCTAGGGAATAAGGTCATCTGGTTCCGTTAAAATGACCGAAAGGCCCTTTTGGAGCGATTAAGGTCATCTGGTTCCGTTAAAACCAAAACCGTGCAGGATTTTCGCATGAATAGCAGGCCGCTTTCCTTCTCCTCCTCACGATAATAATCATGCAGCAATCCTGCGGTCATCGTCATTTCACGATCCACAGCCAGCTCGTCCGACATGTCCACAGCCAGTTCCATCACCCGAACCGCATGGAAAAAATCATGTCCTGTGGAATCGCGCTTCATTTTATCCCAAATGGTCCGCACTACCGGCTCAAACCATTCCGGCAAGGGGATTTGAATAAAGGGAATGTTACGTTTGATTGACTCACTCCTTACCTCCAATTTGCCTTTCACTTTTGCCATTTTTACCATATATTAATGTATTTGTGGTATCAAGCCATCTGTTAAATTTCTTCTTCATTTTTCGCGCCCACATTTCCTTCAAAGGGACACTTGTTTCTCAGAAAAGATTATTACAAATAAGATGCCATCATAATTCCACCCTAGACTGTAACTTTGCAATAATATCAGCTATGCCTCAATTATAAAAATAGTTCCAGCAAGGCAGATCTTTTACGTTAAAAAAAGATAATTAAAAAAATCACCGAAACATTATTAAGTTTAATGGAGTCTATATAAATGAGGCTTGCTGAACCGGGCTGTAGAGGAGAGCTATATGGAAAAGGATTGCGTTATGATGTATCCGCCTTACTAAAGTAATCTTTAGAAGAAAATTAGCATTCCAGGGGCCACGCTGCGGTTAAATGAACCTTTATTTTTCAGTCAATCGAACATATCATAAGTTGGTCGTGAGACTAAAAAAAGTACCTTTTACTAAGCTTTGTGCTTATATTGCCCGTTTCGAATATATTTCCGTTCAGCTTGCCCTAGATAGAATTTTGATAATTAAAAAATAATTTTATTAGCTTCATCGCTACTCTGGGTGGGGTAAATAGACAGCGATTTTATATGGAGAGGCGGGCATGATAAGCTGGTTAGCAACGCGAATTCCTTACCCTTCGCGGCTTTCGCGAGTACTCATGCCCGCAGAGGCTCCATGTCAAATCGCTCTATTATGCCTCTCAAACGTAGTTTTTCCCATGTAGTATAGCGAAGAGCCTTTTATTACGAGGAGGACTTTCTATGAAAAAATTTTTGATTGGAATCGCTTGTGCTGGGGTTGTTTCTCTAGGAGCATCAGTTGCTTATGCTTCTGATTATGTTCAAGCGCTCTTATTTCCGGTCAAGATCGAATTTAATGGCCAAGACAAAGATCTCGGTAATGATTACACCATATTGAACTATAACGGCCATGCTTATGTCCCCGTTCGGTACATCGTAGAAAACATGGGCGGTGCAATAAGCTATGATGGGCAATTGAATCAAATATCCATAAAATATGCCGAAGATCAAAATCGCTTCTCTGAATTAAATTCGATTAAACAGGAAGGATCTTTCTCTCTATCTCTTGCCTCTCAAAAAAAAGAATACACTCGTAATGAAGCCATAAATATATGGGCAGAGCTTACTTATTCGGGAAATACAACAATAGAAGTTCAACATGCCAACCCTCTAATTGTCTACTATATCAAAGATGAAGTTGGAAATTACCGGGAAATGGCAACCTTGGATTCGAACACTACTGAAGCTATTACACCCAATCAAAAATATAAAAAGAGCTTTCCTTCCGGATTAGTCTCGGCGTTCAACTACGATAAAAGCGGGCTAAAAGACTACGGGGCCTTTTTGGAAAACTTCCCAGCTCCCGAGTTATTAAGTCCTGGAAATTATGAGATTGGCGTCAAAGCAAACTTCAGGGCAGATAATGAAGAGAGAACAATAACTTCTTCTTTGGATATTACGATAAAGTAATAATAAAAAGCAATATATTATTTGGCTCAATCATTCAATAATCTCATTGATACAATTCCTAAAATAGGATAAATTCAGTAAAATTTTGTTGTTTAGAAATTTTGATAATGTTATGATTAATCTAATAACAAAATGAATAGTAATAAGCCTATAGAATGTTCTTTTTAGAACTATTGTCTATAGGCTTGTTATTTAATTTATTTCAAAGTAGTTCAAGTTCTAACATTATAGAATCAGAATGATAAATTCCATTGAGACAGTACAGCACTCACATGACTGAAGTAAGACGAATAATTTCCAGAACTACCAGAGCTCGCGAAATGAATTCCCTTTAGTACGCTTCCATCAAAAATAGTTCCACCACTGTCCCCACTCGCAACAGCATAATTGGCTTTTCTGACATGTTGGTAAACTTTCCCAGCAATGCTATCCCATACATCGACGTTTGTAATTGTTCCACAACTATAGCCAGTAACTTGTCCAGAGAGACAAA
Organism: Paenibacillus sp. SAFN-117; assembly: GCF_051966115.1. NCBI lineage: Bacteria > Bacillati > Bacillota > Bacilli > Caryophanales > Paenibacillaceae > Paenibacillus > Paenibacillus sp. SAFN-117. Next base: position 168,927 of record NZ_JBQCLK010000001.1, read on the forward strand.
CCCTATCTCCAACATTATCAGAATTGCTCGGCTGAGCAGATGTTAGAAGAGTATCATTAGGTTGATATTTATAAACATATTTGCTCGCGATACTTGAAGGAATTGAAATTATCCCGGAATCATTATTTCCTCCTTGATGCGTCCCGGATGCTAGGCCAATAAATTCGCCTCCCTGAGTTATATAATCATTTGTATTCAGACAATGCCCAGCTGTTACAAGGTAAGACTGACCATTTTTTGTAGCACTAAAACCTGCTGTACAATTCTGGTCCATATCAGAGTTATAAATTCTGACGCCTCCATTTATTGGACGAATTTTGTCAGTTCTAGATGCATCAAGTTTAAACTCTTGCGATTTTCCAAAACTTAACATGTCTTCGGAATATTTTTGTTTTAATTCATCAACAATTGATTGATCATAAGGATTAATTAGTACCTCTACCTTTTGTGAGGGAATATCTGTTTGAACAGTCAAATGAATGCCTTTAGCCTCAAGTTCATTGTGCATTTGTTCAAAAATTTTACTACCTAAATCTCTTAATTCATCTTCTGAATATTTTGCTTCGTGAAATTTGATTTTAGATGAGTCCCCATAGATATTAGTAACTTTACGTATCTCTTCTTCTTTGTTTAATAGTGAATCTTTAAAACCAATATTGATAATTCCACCATTTGCTTGATCAATATAAAGCCAAGCATACGACTTATCTTCCTTTAAATAATTTAGAATTTTGGGTTTGTTTTCTCGTTGCCTCTGAAATCTTTCATTCAATTCCTTCTCTTCGTTTGGAGTTAATGCTACGCCATGCCCTAAAGAAATCTTGTTTGTTTCCATTACTTCCTTTACATAATTCGGCTCCTGATTCAACCCAAATATTGCTCTGTACGAAATGTTTTTTTCAAATTCCTCAGACTCTGCTAACTGATCTGCGCTTTCTGCTCTTGTTGATCCTTGGTAGCTTAACAAAGGTACGAGTAGTGCAACACTAAGAACGAGGGCGGACAATGACTTTCTCTTAATTAACATATTCGCTTCCTCGCTACTCTGGGTGGGGTAAATAGACAGCGATTTTATATGGAGAGGCGGGCATGATAAGCTGGTTAGCAACGCGAATTCCTTACCCTTCGCGGCTTTCGCGAGTACTCATGCCCGCAGAGGCTCCATGTCAAATCGCTCTATTATGCCTCTCAAACGTAGTTTTTCCCATGTAGTATAGCGAAGAGCCACATATTCCTTCCTCCTCATAGTTTACTTGGCTAATTATTGTTAAAAGTAGAATAAAAAAACATTCAACAATAATCACCATTATATTCCAATTATAGCTTGTATTTGGTTTTTTGTCCATATTTATTGTGAAATTTTTACTATTTTATTAAATATATCTATAATAGTTTAGAAAAAGCTATAATTATTTTAAAAATCATCCTCTTATTCATTGTCCACTGCTGACTTTTCAACAATGGGGTATCATCGTTCCCATCTGCACTCATTCGTTTACTGCAGCATCGTCCGGAAACGGTAGCCTTGCTTGCGGATGATCATTTGCACCTCCCCTTGCAGGTCGGTTCGAAACAGATTTACGCCGCGGCTCTCCAGTCGCTCCACCACTACCGGGGAAGGGTGCCTATACGGGTTATTAACCCCGGCGGAAATGACCGCATGGCGAGGCTGCCAATAATCGAGCCACTGCTCGGTAGTGGATGTTTTGCTGCCGTGGTGCGCCACCTTCAGCACATCGACAGGCCTCAATCTCTCCTCCAGGGCAGCCCCGTCTATTCCGCTATGGGGGCCGAGACGGATCTCCTTCAGCGAATGCAGAATGTCATATTCCCCCAGCTTCTCAACATCCCCGGTAAACAATACCCTCGCTTGATACATGTCCAGCATAAACACGACGGAATGTTCATTTTGCTCTGCGGAATAACTTACCCCCTCATCCTTCTTATGGTCAGGATAGAGAAGATACAGCGCTGAATATCGGTCCAGCGGAATGTTCTGCCCGGCTTCCGCCGCATACATGGGAATATTTTTATCCAATGCCGTTTGGAATAATTTACGGGTGCCTTCATTATCCTTCAAGCTCCCGTTAAACAACAGACGGTCCACGGGGATTTGCTCAATGACAGCCTGCAGCCCGCCGATATGATCCGTATCCGCATGAGAAATGATCAGCCAATCCAGGCGATGAACTCCTCTTTGTTTAAGAAGCGGCACAACCAACCTCTCCCCGACCTCGTAAGGCCGCGATCTTTGCTTCCATTCTTCTCCCGGCTTGGAAAATCGCATCGTCCCCCCTCCATCGATCAGGATATGCCTGTGTTCCGGTGTACGAATAAGGATCGAATCCCCCTGGCCAACATCCAGAAATTGAATGACCCCTTCCCTCTTCCAAAAATCGGGGCTATAACCGTATAAAAGGAGGAGAAGCAGAACAGCGCTAAGCGCATAAAGTCTGCGCCTATGAGATATTTCGGAGGTCCCCGGTTCGACGGTTAACATCGGCCCGTTCGCTTCCCTCCTCCTCTGCCGAACCCGATTGGCCTGGATCATTATCGCAGCCCATAATCCATAATACGCCAGCATCCACCAAATAGATGGGGAAGGCCAAATAAGATGAAACGACCTCCAGCCGTCCAGCCAATCGACCAGTCCAAAGCACAGGTCATTAATTCGTACCACCACCCAGGCCGGCCATTGGCCAACCGTGCTCCACAAAGAACCGATGACGAGGGAGACGAAGCCTAAAGGGATGACCGCCAGGCTGACAACCGGAACAACAATAAAATTAGCCAACCAGGATAAAAGCGAAAATTGGTTAAAATAGTAAACCGAGAGCGGGAAGGAAGCCGCTTGTGCCACCAAAGTCACCGAGAGCGCTCCGCTCAAGGCAGGGTAGCGGTTAGGCAAAAAGGCATTTAACCGAGGAACGCCGACAATAAGCCCGATCGTCACCAGAAAAGAAAGCTGAAAGCTGACATTGACCAAATAATAAGGGTTCCAAACGATCATCAGCAGTCCGACCAGACTGACCAAGCTGAGTCCGTCTTTAAGTTTGTTTGCTCTCGCAGCGTATAGCGCCATCATAGCCATAATGCCTGCCCGAACGACGGAGGGGGCCGAACCGGTTACAACAATATAGAAGGGAAGCAGGAGAATCGCGATCAGCAGCTTCGTCTCCCTGGTCAGTCCGAGCCAGCCAAGAACCGTTAGTATTGCGCCCGTAAAAACAGCCACATGCAGTCCTGATATAGCCAAAATATGAGTCAGCCCAAGCTGGGAAAATTGCTGGAATTGTTCCGGGTCCAGATCCTCGCGAAGCCCAACCAGCATTCCTTTCATATAACCGGCTTGGTTATCCGGAAACAGCCCGTCCAATACACCGGCCAGACGGGCCCGGAACTGATCGTTCCAGCGGAGAACAGTCATCCTGTCCCAATGCTTGCTTTCCGTTACAACTATCCGTTCCGTTCCCTTCTCCGTTATCTGCCAATGAACATGCTGAAACCGCATATAACTGCGGTAATCAAAGCCGCCGAAATTTCTTGCTCCTGACGGCAGAAGCAGCTTTCCGGCCAGCTTGATTTCATTCCCTCTGTTCCATTGAGAGGCTTTGGCCTGCTCCGATGGCTTCACGAGCCGAATCGATACCTGCATTTTCTCCCGCAGGTGCGGCATTGGACTTAACGTATCCGAAGCCTCCTGCGAATTAAGCGGAGATAAAGCGGATATTTCCCGAACCTTAACCGTGAAGGAGGCGCGGTCACCGTCAACGGTCACAGGAGAAATAATTTGGCCGGATATATTCACTTCCGCATCTGCCCATTCTTCTCCTAAGGAAGAATGGTTCCGCTCATCATACCACTGAATATAACTGAAGGAAGTAAACAGCACCAGGATCAGGGAAAGCGGTCTGCGCGCCGGTATTTTGAGCAGCCACAAACTTGCGGTTAACGCTGCCGCCAACAAGGCGGCTATTAATGGAATGCCTAAATGCTCAAGCTGAAGGGCGGCCGCTCCTCCAATGACCCAAAGACAAGCAACGGTAAGCAGCGGTCTGCTGTATACCAACTGCACCAAAATGCTCCCCCCTTTCATAACCCCACAAAGTGACGTGTGACCTTCGAAGCGTATTCCGTCCCCACTCCAACGGAGTCGGCGTCTAAACCTTCCTCTAAACGCGGTCGCTCTTCATGACTTTACTTCGATAAAGGTTTATACAGTACTTTGCGGGGAGCCCCGAAACTTATAAAATTATCAAAAAAAGAAGAACCTCTCTTCGCTTAGCGCGATAAAGAGGTTCTTCCTCATTTATATACTTTTATGGGAATTCATTCGGAACGGCTTCTTAACATCCGCAGGTCCGGCACAACTAAATCGTAGGCCGACAGATTCGTCAATCTGTAACGTTCATAACGGTATCCGCGGGAGGCTCATAACGTTCCAGAGTGCGGAATACAATTCCCCTTGCTTGCATTAATTCCATTACTTTATCGGCGTCCTTAGGATAGGGACGGTGATAGACAATTTCCTTAATCCCGCTATTCGCGAGCATGTTGGAACACGTCCAGCAGGGCTGATCGGTAACATAAACCGTAGAGCCTTCACGGTCCGTCCGATCGGTGAAGAGCAGCAAATTCTGTTCGGCGTGAATCGTCCGAATACATCTTTGCTTCTTGACCATCCGCTCTTCGCCGTCAACGTTAGTCATCTCATACTCCTCAACGAGCATACAGCCCGCTTCCGAGCAATCCGGAACTCCCATCGGTGCACCGTTGTAAGCCGTCCCCAACAGCTTCTTACCTTGAACAAGCACAGCTCCAACGTGCCGGCGGGGACACTGGGATCGAGTAGAGGCCATGTAAGCAATATCCATGAAGTAGGTATCCCAATCTTTACGAGTGCTCATCGTCTGCTCCTACTTCTGGCTGGCCTGGATCGCTTGTTCCAAATCATGCAGAATATCGGCAATCGCTTCTGTACCGATCGAAAGACGAATCATGCCGGGAGCTACACCGGCCGAACGCTGTTCTTCCTCTGAAAGCTGCTGGTGAGTTGTGCTTGCCGGATGAATAATCAGCGACTTCGAATCTCCAACATTCGCCAGATGGGAGAACAGCTTGACATGGTTGATCACCTTGCGTCCGGCTTCCAGTCCTCCCTTGATCCCGAAGGTCATAATCGCTCCCTGACCCTTCGGCAAATATTTCTGTGCCAGCGAATAGGAGGGGTGGCTTGGCAGCCCGGGATAGTTGACCCATTCAACAGACGAATGCGCCTCCAAATATTTGGCAACTTCAAGTGCGTTGCTGCTGTGACGCTCCATCCGCAAGTGGAGGGTCTCCAGTCCTTGCAGCAGCAGGAACGAGTTAAATGGAGAAATGGCGGCTCCCATATCACGCAGCAATTGAACACGGGCCTTGATAATATAAGCCATCGGGCCAACCGCGTCCGTATAAATTACACCGTGGTAGCTCGGATCCGGTTCAACCAATCCCGGGAATTTGCCGCTCGCTTTCCAATCAAACTTGCCGCCGTCCACGATAACGCCTCCGATGGATGTTCCGTGTCCGCCGATGAACTTGGTCGCGGAATGAACCACGATATCGGCTCCATGCTCAATCGGACGCAGCAAGTAAGGGCTCGGGAACGTATTGTCGACAATAAGAGGAATCCCGTTCTCGTGCGCGATTTTGGCAACGGCTTCTATATCCAGAATGTCGCCCTTCGGATTCCCGATCGATTCGGCAAACACCGCCTTAGTCTTGGGAGTGATGGCCTTGCGGAAATTTTCGGGATCGGAAGAATCCACGAATTTGACGTCAATTCCGATTTTAGATAACGTTGTCGAAAACAGATTATAAGTTCCGCCATACAAACTGGATGAGGATACGATTTCATCGCCGGAGCCGGCAATGTTAAGAATGGCGTATGTAATGGCAGCCTGACCGGAGGCTGTCGCCAAAGCGCCCACTCCGCCCTCCAAAGCGGCCACACGCTTCTCGAACACGTCCGTAGTCGGATTCATGAGGCGGGTATAAATGTTGCCGAATTCCTTAAGGGCAAACAAATCGGCCGCATGATCGGTATCGCGGAAACCGTAGGATGTCGTTTGGTAAAGCGGCACAGCCCTGGACAGTGTTGTCGGATCGATCTCCTGCCCGGCGTGAATCGCCAAAGTTTCCAGTGCTAATTGACGTTCTTCTGACATTTCAATGAATTCCTCCCTTTTTAGTAGCCTAATCCTATATTCTCACAATTTATACAAAAATAAAAGAGATTTCCCTACAAATCCTTCTTTATAAATGTTAGGCCGGGCGGAAGGATAATGGCTCAATCAGAAGCGCCGGGATAAGGGCTCACCGTAATCAGATCTTTCAGCTTCTCGAAGGTTTTCTGTCCGATCCCTTTCACTTCCATAAGATCGTTAATGGATTTAAACCCTTGGTTCTGCTGGCGGTACGTTACGATAGCGTTAGCCTTGCTCGGACCTATTCCCGGCAAAGCCGTTAACTCCGTAACGGAAGCCGTATTGATATCAATCAAGGACGAGTCCGCGGAAACCGCCGATGGCTGATGCGTAGACCCCGGATTTACATCATTAGGGGGTGGGCTACCTGCATTCGGAGCTTGAGCAGCTGAGGTTCCATTAGAATCTTCAACGGCGCCCGCCTGCGAATCGGAATCGCTCGTCATCCCGGCAGGCTTGCCTGTAGTATCCGGGGCGGCAGAGGGATTCGGAGCTTGGCTGCCTCCTTCTCCGCCCGAGTTCAACGACTGGCCTTCATCTGCAGAACCCGCCCAATCCGAGGCCAGCAAAGACTTCACTTCATCATTGACTGCGCTGAAGGGCTCCCATTCCCCGGCATCATACAATCTCGTAAACAATAAAAATCCAAGCAAGGCAACGGGCATCAATGAAAAAAACCAGATCCCTTTCGTTCCGAACCATCTGTCCATAGTTATCGCTACCTCCAGTATTGTAAATCAGACTTGCCCGCTGAATGCCGGGACAAGCCCTTCGCAAGATTGGATACATGCTGCGAAAATGCAAAAACCGCCCTGGGATCCTGCTTAAAGCAAGATCCGTCAGGGCGGTTCTTCCGCACATTTCCATTTATTCACTATTATATCACGCTTGGACAAAAAGACAATCCCCGGCTACGATTTCTCCGCCCAAACCGTCTCAAATTCTCCCCCTTTCCCCAATCCCCGTCCCTTCTCTTAAATCGATTACCAGATTATAGGAATGCAACCCTCATCACCCGCATATACTTATAAAAGCATTGCCGCACGTATATCACTGGTCAAGGAGGGGTTCATGATGAATACGGGATTCATCGGGACCGGCAGTATGGGAAGTATGCTGATAGAAGCATTCCTTCGCTCGGAGGCGCTGCTGCCTCAGGAAATTACCGCTTTCAATCGTACTTCAGCCAAAGCTGAACAGCTCGCCCAACGTTATCCAGGTCTGCGCATCGCGCGTTCGAATAAAGAAGTTGTACTCGAAAGCGAAATCGTCTTTCTCTGCATTAAACCAATGGAATACAAGAAGGTTTTAGATGAAATTCGGGACTTTACCGATCCGTCGCAAATCGTGGTTTCCATAACAAGCCCGGTGATGCTCGGACAATTGGAGCAGCTTCTGAACTGCCAAATCGCCAAGGTAATACCAAGTATTACCAATTTCACCTTGGGCGGAGCGTTACTGTGCATGTTCGGGGAGAGAGTCTCTGCAGCAGGTCGTGACGATTTGCTGACCCTGCTTGCAAATATCGGGCAGCCTATTAAAATTGAAGAGAAGCTCACCCGCGTCTCTTCGGATATTTCAAGCTGTGGACCGGCTTTCCTGGCATATTTTCTCGAGCATTTCATTCGCGCGTCCGTAGAAGAAACCGGAATTAACGAGCAGCAGGCTTCGGCACTCGCCGCCCAAATGCTTGTCGGTACAGGCAAGCTGTTGACCGAAGGCGGGTTTACTCCCGAGACGCTGCGGCAGCGGGTCAGTGTTCCGGGGGGCATTACTGCCGAAGGGCTCCGTCTGATGGAAAAGGAGCTGAAGGATATGTTCAATCAGCTCTTTCGGATTACCCATGCAAAATATGATGAAGATGTAGCTAAAGTAGCTTCATTGTTGTCCCGGCCTGCCGAATGAGAAAAACTCCTATCGGAGTATTTCATGGATGAGCGACCGCGTTTAGAGGATGTTATCGCCAAATAGAATTTGAATTAATTCAGGACGCAATAACTTATAAATTCTATTGTGGTAAAAAAAGACCATGCCAAGGTTCAGTCAAGCCGATATCTTCCTCCATCGGCATGAATTCACAGTTGGCACGGTCCTTAGTGGTCCCTGTTAACCGACAACGATGTTGACAAGCTTACCTGGAACGGCAATGACTTTTCTCACCGATTTGCCGGCCATGGCCTCCTTCACTTTATCCGATCCAAGGGCGGCTTCCTGCATCCCCTGTTGATCCAGATTGTTCGGAACGGAAAGCCTGTCGACGATTTTGCCGTTGATCTGTACGACGATCTCCACTTCATTCTCTACGGTCCATTTCTCATCGTAAACGGGCCATGGGACATAAGTGATCGAAGTATCCGTATGACCGAGCTTCTCCCATAATTCTTCCGCAATATGAGGGGCGATTGGAGAGAGCATCTGGACAAAGTTTTCCATGGCTTCCCATGGCAAGCTGTCCGCTTTATAAGCCTCGTTAACAAATATCATCAACTGGCTGATGGCCGTATTAAAACGCAGCGCCTCGTAATCTTCCGTTACCTTCTTGATCGTCTTGTGCCAGGTTCTTCGGAATGAATCGTCTATCTTGGAATCCTCTTTGGTTATTTTCGCATTCAGAGAACCGTCTTCTTGGATGAACAATCTCCACACGCGGTTCAGGAAGCGATATGTTCCTTCCACCCCGTTTTCGCTCCACGGCTTGGTAGCTTCCAGAGGTCCCATGAACATCTCGTACATACGCAGCGTATCCGCGCCGTATTTGCTCACAATGTCATCCGGATTGATAACATTGCCCCTGGACTTGCTCATCTTCTCGTTATTTCCTCCAAGAATCATCCCTTGATTGACCAGCTTCTGGAATGGTTCCTTGGTGGAGACGACGCCCAAATCATAGAGCACTTTATGCCAGAACCGTGCATAGAGAAGATGGAGCACCGCATGCTCCGCCCCTCCGATATATAAATCGACGGGCAGCCATTCCTTCTGCTTGTCAAAGGAACAAAGCTCCTTATCATTATGCGGATCGATGAAGCGCAAGTAGTACCAGCAGCTTCCCGCCCATTGAGGCATGGTATTCGTCTCGCGGCGCGCTTTCATTCCGGTTTCGGGATCTACTGTATTCACCCATTCTTCCACTGCAGCAAGAGGCGACTCCCCGGTCCCGGAAGGTGTGATATGATCGACATCCGGCAGGACCAGCGGCAGCTGCTCTTCCGGAACGGTCTTCATAGTGCCGTCCTCGAGGTGCAGAATGGGAATAGGCTCGCCCCAATAACGTTGTCTGCTGAACAACCAATCGCGAAGACGATAGGTAACCTTGCCGGCGCCCTTGCCGTTCTCCTCCAGCCATTGGATCATGGCGGCGATGGCTTCTTCATTACGGAGTCCATCCAGCAGCCCGGAATTGACATGCTCACCGTCTCCGGTATAGGCTTCCTCCTCCAAATTGCCGCCCTTCACCACTTCGATGATCGGAAGATTATACTGTTTGGCAAATTCGTAGTCCCGTTGGTCATGGCCGGGCACCGCCATAATCGCGCCTGTTCCGTAACCGGCAAGCACATAATCGGCAATCCATACCGGCAGTTTCGCCCCGTTGACCGGATTGACCGCATAAGCTCCGGTAAATACTCCCGTCTTTTCCTTGGCCAGGTCCGTTCGTTCCAGATCGCTTTTGCGTTCGGCTTTCTCCTTGTATTCCTTAACGGCCTGTATCTGTTCCTTCGTCGTAATCCGTTCTACCAACGGATGCTCGGGTGCCAAGACACAGTAGGTGGAGCCGAACAAGGTGTCCGGGCGGGTCGTGAATACGACAATCTCCTCTCCGGAGTGGCCATCAACGGCAAAGCGGACTTCCGCTCCTTTGGATTTTCCAATCCAGTTCCGCTGCATATCTTTGATGCTTTCGGCCCAATCGAGCTCTTCCAAATCTTCGAGCAGCCGGTCGGCGTACTCGGTAATTTTCAGAATCCATTGACGCATCGGCTTGCGAATGACCGGATGACCGCCGCGCTCACTCTTTCCGTCGATCACCTCTTCATTGGCCAGAACCGTGCCCAATGCCGGACACCAGTTAACGGGAACCTCGGCCATATAGGCGAGTCCTCGTTTATATAATTGAACAAAAATCCACTGCGTCCATTTATAATAATCCGGATCCGTCGTGCTGATTTCGCGATCCCAGTCATATGAGAATCCGAGAGATTTGATCTGTCGGCGGAAATTGTCAATATTTTTGAACGTTATGTCGCGCGGATGCTGGCCGGTATCCAACGCATGCTGTTCAGCGGGAAGACCGAAGGCGTCCCATCCCATCGGATGGAGGACGTTGTAGCCGCGCATTCTCTTATAGCGGGAGATAATATCCGTTGCCGTATATCCTTCCGGATGTCCGACATGAAGTCCCGCACCGGACGGATAAGGGAACATATCCAAGGCATAAAATTTCGGTTTATCCGAATCATCCAATACTTTAAACACTTTCTTGCTGTCCCAATACTTCTGCCACTTAGGTTCAATGGCGAGCGGGTTGTACCCGTGCCCCTTAGTTTCGTGAACCATAATTCATCCTCCTTCAACATTTTGCCGGCCCGGCAAGCTTTTAGCCCGCCCCTTTCAGCAAGCTTTTTTTAAAAAAAGTACGGTAAATGATTGATTTCTTGGCTGCTTTGTTCACCTGACTCTTGGTTAAATGACCGGAACGGTCAAAGGTCGCATTATTTAACCCCAAGGATAAACGGCTATCGCCGTCCTTTGGACAGGCGCGTTTACCGATGAAATATAAGAACAGGTATAAGGTGAAACTTATAATTTCTTATATTTTTACAATTTTCGCGGGGATCCCCGAAACTAAAAAAAACCTCCATCGCCAGCATTACGCTAGGGACGAGAGGTTTGTTCCCGTGGTACCACCCTAATTAACAGAGCGTCACAGCACTCCGTTCACTCGAAGCCCTTAACGCGGGATTAGACGGTCGGGCTAGCTTGCCCGGTTAATAACTTGGCTTTCATCTGCCAATAACCGCTGCACCTTCACCCTTCAAGCTCCGAGGCGAGTTCGCTGTTCGCGCTGCCGGCTTCCACCTGTTCTCCGGCTCTCTGCTAAACGCTCTGCAATGCTACTACTCCTCTTCATAGCCAATATTATGAAGAAATTATAATGAAAACTATGTGTTCTGTCAAGGGAGCGGGAGTGCGGACAGGCCCCACCTACTTATTTACGGGCAACAAAAAAGGCTCTCTCCGTCTCCGGGGTAACTTTATCCCATGTAAAATCAGCATAGCATTCTACCGTGGAAAAGCCGGATTTGCCAAGTAATTGCATTATCTGCTCCAGCGGATAAGCCCTTTGTACATGGGTTTCGTCCACCCTCACGTAACGGCGTCCGGCCGGACCGCCTGCCGTTTCTTCACGGACAAAGATGGAGAGCTCATGCTCCAGCTCACAAAGCTCTTCGTCCAGATGACAGGTCCAGATATAGGCTATATCCTCTTCATCCAGCACAAAAGGCTGATGCTCCGCATAATTTTGCAGCTGATAAGGGGTATGCACGTCAAACAGGAACAAACCTCCCGGATTCAGCCCTTGGCAGGTTTGCCGGAAGGCTTCCTCAAGGCTTTCAGGTTCAAGCAAATAATTCAAACAGTCACAGAAAGAAATAACGGCATCCACCGCTTCCGGCAGCTCCCATTCCCGCATGTCCTGTTGGACCCAGCGAAGAGAGCCTTCCGTTCCGTAGAGTGTTTCGCTTTTGCTTCTTGCAATAGCCAGCATGTCCTCCGACAAGTCGATCCCGGTCACATGAAACCCTTGCCGGGCCAACGGAATAGCCAAATTGCCGGTACCGCATCCGAGATCGACGACCGTAACCGGAGTGCCGTAGCGTTCCCAGCACTGCTTCGCAAAGCGAAGCCAATCCGCGTAAGGCATGTCCTCCATCAGCCGATCATAATAATATGCGAATTGTTCATAAGCCAAGGCCTTCCCCTCTCCTTCCAAAGCCGGACCATACACTACTCCATTTTATCGTTCAATGCTCTATAGGGAGTATTCCGCTCGCCCAAAATCCTCCATAAACCCCAAGTCTTAGTGTTGCGTAATCCTTGGACTCGGAACTTCTGAACCGGCGAGCTATTTAGGGGCCTTATCCTTCAAATAGGTCCAGTTTTCCTGCTGCACGATAAGCCCGTCCTTCATCAGCTTGCCCAGCGCTCTCTTGAAGGCGGCCTTGCTCATGCTGAATTTCGAGCTGATAATATCCGCGGGGGTCTGATCCGAATAAGGCATCGCCCCGTTAGGCCTCTCTTGCAAATAGGCAAGAATAACGTCAGCGTCTTCCGTACGGCTTTGCTCTTTCGGCAGGCGCATGGACAGATTAACCCGGCCATCCTCCCGGACATGAATGACCCGTACCTCCACGGATTCTCCCACTCTAAGCAGACGGGTTCTTTCCTTGGAATGAATAAGCCCGATAACCCCGAATCCGAGCACCCCGCCCTCTACTATGACGAAGGTTCCCATTTGCAAAGGCTTATAAACCCTTGCCGTCATCCATTCATTCTTCCACGATTCCGGTGCCCGGACAGCCAGCGGCGACAGCTCCTTCTCCCCGGCCAGTTTGGCCATAAGACGGCCTTGCCGGTCGTGGGCCATAGTTACAAACACCCGATCACCCACCTGCGGGCGCAGCTCCTTCAGCTCCGGAAGCTCGCGATAGGGAAGCAGAAGCTGTCTGCCGATCCCCATATCCAGAAACAGCCCGAATCTCGGATGCGCATCGGCCACTTCGAGCAGGGCGACCTCTCCAAGCCGGAGGAGCGGCTTCTTCATTGTAGCCGCCAGACGATCCTCGGTATCGTAATACAGGAACACTTCTACCATCTGCCCCGGTTCGATGTTGCCTTCCTTCTCCGTGTAGTGTAGAAGGATATCCCGGCTGCCGTCTGTCAGAAAGAAGCCGTAAGGGGAAACTTCCCTGGCTACTTGCAGCTTAACGACCGTTCCCGCCTGCAGATTCATACGGTCTCCACAACTTTCGCGTCGGACCAGATCCGCTCAATGTTGTAATACTCCCTGTCTTCCCTATGGAACACATGAACGACGATATCCCCCAGATCGATAAGCACCCACCGGGCGTTATCCAACCCTTCTACTCCGCGTACCGTCCATTTTTGTTCATCCGCTTTTTTGCGGATGGAGGTGACAATCGCCTGGACCTGGGTTTCCGAATTTCCATGGCAAATTACAAAATAATCGGCGATCAACGATATTCCGCGCAAATCCAAAACGACCGGATCGTACGCTTTTTTATCCTCGGCCGCCTGGATAACCATTGACAGCATTTGTTCATTCATTCGATTTATGACCTCCCAACGCCCGGAAATACGGTGGCGGATCGATCCTTCGCTAAGCCGGGACTTCTGAAAATCTGCCGCCGTACCCCCGAAATTAGTATGCGTAATATTTATAAAAAAAGCTTCTAACGAAGCCTCTTCGAAGACGAATAACCCGGTTTTAAAGGTAGCTTTTTATGCCAATTAGAAAATTTGTTCCATTTTAATGCTTTAATGAACTTAAACTTTCTAATGTGGTAAAAAAGGGCCTACTTTAACCTGACCGCTGAACCAGCTCGTCAATCAGCGAGTTTCGGGCCATGATGGTCATAGGATAAACCTTCTGTCCCTTCTGCAGCAAGAAGGAAATCGTTGAATCGAAGCCCGCAATCAGTGCTCTCTCCAGGCTCAATTCAGCCAATGACCTTATTTGTTCTACACCCGGAAAATCCCTTCCCGGCTCAATGTAATCGGCCAAACAAACAATTTTGTCCAACAGGGTCATACCGGGACGGCCGGACGTATGGTAACGGATCGCATCCAGGATTTCCTTATCGTTAATGCCAAGCTCTTGTTCAGCCACCCAGGCCCCCGCCGGTGCATGCCACAGAGGTTTGTCATATTGGAGAAGATCGTCAGCAAGCCCGGCCTGCTCAATGACCTTCCTCTGCTGCTCAATCGGCCAGTATTTACAATAATCGTGGAGAAGCGCAGCCAAATCCGCTTTGACCGGATCCGCGCCGAATCGGCCGGCCAGCACGACCGAGGTCTCCATAACCCCCTGAGTATGCAGCCATCTTTGCTCCGGCATCTGCTCCCGTACAAGGTCGATCAGTCGTTCACGATCCATAAATACCACTCCTTTCGATATATAGTCGGACTGATTCCGGAACTCTATAGCGAATAGAGCGTCCGTTCCGTATGCGCTCGCGTATGTCGGTGGAGGAAATCTCCATAGCCGGCATAGTCATCAGCTTGATTCGGCTGCGCAAATGGGACGGCAGCGCTTCTAGGTCGATATCAAAGCCCGGGCGCCCGACCCCAAGGAACGTTACCATTTCGGAGAGCTTCTCAATTTGATGCCACTTGGGCAGATACATTACCATATCCGCGCCGATAATATAATGGAAACGATGATCGGGATAAAGCTGCTGCAGCCTCGTAACCGTATCGTACGTATAGGACGTTCCGCCTCTGGTTAATTCCACATCCACGGCTCTATAAGAAGGATGAGAATCGATCGCAAGACTGACCATTTCCAATCGCTGATCCGGTGAAGCCAATGGAGTATTAGGCTTATGGGGAGGGATATTGGCAGGCATGAACCAGACCTCGTCCAGCCCCGCTTCCTCAAGCGCCGTCTCCGCGGCGACCAAATGGCCGGTATGAATGGGATCGAAAGTTCCCCCCATGATTCCGATTAACACATCTCCACCCCATCCCATGAAAAAAGTAAATCATTACATCCGAACAGCTCTTCCTGTTCCGAATTTATTATTCCAGCTCGATGGACTTGTTTTCCTTCGATTCTTTATACAGGACCACGATTTTTCCGATCTTCTGAACGAGCTCCGCACCCGATTGTTCCGCCAGCTCGCGGGCGACCTCCTCCCGGTCCTCCAAACAGTTGTTCAGAATCGTCACTTTGATCAATTCCCTGGCTTCCAGCGCCTCCTGAATGTGAGTGATCAAGTGATCGTTGACACCGCCTTTGCCTACTTGGAAAATAGGATTCAGATGGTGTGCCAGAGAGCGTAAATATCTCTTTTGTTTACCTGTCAACATATACGTTTTCCTCAATTCTTATAGTTTAGCCATAGAAATCAGACTCAATTTCGTTTAGCCTCAAGATCATTCCGGAGAGAGCGACCGTTGGACAACCGCGCGCATAGCTTCTACCGGGGCAGGTTGTCCGGTCCAATATTCAAAAGCGTAGGCTCCTTGATAAATGAACATTCCAAGCCCGCCATGAACCGATGCGCCTCTCGCTTTGGCTTCCCTTAACAGCCGGGTCTCCAAAGGATTGTACACAATATCGCTGACGAGAAGCCCCGGGTGAATGAGCTCCGGTTCGATCGGAATATCCTCCACTTTCGGATGCATCCCGACCTTTGTAGTATGGACAAGAAGCTCAGCCTCATGAATCCGCGATTTTACCGCGTCCAGGCCGATGCCTTCCGACCGGGTAAATCCGTCCAGATAGGACGCCAATTCCTCCGCCTTGGAGACGGTCCGGTTGGCAACGATAATCCGTGAAGCCCCTTCCTTGGCCAGGGCGTAACCAATTCCCCGGGCCGCGCCGCCTGCCCCCAGCAGGATGACGGTTTTCCCCTGTATATCGAATCCCGCTTCCTCTTTCAATGACCGAACATAACCGATTCCATCCGTATTATAGCCCTTTAACTTCCCCTCGGCGTTGACAATCGTATTAACCGCTCCGATGGCCCGCGCATGCTCGTCAATTTCATCCAAATAATCGATCACTTCCAATTTATGGGGAATAGTGACATTAACCCCGCGGAAGCCTAGTGCCCGTATTCCTCGGACCGCATCCTGCAAAATTCCGGGCCGGATGTGAAAAGCGGCATAAGCCGCGTTGATTCCAGCCACTTCGAAGGCCCGGTTCAGCATGAGCGGCGATTTGGAATGGGCTACCGGATCGCCGAATACCCCGTACATGACGGTGGCCGTATCGATTCCTCCTGTCCCGACAACGGCTGACATGAAGATTTCTCCTCCCATTATGTTCTATATTAAACTGTCTCGTACCGCAATTTTAACGCCCTTGGGAGCGTGAATGACCAGTTCCGCACCTTCCGGGCTGTTGATCTTGATCCATCCCAAACCGGAAATCAGAACGTCGGATTGCTGGCCCTTGCGGATGGAAACCGGATGCTTGGCCAGAGGCGGGATCTGCTCCAGTTGTTCCTTGGTCGGAGGCTTCAGAAGCTCTCCTCTATGATTGTTATACAGCTCATCCGCCCGCTCCAGCTTCGTCCGATGAACCGGCAGCGAGTTCGAAAAGAAGCAGGTAAAGGACTGGCGCGGACCTTTGGCAAAATCGAAGCGGGCAAAGCCGCCGATAAACAATGTCTGCTTCTCGTTCAATTGATAAACGGCCGGTTTAATGGTCTTATCCGGCAGCAGGACCGGCAGAACCGGCTTGGGCACCAATTCCGTCAGCCGATAGCTGTAGACGATTCCCGGGGTATCGATGATCGACTTCCCGTCATCCAGAGGGATGCGGACCAGATCAAGAGTCGTCCCCGGATACTGCGAGGTGGTCAACTCCGACTCCAGATCGCTGTAATCCCGGATGAGACGGTTAATGAGCGTCGATTTCCCCGCATTCGTCGCCCCCACTACATAAACATCGCGCCCTTTACGGTACTCTCCCAGCTTCTCCAGCAGCCGGTCGAATCCGATATTTTTCTTGGCGCTGCAAAGAACGACGTCGACGACCTTCAATCCGCTCTCCTTCGCCTGCTTGCGAATCCAGTTCAAAATCCGGTTCCAATTCGTCACCTTCGGAAGCAAGTCCATTTTATTGACCACAAGCAGTATGGGATTATTTCCGACAAAACGCTGGAGCCCGCTGATCAGGCTTCCCTCAAAATCAAACAAATCAACGATGTGGATCACAAGGCTGTTCGTCTCTCCAACATGGGAAAGCATCTTCAGGAAATCATCCTGATTCGGAGTGACGGATGATATTTCATTATAGTGCTTAATGCGATAGCAGCGCTGGCAAATAACCGGCACCTTCAATAAGGCCTGCTCGGGGACATATCCCAACCTGGACGGGTCATCTGTCTGAAGCTCTATCCCGCAGCCTTCGCATTGCAGCAAATCTTCTTCCATAGGTTCCTCCTGAATGTAGTGTCGTGTATAGTCAAAGTTCTTTACATTTGATTTACGTTGCCAGGTTTGGATTTCCATCGCCACGAATTATGCAGCACCCGATGATTGATCCAATTACTTATATTAAAGCATTTCAATCAAGCAGCTTTATTTTTTCATTAAAGCTCTGGCCGCCTTCTCCAGTCTTCGGTTAATGCGGGTAAAAAACCCTTCATCGACCAAAGAGATAGGCTGAACCAGAATCGTGTACAGCCCCATCCGGTTGCCGCCCAGCACATCCGTAAGCATCTGATCCCCCAGAACAGCTATTTGCTCCGGCTTGAGCCCCATCCATTCCATCGCCTTGCTGAACGATTGGACCGACGGCTTGCGTGCGTTATGAATATAGGGGACATTCAGCGGCTTGGCGAATGTAGATACTCTCGTTTCGTTATTATTAGATACGATGACGACTTTAAACCCGAGGGATTGCAAGTAGTCCAGCCACTTCACCAGCTCGGGAGTGGCTAGAGGAACTCTGGCTCCGACCAGCGTATTATCCAAATCCGTAATAATGCCGCGTATTCCTTCGTTCCACAGTTCGTCCAGGGCAAGGTCATAGATCGAATTAACCTGGCGCCTGGGAATTAATTTGTTTAACAACCGGTTCACCCCAGTTTTTTCCCTTATCGATACAGAAAAACTATACCATAATTCGGCTTTTTTGCAAAAAAGACTTTAGAGGAACTAAGCCGGGATTGGGCATTTTAATATTAAATCTGAAATGCAAGGAGCTGAATAGTTGTGCCGATCCGAACCATCAACGGGAACAAGATGCACTTTCATGTTTCCGGGAAGGGAGATCCTATCCTCTTCATCCATCCTCCTCTTCTGACGAGCGCCAACTTTAATTATCAGAAAGCGGATTTATCCAACGATTATCAGGTCGTCACCTTCGACATCCGCGGCCATGGAAAAAGCGAGCCGTCGCGAGTACCGCTCGACTATACTCTGATCGTGGAAGATATTAAGCAGCTGATGGATGAGCTTAAAATAAAAAAAGCCTACCTATGCGGGTATTCTACCGGAGGCTCCATCGTATTGGAGGCCATGCTGACTTATCCGGAAAGAATTATGGGCGGAATTCTGATCAGCGCCATGTCCGAGGTAAGCGATTGGAAGCTCCGCAGCAAAATTCGGTTAGGGCAATGGCTAACCCGGTTCAAGGCCAAACCGGTCATGAATGCCTCGGTATGTGCCGGCAATTCGGACAGTCTGCTTACTTTTCGCAATTTATCCAGAACCGCGCGCGAAGGCTCTGTTCAGGACTGGATGAATTACTACCGATACAGTCTGAAGTACAATTGCACCGAGTGGCTGCAGACGATTCACGCCCCTGTCCTGTTGATTTATGGAACCAAGGATAAAAGCTTCTTCCGCTATGCTTCAATGCTTCATCATAAGCTGCCTAATTCACGGTTATTCTTTGTTAAAGGGGTCCGACACCAAATTCCGACGAAAGCCCCCGTGGCGATGAATGATCTAATCCGTTACTGGATTGAGGATTTAAAAAATAGGGAAAAGGCCGCATCCGACGACTTGGACCGCAAGCCGGTATGGATGGATGCGGAAATCCCCGCCCCCGATTTTGAACATATTCCTCATTAAGACCAATAGAGCCGGTCCGGGCGGATAACGGCGAATAGGCCGCCGCCCTTAATGGATGTCTTTCTTCTTGAACTGCCCGCCCTGAACATCGTGAATGTTGCCAATCGCCAAGAAAGCGTTGGAATCCCACTCCTCGACAATTGATTTTAATTTTGCTTCTTCCAGTCGGGTGATGATGCAGAAGACGACTTTCTTATCCTCCCCGCTGAACCCGCCTTCTCCGTTCAAATAGGTAACTCCGCGGCCCAAACGGTTCAGCAGTGCCTTGCCGATTTGCTCGTATTTGTCGCTGATGATCCATACCGCCTTCGATTCATCGAAGCCTTCGATGACGATATCGATCATTTTGAAAGCAATAAAATAAGCAATCAAAGAATACATCGCCTGATTCCAGCCAAATACGAAGCCCGCACTGCCCAGAATGAAAATATTGAAGAACATAACAATTTCGCCTACGGAGAACGGGCTTTTCTCATTGAACAGAATAGCAATAATTTCCGTCCCGTCCAACGATCCTCCGGCCCGGATGACCATTCCTACACCCACGCCCACAATAATGCCCCCGAATACGGAAGCGAGCAGCGGATCGTCCGTGAACGGATCGGAATTGTGCAGCAGGAAGGTTCCCACCGACATGAGAATAACCGCAAACAAAGTGGAGATGGCAAACGTTTTTCCTATTTTTTTATACCCTATGTACAAAAACGGGAGATTGAACAGCAGTAGAAAAATCCCTACAGGCAAATTGGTGAGATGTGAAGTAATGATCGATATGCCAGTAATGCCCCCATCAATAATCTTGTTTGGTACCAGGAACATTTCCAGCCCGACCGACACAAAACCGGCCCCAAGCAAGATGAAAAACGCTCGCTTGACAAGTTTAATGGCTGTCAGCCGGGCATGTGACTCTATAGACTCTTCCGGATGATTCATACGGTTTCCCCCTTTAATGACTTTTCCTACAGTATATTATTGTATACTAAAACCTTTTTCTTCCGAAGATTTTTTTTGCATATGGGTCGGAATATTTGTTACTCTAACCCATCATCATCTCCAAATTGGATTATATTATCTGGCGACCCGGAAAAGGAGCAATCCCGGGAATTGTGTAATCATTATCCCCTTTGGATTGCTCCAGAAAGTACCTGGGCCTATTCGGATGAATTAAACGATTTCCTTTAATTTCTTGACGAGTGCAACGGTTTGTTCGTACTCCTCCCGGGTAATCGGCGACCCGCTGTATTTGGCCTTCTCGAACAACCCCAACAGCTTCAGCATATCACCGGATGCCCACACCTGCTGATTCGCCCAACGCTGAATCGTCTCCCGCGCCGTTTCATAATCATGTGCGCGCCGTCCCTTGCGCTTGGCATGCCGGATAAACCGGTTGTATTCAACGATAATCTGCTGCCGCAAGCCCGATGCGGGCAGTTCCCTGAATACGATCCGCCGGATTCGGGTCCTTCCCCAGCGGGTCATTCCCACGGCTGCGGCTGCAAGCAGGAGACCGGCGGCCGCTATCCATCCAATCAGCACCTGCGTCCCGCGGTTGCCGAACGGCCCGTCAGCTGGTACATCCTCTGATTCGGGCAACGATTCCGGAGCCTCGTCAAGTTCGGGCTGAGGATTGTCTTCGCCGGAGGGCTGCGCAAGAACGGGCAGGGCGAAACCGGCAGTCGGCTCGAATGGAATCCAGCCATAGCCTTCAAAATAAACCTCCACCCACGAATGCGCGTCTGAGTTGCGAACCGTGTATAAGCCGGCTCCATTCGGATCCATCTCTTCGTATGGATTCAAGCCAATATTTTCGTCAAAGGAAAGACTCCCCGGCGCAAAACCTTTCACCCAACGGGCAGGCATCCCTATTGAGCGGGTCATGACCACCATCGCAGACGAGAAATAATCACAGTAGCCTTCCTGTATTTCAAATAAAAACCGATCGACGAAATCCATCGAATCCGAACCGTTAGAGTTGGGATTGTTCGTATATTTGAAATTCGTCTGCAGGTAACGCTCAATAGCTTTAACCTGGTCATAAGGCGTTGCTTCGTCTTTCGTGATCTCCTGGGCCAGTCCGCGGACACGGTCCGGCACGGAATCCGGAAGCTGCAAGTATTCCGCCATCTCTCCGGGGTTCACCGGCCGGTGCGCATTGCGAAGCTCTCCCTCCCGGACAATTGGGACTTGGGATACAAGAGTATAAGTCGTGGGATAAGGCCGGGAGGGCCTCTCTGTCCAACGAAGCTCGGAGGATCGTTCCATCCATAGCAGCCGCTCAAAACCCGGCTCGGCCATCACTTCATCCGCCTGCTGTATGGCATATGCCCCGAACAGAACCGGATAGGTATCCTCTCTAAGCATCGTGACGGTCTGCCTCACTTCCACCGTTTCAGTCAAGGAATCCTTGAAACGCGGGTAGCTTCGCAGCGTCCTGGAGGGACGAACCTCGGAGGACGGCCCGAGCTTCTCCGCAGCGCTCTGTTCCCAGCCGCTTCCGGTATATACGGAACGAACTTCCCCTCGCCAGTAGCTTCGATGAGTCGTTTCCACGGTCATGATCGGGCTGTAATCGAAATTAAAGCCGCCTCCCAATTGATCGTCGTTCCTGCCATATCCGGAGGAGGCATCCAGGTCGTTCAAGATTGAGCTGAAGCCTTTACCATTGAAGGAAACCTGCTCGCCCTTCCAATTTTTCCACAGTGTGTAAGGATCCGTCAGGATATTGCTGACGTTGGGCGCGAACACTCCCGGGACGATAGTGAACACCAGCAGCAGCACAATCGGAATTCCGACGGTGGCCGGATAATCCGCCAGGTAAGCCCAGCCAATCGGGTTCCTCCGCCTTAGTTCAATAAAATGACGGATAATCAATAAGCACAGGCCGCACGCTATAACTACCGCTACTTGTTTCCATAAATAGATTTGGCTAAACGAATCGCGGACGGCCATCGCCATGATGCTTATAAACATTAACAAATAGATCCGCCACCGTACCTGAACCCAGTATATCGTTGTAATATATATAATCCAGGTGCCTAAGGTGAACCAGATAAAAGGATGGGGATGGCCGAGAAAATCCCACAGCTGTTCCTGAAAGGAGGGCTCCCTGATAGCTGCAGGGGTATAATCGACAGCGACATAGGTATAGATAGCCACCGCGGCCGCCTGCAGCCAAAAACGGTAGCCGCCCGCCCTGTATAGAAGGATTTCCAGCACACCGACAATGACAAGTGTGGTTTTAATATAGAGGACCGTCTCCGGAAGCCATACATATTCCTCCTGAGCCAGCCAGATGACGAATTGCAGCAGGAAAATCCCGGACAGAAGCACAGTCAGTCTATGCGCCCAATCGTTCAGCAGAAGTGTGATGAACCGATTTTGTCCCTGTCTCATCGCACATTTCCCCCTAACACGTAGGGAAGCTCCTGCAGGGTATGAACCGAATAACCCAATATACCTTTTGCCTTCAGAAGCTTCATCCAGTTATCTCCGGTTCCCCGGCCTTCTCCACTAATACAAAGATGACACGGATTCAACTGACGGAGCTTCATCCAGCCAAGACTTTGAGCCATCGGTTCTCCCTGCAAGGGCGAAATGACCAAGGCGAATGTCCCCGCCGGCAAGTGGATGGAATGTTCGTGAATGACCTGCTGAAGGGAACGGGGAGCATTGGCCTCCACTTCAACCAAATGATCGAGCATCGGATTATGGCCTGCGGACGGATGTCCCGGCGGAATGTACTGATGAGTCAACAGGCCGGCCAATAGTCCGTTCCTGGAGGCATAATCCAATAACGAAGCGGCTACCGACACAGCCAGCTCAAACTGATCGGAGGAGGAATAATGATCGGGATGACAATCCAAAATTATGATCGTCTTCGGAAGAGATTCCTTCTCAAACTCCTTCGATTTGAGCGTCCCTGTCTTGGCTGTCGCATTCCAGTGAATACGGGATAACCGGTCCCCGTAGTTATACTCCCGGACACCGTTGATCTGTGTCGTTTCCCGGACCGCCCGGGTCGTCATGGAATGAAAATGATTGCCTCTGAACATGAAGTGGAGCTGGCTCCATTCCTTGATCGCGACTATTTTCGGATAGACTTTGAAGCTGTAAGGAAGATGAATGACTCCCGTATGCTGGAAGATTCCAAAAATATCCTCGGTAGAGCACTCCGTCGTTCCAAATTGATAAACCCCGCGGCGAAGAGGCGCTGTCCTGTACTCCACAACTCCCCTCCTGCCCCAATCCGGAACCAGCGATGCTTCAAACCGCTGCTCTCCGCCGTTCTTGCGGCTAATCCGGTCTTTAATAAACACATACGGAATCGGCCAGAAGCCGGGTATTTGCACTTGAAGATGAATGGTAACGGAAGTCCCCGCCACGAGCTTGCCGTCTTGTTCCATAAGCAGAGTACGGCTTCCCGTCGTCTTCTTAATTCCGCTCCATCTGCCCATAATCAGGTAGACCGTCAGGATAAAAACGATGATAAACAGCATAAAGGCCAGCTTGCCGCCCTGAAACAGGAGAAAAAATAACGAACATATAAAAACGGCGAGAACAATACCCAAGCGGATTGGAAAGCTGGCGAATTTCGACCCGATATTGCTGTAGTATTCGTTCATTGGATCACTTCTCCAATCGCACCGGTACTCTCACCTGCCGAAATACCGTTTCCAGCACCGATAAGATGGTCGCTCCCTCCATTCTCGCTTCGGACTGAAGAATAATGCGGTGTCCAAGCACATAAGGGGTCAGTTCTTTAATATCGTCAGGGATGACATAATCTCTTCCTTGTATGAAAGCATATGCCTTGGCCGCATGGACCAGGGACAGAGTCGCTCTGGGGCTGGCCCCCAGGTATATGGCCGGCTGCTCTCTGGTCAGGCGGACCAGTTGGACAGCATATTGAGCGACAGCTTCGTCCATATGGATCTGACGAACCAGGTTCTGCAAACCGATAATCTGTTCGGTCGTAGCCACAGGCTGCAGATCCTCGAGCGGATGACTTCTGCTCTGTGCGGTAATCATCTGTAATTCCGTATCCTGGCTCGGATAGCCAAGGCTGAATTTCATCATGAAACGGTCCAGCTGCGCTTCAGGCAAATTATACGTGCCTTCGAAATCAATCGGATTCTGCGTAGCCAGCAGCAGGAATGGTCTCGGCAGCTCGTAGCATTCTCCGTCTACGGTCACATGCCTCTCTTCCATAGCCTCCAGCAGTGCCGACTGTGTCTTGGTCGTGGCCCGATTGATTTCGTCTATCAGCAGGATGTTGGTCATTACAGGGCCTGGACGAAATATGAAAGATTCTTCTTTCGGATGGAAAATAGATACGCCCGTAATATCGGTGGGAAGTAAATCGGGGTTGCATTGGATCCGGCGATATTGCCCTTGAATGGATCTTGCAAGCGCTTTAATCAGCACTGTCTTTCCGGTCCCCGGAACATCCTCGAGCAGTACATGGCCTTCGGCCAGCAGAGCGGTAAGCAACAGATTGATTTCTTTCTCTTTACCAAAAATGCAAGATTCCAGATTCGTTCGCAATTGCAGAATAAGCTGCATCTCTTCCTTCGGGATGCTCTCCATGGACACTCCTCCTTCTTGCTTCATTCCTGGACCGGCATCATCTGCCTCTAAGGCAGTCTCCCTTTTATTGTACAAGATTTAACAGGCTAAGTATACTTCAAAAGACCCGACTTCCATATTAGGTTAGCTTATCATAATCCCGGAACAGAATGGCGAGTCACCGGTCACACGGCAAGGTTATACGTTATCGCCGTCCTTTCGGACAGGCGCGTTTACCGATGAAATATAAGAACAGGTATAAGATGAAACTTATACTTATTATTTCAAAAAAAGACCCTGCCCGGGCGATACTCGCCGGGAGGGTCTGCTCATAAAGTTCCTATATTTACCATCTAGCCTCTGGGGCGGCAGACCAGAGCGGCCAAAAAGGAAAAGATGATCGCCGCCGATATACCGGCACTGGTAACTTCAAAAATACCGGTAATAATACCGACCCAGCCGTTCGTTTCGATTTCCCTGATGGCGCCGTGAACGAGCGAGTTTCCGAAGCTTGTGATCGGAACGGTCGCCCCGGCACCGGCGAACTTAATCAGCGGCTCGTACAGGCCCAGCCCATCCAGAACGGCCCCGGCAACAACCAGCGCGCTCATCGTATGGGCCGGCGTCAGCTTGGCGACGTCAAGCAGCAGCTGACCCACCACGCAGATGGCGCCCCCCACTACAAATGCCCAAACATATTGCATAAACATCGCTATTCCCTCCTTCCGCTCTCAATAGCGACAGCGTGCGCGATGCATGGAATGCTTTCGCCTTGCTGGTAGGATAACGGCGATAACAACGCTCCAGTCGCAACGACAAGCATTCTGTTGATTTCGCCGTTGCGCATTTTTTTCATTAAATGGCCGTATGTGACGACGGCGGAGCAGCCGCAGCCGCTGCCTCCGGCCTGAACCGGCTGCTTGTCCAGATCATAGATCATCAGCCCGCAATCCATGAAGGTGGTCTGCTGCATAGGGATCTTGTGCTTCTCCAGCAGCTCGCTGGCGATAGCGTGACCTACCTTGGCCAAATCCCCGGTAACGATCAAATCATAATAGCCCGGTTCAATACGGAAATCGCGAAAATGGGCCTGCAGCGTGTCCACTGCGGCAGGAGCCATGGCCGCCCCCATATTGAATGGATCCTTGATGCCCATATCGACCACGCGTCCAATCGTTGCCCGGGTAATGATCGGCCCCTCCCCTTTAGCGGCAACGACGGCGGCTCCGGCACCGGTAATGGTATATTGAGCGGTTGGCGGCTTCTGCGACCCATATTCGGTCGGATAACGAAATTGCTTCTCCACCGTACAGTTATGGCTGCAGGTTCCCGCCAGGGCATAATTAGCGCCTCCCGTATTAACGATCATGGCGGCAAGGGCAAGGCTTTCCATCGAGGTGGAGCATGCCCCGAACACGCCTAAATAAGGGACGGACAAGGTTCGTGCGGCGAAGGAGTTGCTAATGATCTGATTCATCAGATCGCCGCCTACATAGAAATTGATTTTCTCTTTAGTCGTCTTTGCATTCTCGATCGCCAGCTTCGTGGCTTCCTCCATTAACTTGCGCTCCGCTTTCTCCCATGTTTTCTCCTGCAGCGTCATATCGCCGTGAACGATATCGAAATCGTCACCGAGAGGCCCGTTGCCCTCCTCCGGACCTACAACGGTAGCCGTCGAAAGGATCACCGGCTTATTCTCGAAGGCCCAGCTCTGGTAGCCGCGCAAAATTCTCACTAGGATCCTCCTCCCGTCCCGAGGAACAACAGCCTTAGCAAGCCAATAACGAAGGCGGCCACGGTCCCGAATACGATGACCGATCCGGCCAGCTTGAACATATTTCCGCCTACTCCCAGCACAATTCCCTCGCTTCGATGCTCCAGGGCGGCGGAACACATCGAGTTGGCAAATCCGGTTACCGGCACGGCTGTTCCGGCTCCCGCCCACTGGGCTATTTTGTCATACACTCCCAGACAGGTTAGTACTACGGATATAAAAATCAAAACAGCCACGGTCGGGTTCCCCGCCTCTTCCTTGGGAAAGCCGAAATAAATCTGAAACATGAACATAAGGGCCTGTCCTATAACACAGATTAACCCTCCCACCACAAAAGCAAGGACACAATTTCTCAGAATGGGGCGCGGCGGCTCTTTATGCTTAGCCAAAGCCTGGTATTCCTGCATCGTCGGTGTAAATTTCTTTTTAGCTTTGACATTCATACCCAATAACCTCCCTGGACTCTAATCATTTCACCTAAAATGCTCTGCTTAAATTATTTGCCAAACCTTCTCTGCTTATGAATTTTGGTCAGGGTATGTTTTTGCCACGGACAGCAAATATTAATGGAGGGTTTTTTAAACTATTGCAGGGAGGTGCAGCCTGTGACCGTATCTTCTCAAGTAAAAACTTGCGTCGCATCCTTAAAGAGCGCTCAAGCCAGTCTGGAGCAATTCGCTCTGAACACGCAAAATCAGGAAGCTAAAACATTATTTGAAAATGCTTCGAAAACAACCCAACAAGTGATTGATCAACTGGCGAACCGCGTTCAGCAGTTGGAGAATGAAGAACCTCAATACAAAGGATTTTAATGGCACGCAAACGAAAAACCGGCCCGCAGCAGGCCGGTTTTTCGTTTGCGAGAGATTTTTATAAGAACACAACGAGCAGGATCACCAGCAAAATAAACAGGATAAGAATTAGAATCGTTTCCGCTTCCCGTTTCATGGACAGTTACCTCTGTCTTTCTCCCTGATGATAGGGGAAATGGTATTCCTCAGCATATTACAATATCGTATGCAGACGCTATTAGATCGTAAATGAGTCATACGCCTATTCTACGAAAAATGATATAATAGGAAGTATTGTGAAGGAGGAATGACATATGACTATACGGACCAAAGAACAGTTGAACGACTTCGTGAAAGAAACGGTAGCCCATTGTCCGGTCACCGACATTCATACCCATCTCTTTGCGGAATCCTTCGGCGATTTGCTGCTGTGGGGAATCGACGAGCTGCTTACATATCATTATTTAATTGCCGAGACCATGAGATTCCGTCCGGATTTGCCATATGAGCAATTCTGGAGCATGACCAAACAAGAGCAAGCCGACCTTATTTGGCAGACCCTATTTATCGAACATTCCCCTTATAGCGAAGCATGCCGCGGCGTCGTCACCGTATTAAACCGGCTCGGGTTTGACTTGTCCAAGCGGGATCTGAATGAATACCGCGCCTATTTCCGTTCGGTAACGGCGGAAGAGCATATCAACCGGATTATGGAATTAGCCAAAGTGAAGACCGTCGTCATGACGAACGATCCTTTCGATGACTACGAGCGGGCCCAATGGGATAGAGGCATCCGCCAGGATTCCCGCTTCCAGGCAGCTTTAAGAATCGATCCTCTGCTTAACCTGTGGGATACGAGCTGGAGCAAGCTGAAGGATCAGGGATATAACGTTACGGAAGACTTGAACGAGCAAACTCTGGCGGAAATCCGCCGTTTCCTCAAGGATTGGATCAAGCGGATGGATCCGTTGTATATGGCGGTCTCGCTCCCGTCCGATTTCGCTTATCCCGAGGCTTCGGTCCGGGGAACGATTATCGATGAGTGCATCATTCCCGTTACCCGCGAAGCAGGCATTCCTTTCGCCATGATGATAGGAGTGAAGCGCAAAGTCAATCCGGCCCTCAGAGACGCCGGTGACAGTGTGGGCAAGAGCGATATCGGGGCTGTGGAACGAATAGTCAGCCGATATCCGGACAACAAGTTTCTCGTTACTATGCTGTCCCGGGAGAATCAGCACGAGCTGGCGGTAACGGCCAGGAAGAACCGCAACCTGCTCGTATTCGGCTGCTGGTGGTTCCTGAACAACCCGAGCCTGATAGAAGAAATTACCCGCATGCGTCTGGAATTGCTGGGCGGCAGTGTTATTCCTCAGCATTCCGACTGCCGCATTCTGGATCAGCTTCTATACAAGTGGGATCATTCCCGAACCATCATCGCCAAGGTGCTGTGCGATAAGTACGGGGACCTGTTCGACGCCGGCTGGCGGTTAGAAGAGGATGAAATCCGCAGGGACGTGGAGGATTTATTGGGTGGAACTTTCTGGAAATTCCTAGGCAGACCGGATCCGGCCCTTTCCTAATGCCAACATTATCATAAGAATAAGGCTCGCAATTCCCGCGGAGTTGTGAGCCTTTCCATTTTAGATGAAGAAGCCTTGCTTGCCTCATTCAGCCGAGAAGCAGGATGATCGCACCGAAGCAAGCAAAGAAGCCGCCCCATACCCTTCCCCACTTCCAATAAGCCGCCTTGGTCGTTATCCGCTCCGATTCCGGTCCGATCCACATAGCCACGGACTTGGGAAAGCAGGCGGACAGCAGTCCGAACAGGATGAAGAAAACTCCAAAGTATATCAACGTCCTCCCCCTTTCGTTGTAAATTCCAGCGAATTCATTTTCCATTAGTATATACCTGTAAATAAAGGATTCAAACGCGCAAACTTCCGCCTCCCGAATTCTTTATTCTTATCCATGGAACCAGCCACAGCGAAAATGTAACGGAACTGGGAGACCTTATTTCGTCAAAATAGGCGGTTTTTTCGGACTAACGGAAACAGTTGCGCTTATTGCTTAGAATTCTCCTACTTTCGCGTGCATTTTTGGGTAATAAGGTCTTTGGGGTCCGTTAAAGTTACCGAAAGGCTCTTCTCGAGTAATTAAGGTCTTTGGGGTCCGTTAAAGTTACCGAAAGGCTCTTCTCGAGTAATTAAGGTCTCTGGGGTCCGTTAAAACCAAACTGCTCATACATTATTTTGCGAGGACAGTCTTGTAAAAAAACACAAAATATGCAGCAGGGCGCTCCCGACGAGGAACACCCTGCTGATTTCCCTATTAACGCCTCTCTATGTTTTCAATTCGGAAGGTATGGGGCCCGCTCCAGCTAGTAAACGGGTAAAATTTCAACCCGGACTGCCCGCCTGCACCTATCGCAAAACCGGGATCGATTCCGTCGGTTTGGATCAAGGTTTGTCCATTCTGCCGCTGAAGCTCTTTAATTTTGTAGCCGTGAGCGGATTGATCCGGATGAGTAATGACGATATAGCTTCCTTTCATCGTATCCGGCACTTCCGTATCGACGAGGAAACCGTCCACAGGATGCCCGTCGGCCTGCCGCCATACCTCGCTCACCGATCCTGTTACAGGGCCGGAACCGGTCAATTGAGCCTCTCCTTTCCGCAGCAAAGTCCCGCCGATCAAGGTCATCTCTTCCACCTGGCCATTTTTCAAGCGAATGATTCCCATCTTTCCTTGCAAAGTCATATCCCCGATGACCAGCGAATCCTCGGAACGGGGCGAGCTTAATATGATGTCCTTATAATCTCCGTAGGAAATCTCTACCGCTACTGCCCCTTCGGCAGAGCTGTCCGGGGTCAGCCTTTCGACCGCTGAGATTCTAGCAGCCGCTCCGGATCCATAAGGCTCCATGACCGTAACAAAATGGCTGTTCAGCCGGTTACCTTCTCTTCTCAGCACCAGCTTCGGCATCCAGTGCTTCACCGCTTCACTGTTAATGTCTTGACTGGTTCCGTACAACCGGGTGGAGCGGAGAGAAGGCGATTGGCCGATAAACAACTCGTTGCTCCCGGGATCTGCGCGGCCGATGATTTTCATATTCCCCCGGGCCTGACCGTTCTCGCTTGTCTTTAGAGTAACTTCAAACCGACCATCGGGCAGAGCGGTACGCTTGACATCCCGAACGTAAATATACCCGTAGTAATGCCCTTCGGCGCTTCCCGGATCATTCTCTCCTACCGGCTCAACGACCTCCGTCCCCGGCGGCAGCAAATAAGGTCCGTAATCGGCCAGCGCAAGGTCCGTGATCCATTGACCGTCCCGATTCGCATCCCCCTGCAGAGTATATTCATGCCTGTTTCCGCCCGACACCCGGAAGATATCCAGAATGTATCCCCCGCCATCCGTCCCCGGGAAGCGGATCATCCAGGGCTCCCGGCTGTATTCGTCCGTCTGCGGATAGGCTGTTTCCTGATGCGCCCTCATCACCTGAATTCCCGCCGACGCCGGTGCGAAGACCTCTATATGGCCCCCATGAACGGCCTCCCCCGTCTTGCTCATATCTTTGCTGTCCACGACAACCGTGTTATGGGCCATCGTCGAGGTCGTCCACTGCCGGTACAAGGTGTGCGTATAGCCGATATCCGGGAGCAGCTCCTGATTTTCTCCATAGAAGACGAGATTCAACGGATCGTAATGGTTATGCCCGTATTTGGGCACGAAGGATAGATAAAGCTGGCTCGGATCCTCCTCCGGCTCCCCGCGGGTCTGTCCGTCTCTGGCTTGCTGCGCTTCTTCGTCCAGCAGGGCAAGCCGGACGACCCCCATTTTATAATTCGTGGAGAGTTCGTCCTTGCCGACATTCTCGAAGCTGATCCGATGAACGCCTTCCTCCAACCGCATCGTTCCAAGAGTCTCATAGTCTTGAACTCCGGATGTCTTGCTGTAGAAGTTATAATTGTCCGCAAGCGTTTGCCCGTCTATTGCAATGTTATAGCGTCCGTAGCTGCCCGCTTTAAAAGGCTTCAAGTCAATCTCATAAGTATCGGTCGACGGAATCTCAAAGGAGAACACAATTCTCTCGCCCGGCGAATTCGCCTCCAATTGAATCGTTCCGCTGCTGCCGAAGTATTGATAACCTACCGTCTGTTCCTCCACCGTCATGTCGGGGAAGGGATAGATCAACCCAAATTCCGTCTCTCCCCTCTTACCAGTTCCCCGGGTCAAACGGGCGATTCCGGATGCCGGAAGCAGCAGGGAGCCAGAGTCAAGCTGCGGTGCGGGGGCCTTCTGGTTAGCCCAGGTGTCCATAATCGGGAAGTACTTGCCGTCCGGATAAACCATCAGGTTGGGCAGCTCTTGAGCCTTGCCGAGCACCGGGAACCGGCTTCCCATGTCCAGATTTTCCAGCCGGCGGCCGGTTCTGGGCGAGAGATAGCCCGCCGGGTCGGTCCAGCCTTGAAGCGCACGGACCGTTTGGTCCAAGCCTCCGGTGGATTGATTATGATAGGAGAAAGTCACTTCCTTGAAAAATCCGTCAAACAAATAAGTTGCCATGGAGAAATTCTCCACCAGCTCTACCGCTTCATGAATATAGCTCGGATCGTTGAGCGCTTTGCCCAGCTCAATCGTTCCCAGCCAGTTATTGTATTCCATATTATGGTTTAACACAGGATATGATCTGGTAAAATCGATGGACGGAAGGAACATCCCTTCCACAATTTTCTTCTCCACGTCTTCGCCGACCTCGCGGCTCAATTGTTCGAAGGCGTCCGTCCGGCTCACATCCGCATACGCCTGAACAAGAGGCTTCAAGCTGTTCAGATCGGCCGTGTACCAGCGATACCAGACCCCGCCCCAATAAGCATAAGGAGGCCCGGAATCCGCATTCAGCGGATAGTTCTGCCACATGTAGTCATTGGTCGGCACATAGCCTTCATACACCTGGGCAAAACGATATAAAAGCCGCGCCGCGCCCAGCGGGTCCTGCTTGGCCACCGCGGCGGTTTGCTGGACGGTGTAGTCCTTTTGCTTGTACCATAGATGGGCCGTAATAAAATACTTTTTGCCGTTCTCATCCTCATAATATGGATACTCGACGATTTCCCCTTTCCGGTTGCGAGCGGTCATTACTTTATCTTCTTTATATCGGTCGTTGGGATAGGTGAGATCGCTATGTGCGGAAGTCATCTGGTGCGGATGCTCCGGGTCCCAGTTATATAAAGTGTAGGGTCTCAGCTCGGGATGATCCGGCAGCCCTGTGAAAATAAAACCGGTTTTGTCCGGGATCAGCTCCAACAGCGTCTGTACCTGCTCGGAAGGAGCCGACCAAGGGACGGGAATTTTCGGGGAACCTTCCGCCTTCCTCAGAGCAGCATACTGACGGTCTCCTGCATCGATCAAATCCTTCCGGTCAAATATGATGAAGGCCGTGCGGACTTCTCCTGCCTTTACCTGCTTCACCATCAATTCCAGGCCGTACAGCCCCTCCTCCTTCGCTTCCGGATGGCTGAAGGCGATACTCCACCTCTCCCCGTTCTGTTCAACCTGCACACGGTCAAGCTCTGACCACTCTCCCGACGGCGTCCCCCATCGCAGGGTTACTTCGGTATTTTGACTTATATGAATATCGTTTCGTTTGAAGGAAAATCGCTTGTCGGTATAACCCTCGTAAGTAAACTCGGTTTGTTCCGGAATCCAGACGGATTTCTCCCGCTTGGGCCCCTTCTTCAACGAATCGGTTGCAGGTGCGGGCAGGAAGTACAGGCGGCCGAAGCGGCCGTGATCCGCAACATTGCCGACGAAAGTAATCGTTGCGGCGCCTGTGTCCGCAAAATACGAGTTGCGCATCTGTACCCATGAACTCATCGGTTTGGTATTGATTTTGTGCACAAAGACGGCATTGAAGCCCCATGGCTTCTCCGCTTGAACCGGACCTGTGCCTAGAGAAGCGAACGGAATCGAAATTTCTGCGGTAAACACTCCGTCCATCATTTGCTGGCGAACGGTCGCTCCCGATACCGATACGGCCCCTTCTCCCCATTGAGTCCGATATGGTAAATTCAGCGTTCCGTTCTTCACATTGACGATATAATAGGCTTCGCCATCACCCGGGGGCTTGATCATCAGGTCTACCTGGGCCAGGGACGGCTCCTCCTGCCTCCCGGTTTGAATGGCCGCATACAGATGGGTATCATCATAGGTTACTTTGACAACCGTGTCCGGTTCGGCAGGACGGTTATCGTAAACCGTAACAAAATTGCTTAGCTCGGCGGCATTCGCCCAAGCCGGGTCCGAGAGGCTGCCGTCCATGACGGGCGGCTGGGCACTCCATGGAATATAAGCCTGCTTGTCCGTATAATGCCGTATCGTTTCCGAGGCGAGCGCTTGCTCGTGCTTCTTCGCTTCATCCGGCCGGGCTTCCGCCCATCCGACTATGCTTGTCTGAACGATCAGAAAGATCAATCCGATGAGAGACCATTTTTTTAACATCCGCCAGCTCTCCTTTTCCAAATTGATTTGAGGCAGATATGCAGGCGTTACAATAGCTGTCTTTTGATTAATAAAGCGTTTT
Source organism: Paenibacillus sp. SAFN-117 (assembly GCF_051966115.1). NCBI lineage: Bacteria > Bacillati > Bacillota > Bacilli > Caryophanales > Paenibacillaceae > Paenibacillus > Paenibacillus sp. SAFN-117. Next base: position 202,725 of record NZ_JBQCLK010000001.1, read on the forward strand.
CATAAATGGGGAAAAAAGCTTAAGTTTCCCTCCTTTCTGCAAGATATTTCGTGCCTAGACATAACCGGCAGCATAACTCTCGGTCGAACCCATAGTTGTTACTAACTTGTATTCTATATTCCCCTCAAAATTCCTCTTATGTATGAAAAAGAAAATTTCGGAACCCCCGGATTGGGAGAACCCATCCGTCAGATCCCGCTTTTTTCCCGACCGTACAGGCACGGTTGGGCGTTTGCCCACATACAATGTAATATTCGTCGAACAAACGCCAAGGAGGCAGGCTTGTTTCGCTAACGCTCAGGAGGTGACAGATGTGCCGGGCCTATTTACGGCTATTGCTTTATTCATCAAGGAACTGATGCTTCTCGTCTCTTATGTCAAAAACAACGCTTTCCCCCAACCGCTCACCGAAGAGGAAGAAATGAGGCATCTGAAACAAATGGCTCAGGGCGACCAGCATTCCCGCAACATGCTTATCGAACACAACCTGCGTTTGGTCGCTCACATCGTCAAAAAATTTGATAACACCGGCGAAGATCTGGAGGATTTGATCTCCATTGGTACGATCGGCCTGATTAAAGCTATCGAGAGCTTCTCCCCGGACAAAGGGACGAAACTGGCCACCTTTGCCGCCCGTTGTATTGAAAACGAGATCCTGATGCATCTAAGATCGCTCAAGAAGACGAGAAAAGACGTATCGTTGCACGATCCGATAGGCACGGACAAGGAAGGCAACGAAATTACCCTGATCGATATTCTCGGGACAGAGGCGGATGAGGTGGCGGAACGGGTTCAGCTCAAAATTGAAAAAAGCAAAATATACGATCATCTGGATATTCTGGATGACCGGGAGCAGGAAGTGATTAAAGGGCGTTTTGGCCTGGAGCTGGGCGGCGACGAGAGAACTCAGAGGGAAATTGCCAAGGAATTGGGTATCTCCCGTTCTTATGTTTCCAGAATTGAAAAGCGGGCTTTAATGAAGCTCTATCATGAATTTTATAAAAAGAAATGATTGTGCGGCCGTTCTATTTCCCGACCGGGAGATAGAACGGCTTTTTCTAGCATTGGGGAGGTAGAGTCCGGCTGTCACAAAGCCTGCAGAAATACATCTTTTTGAGTTTACATTTCAGTTATTGGGTCAAAGCCTGCGATAGTGCATCTTTTTCTTCTTGAAGTAGGCGATTCAGCCATTTGGAAAGAAAATTCCTGTATTTTCGCAGGCTTTTCATTCGAACCCCTCCATTCGCTTCATAATTGATGTATTATCGCAGGAATTTACTCCACGGCAATCGGAATCTCAGCGAGCCTGGCCATTTTACAAAAATAACTGGTCAAGCCCCGTATTGTTAGGTATAATGTCAAACTGTGAACATCGGCCCCGGCTTTTCTGAGAGTGGAAAGCCAACAAAACTATACGCAGATATCTAGGAGGTTTGCTCGCACTAACATGAATGCACAACTGAAAAAATCCTGGTTTTCCAACACGCGCATGGACATCCTGTCGGGAATGACGGTCGCTCTGGCTTTGATTCCGGAGGCGATCGCATTCTCCATCATTGCAGGAGTGGACCCGATGGTCGGGCTGTACGCTTCTTTCTGTATTGCTCTCGTTATTTCCTTCGCGGGGGGAAGGCCCGGAATGATTTCCGCCGCTACCGGAGCCATGGCGCTGTTAATGGTTACGCTCGTCAAGGATCATGGGCTGGAGTATTTATTTGCGGCGACGATATTGACCGGTATTTTGCAATTCGTGATGGGATTGCTGAAGCTGGGCCGCTTTATTACCTTCGTCCCTCATTCGGTGATGACGGGCTTCGTGAATGCGCTCGCGATTCTCATTTTTGCGGCTCAACTGCCCCATTTTGCCGGACAAGGCTGGGTCATGTACGCGTTGGTTGGCCTCACTCTGGCCATTATCTATCTTTTGCCGAAATGGACGAAGGCCGTCCCTTCTGCCCTGGCTGCCATCCTTATAGTCTCTTTCCTGTCGATCGGGCTTGGTTTGAAGGTTAATACCGTAGGGGATATGGGGACGATTACCAATTCGTTGCCGGTCTTCCACATTCCTCAAGTTTTGTTGAGCTGGGAGACTCTGCTTATCATCTTTCCCTATTCATTCTCCCTGGCATTGGTAGGAATCCTGGAATCGCTCTTGACAGCGACAATCGTGGATGAAATGACGGATACGGCAAGTGATAAAAATAAAGAGATAAGAGGGCAAGGGCTGGCCAATATAGTGGCCGGCTTCTTCGGAGGAATGGCGGGATGCGCCATGATCGGGCAATCGGTTATCAATGTGAAATCCGGCGGCCGCACCCGCCTGTCCACCTTCGTTGCGGGAGCCTTCCTCCTGTTTCTGATTATTGTACTCGGCAAAGTCGTTCAGCAAATCCCGATGGCCGCTTTGGTCGGCGTCATGATAATGGTCTCCGTCGGAACCTTCAATTGGAGCTCGCTTCGTAATCTTAATAAAATTCCCAAGAGCGACTCGTTCATAATGATCGTTACTGTCGCTATTGTAGTGGCTACCCACGACCTGTCCAAAGGCGTGTTGGCCGGAGTGCTGCTCAGCGCGCTGGTCTTTGCCTGGAAAATGGCCAAGATCCGGATTCAGGCGACGGTTCAAGCGGACGGGAGCAAAGTATACAAGGTAACCGGCCAGATGTTCTTCGGCACCACCTCCGACTTCTTGAAGCAGTTTCAATATCAGGAAGACCCGGGCCATATCGTGATCGATTTCTCCGGCTCGCATGTCTGGGATCATTCGGCCGTGACAGCTATCGCCAAAGTTGTGGCGAAGTACCGGCAGTTGGACAAGAAGGTTAGCATTACCGGCCTTAACAACGAAAGCAGCCGATTGGTGGACACGGTCGGACTCGAGCTGTCGGCCGGACATTAAATAAAATTACCCCCACAAATGCGGGGAGCCCCGGAACTTATAATATCTGTACTATCCAAGGATAAACGGCTATCGCCGTCCTTTGGACAGGCGCGTTTACCGATGAAATATAAGAACAGGTATAAGGTAAAACTTAGATGCTTATATTAGAAAAAAGCCCGCCCTCCGATAAGGAGAGCGGGCTTAGTCTATTCACGGGACATTCGCGGAACGTAGTTGCAGCGAACAGATTCCGTTGACTGCCTTAGCGGGTCGCTGCCTCCAGCATAGCCCAATCACGATCTGTAAAATTCCCCATGTGCCACAGCGACACACCCTGCAGCCCGTAATATTTGGCCAGCCATATTTTCGCCTCTATGCTGTCCGTATCCTCGTACCACAGCTCATGACTGCCGCGATCATCGGAATACAGCAGTTGCCTAACATAATAAGGATTGGCCAGCTTCGCCTGGGTTCCCGGCTGCTTCAGCCGTTCCTCTACCAGCTCGACGGCGGGCGAGTAGTATTCTGTCCCCGCAGAAGTGCTTACCCATTGATTCGCCTGCTTGGAAATGCCGAGAATCAGCTTCTCGGCCGGAATCGACTGCAGCGCCTGGCGGACCGTATCATTCACCAGCGGCAATGGAGCGGAAGGAAGCCTCTGGCTCCGATCCGTATAGTCGTAGGCCATCAGCACGACCGCATCGGAAATTCGGCCGATTTCCGCCAGGTCATAGCCGGAATAGTAGTAGGTTGGCGGGACGGCCACCTTCAAGGAATAGGAGCCCAGCTTATCCTTCAGTCCTTGGATAAAACGGACGAACGGCTCCCGGCTTTCTTCGCCCTTCAGTCCTTCGAAATCGATAAGCAATCCGGTAAATCCGTATTGGGGATCACTCAGCACGTTCAATGCCGATTCATAGAAGGCTTCCACTGCCCGCTCATCCTGAAGGAACTTCGCCAACATGGGGCCATCGTTATAGAAGACCATCAAATCCTTGGAAATTCGATGACTTCCGGCGGTATCCAACGCTTCCTTCCACCCTTCCGGTATCCGGTATTCCGTCTCGGCTGTATTCAGAGACGCGGAGCCTTCCCCGGAATATTCGAGGTGGGACCAGCCGAATACCGCATGATCCACCATCTCCAGCTTGTCCATATTGGAATAGGAGCGAATCGCATAGAAACCGGTCACCGATACAGGTTGTCCGGATTGCAAGCGATCCGTCAGCCGGTGAATGATCGCCGCCGCCTCCTTCCTCGTCAATTCGTCGCCGGGGCGAAAGCCTGTCTCGTCACCTTCCATGATCCCCCTATTCATTGCATAGTAGGCATAGGGCGCCGTATCCGGACGGAATTGCGCCTGATCGGCAAATCCTCTGGCGGCCTGCTCATGGAGCCAGCCCGATTCCAGCCAGGCCTTCCGCTCCTGTTCATCGAGGCCGGCCAGCAGCGATCGTCCCGCCGCTGCCGCCACCTCTTCCCGGGTAATGGCTCGCTCGGGGTGAAATTGCCCGTTCTCAACCATATGATCCAGCCAGCCCAATGAATAAGCGGCCTGAATATATGGATAGGACCACCGGTCCCCGGTTACATCCGTTAACGTTAATGACGGCTCCGCTGGGGCACCCAGCTTGTGAGCCGATGTCAACAGCTTAATGAAAGCTTCGCGGGTCAGCTGCTCATCCGGCCGGAAGCTGCCGTCGGAATAGCCTTCTATCACCCCCAAGGACGAAAGCAAGTAAACGGAGGCTTCGGACCAATCTCCTTCCTGCAAATCGTTAAATGGCTTTAAAGCCGCTACATCATAAGCATAGACGTTCACTGTTCCGACGCTCATCAAGAGCACGACAAAAGCGATTATTTTTATCCACTTTCCCATTCGTTTGATCTCCTCCCCCAAATATAAAACGCGGCATAGGGAGGAAAGTTGCACCCGGGGAAAGAGGATTGGCTGCGGACGCAACGAGCTTAACCTTTATCCCGATGTTTGTATTATCGGGTTAAGACCCCCACCTCTATAGGTGGGCTCTAAATCAGGTGGAGTAGAGTCTCCATCTGATTACTCGATGTTCAGCTAAGCTGAACGAGTTCACTGAAAAATGGAAAAACCGCCGATGTCGGCGGTTTGCGTATGATGACGAATCCAGAAATATAGCGGAACAGCAAAAAAACTCTGAAATAATGCACGCCATGAGCATTGCGAATCCGCTGACGTTGCAGGCAGGCTAAATTCAGCTATCCGGCGAATCGTTCACCCATTGGGGGAGAAGCTGCCCGATCGAATCGTGAAATACATAATCCGCCGTTCCGTCAAAAGGAGTGGGCGACCGGTTGATAATAATGAATCGGTCCCCATTGAAATACCGAATCAAACCCGCAGCGGGGTATACCGTCAAGGAGGTTCCTCCCACAATCAGCACATCGGCGCCGGCGATGGCTTCGATGGACGCTGTCAGCACCTTCTCATCCAGCGGTTCCTCATAGAGAACAACGTCCGGCTTCAGCTTTCCCCGGCAAATCGCGCATTTGGGCACGTTCTCTGCACTGTTCAGAACATAATCCAGGTCGTAGCTCTCATGGCAGTTCAAGCAAATATTCCGGTGAATGGAGCCGTGAAGCTCCAGGACATTGCGGCTGCCGGCCGCCTGATGCAGACCGTCGATATTTTGAGTGATGACGGCGGACAGGCGCCCCTCCTGCTCCAGCTTGGCCAAGGCCAGGTGCGCCGCATTAGGTTTGGCATCGGGATATATCATTTTCTTCCTGTAGAAGCGGTAGAAATCTTCCGGATGCTTCATAAAAAAACGGCGGCTAAGAATTTCTTCCGGAGGAACCTCCGTTCCCTCCGAAGTGGAGTACAAGCCCCCTTCCGAGCGGAAATCCGGGATTCCGCTCTCCGTTGACGTCCCCGCTCCTCCGAAGAAAACAATGGAGCGGCTTCGCCGAAGAAGCTGCCGCAGTTCCAGCAAATGTTCCATCCTCATCCCTGCTTTCCTCTGTACGTACAAGAATTGCGATTATACCGTATGGACCGGTGTGCCGGCAAGAAAGGCGGCCACGTTGGCCGCCGCAGTTTCCAGCAGCCTGCTCCTGGCCTCCTGTGTCGCCCAGGCGATATGGGGAGTCAAGATGCAGTTGGCCGCTTTCGTTAGCGGATGATCGCTTCCCGGCGGCTCCTGGGACAGAACGTCAACCGCCGCCCCGGCAATCCGGCCTTCGTTCAGCGCATCGGCCAAATCCTGCTCGCGCACCAGCTTCCCTCGGGAGGTGTTGATCAGGAAGGCGGAGGGCTTCATCCGGTCCAGCGTCTTCCGCTGAATGATTTCTTCCGTCTCCGGGGTAAGCGGACAATGCAGGCTGACCACATCGGAAAGACGAAGCAGTTCGTCTAGTTCCACAATCCGCACGTTATCCTCCGTTGTTCCGACGGGAAGGCGGCGCTTGGTCGCGATCACTTCCATGCCGAAGGCTTGCGCGAGCTTCGCCGTCTGCTTTCCGATGGTGCCGAGCCCGATAATCCCCATCGTCTTGCCGCTTAATTCGATCAACGGGGTGAGCGAATAGCTGAAATCCCGGCTGGCCGCCCAATCACCCGCCTTCACCGAATCGCTATGCCGGCCGGCATGATGACACAGCTCCAGCAGTAGGGCCATCGTAAGCTGAGCTACGGAACGGCTGCTGTAATCCGGCACATTCGTAACGATGACGCCTCGTTCCGCTGCAGCCTTCACATCGATGATATCATACCCGGTAGCCAGCACTCCGATATATTTCAGCTTGGGCAATTGCTCCAGAGTTGCGGCCCGCAAGGGTGTCTTGTTCGTCAGCACAATTTCCGCATCCCGCGCCCTCTCCACAATCTGCTCCGGGCCCGTCCGTTCGTAGATCGTCAACCGGCCCAGCCGCTGCAGCGGCTCCCAACTGAGATCGCCGGGATTCAATGTATAACCGTCCAGAACAACTATGTTCATGAACCTCTCCCCCTTTTTCCGAAAATTGGCTATCCTGCTTCCTACTAGTATACGACAATAAGCCTCTATTCTTCAAAAGGCAGAAAGCCGGCGCTTCAGGGAAAACCAGACTGGACTTTGGTCGGAGGTGAAATCTCGGCGCGAGGCCGGTTCGTTCTACCCGCATCATCCGATATACTGGAAAACAAATCCAACCATAACAGGATGGTCACAAGCTTTGACGAAACAGTAATGGTTGGCATCAGCGCGCTGCTGTTCTTATCACTATGCTGTGTGAACTAACAGATCGGGCCGGTAGGCGAGAAGAACGGGCAAGGACAGCGCCCGGCCAGCGGCATTAGGCAGGACCTGCGCCAACTGCGACCGGTCAAGCTATTTTTCCTTGGGGAGTGTTAACAATGAAACATCGCTATTATCTTTGGCTGCGCGAGTACGACAATCGGCTGTTTCTCTGGTGCAATCATTCGCTCAGCCATCCTGTGCTCGACCGCCTACTAAAGGGGCTCACCCATTTGGGAAGCGCGGCATTCACCATCCTGTTTTCCCTTTCGATTATCCTTTTCTCGGTAGAGCCTTGGCAAAGAACCGGCTGGCTGAGCCTGATCGCCTTAACCGCCAGCCATCTGCTGGCAGTGCTCATCAAAAAAACGTTCCAGCGCAACCGGCCCTATGATGTCCTGCAGCAGGCGAAGCTCTTCATCCATCCGCTCAAGGATTATTCGTTTCCCTCCGGGCACACGACGGCCGCTTTCTCCACTTTCATTCCGTTCTTGTTCGCCGATCCCGGGCTCGCCCGGATATTGCTGCCGCTGGCCTTCATCGTCGGCCTGTCGCGTATTTGCCTGGGCGTTCATTATCCTTCCGACGTGCTGGCCGGCGGTTTGGTCGGCACGATAACCGCCATCCTGGTTGTACTGGTCGCCGGGGCCGCGTAAGCAGCAAATTTTAGAGAACACGAAAGCGAGGAAATGGATATGCAGGCCGGTTCAAAAATCAAACAAGTGGTCCAGCATTGTTGGATGGGCTGGGAGCGGGTATTCGAGGCGTTCAGCCGCTTACGCTCCAAATATGCCGGAGAATTCGGCATCTGTAAAATGTTCGTAATCAAGTACCAAGGGAAGTGCATTCAGTGCGAGGACGGCACATGGATACATTCCGGCGATTGGATCGGCGAACTGCATTTGGATAATCGGAAAATCCTTCATATGCTGCAGTCCAACGAAGCGAACCGCGTGGCGCTGATGATCGCCCGCCTTACACGCGGCGCCATGCGGCAAATTTGCGCAGAAATGCAAAGAAACCCGCAGCTGAGCCAGGTCAAGGCGCTGCAGGGCATAACTTTGCTGCATCGAGGCATTACGCACGGGTTGGGCTTTGAGACTCACCACGTGGAGCAGGGCTTCTTCCGCAAGTTTACTACCTCCTATTTGCGTTTGCTGTTGACGGTCTTCCATCCGAATAACCGCCGGCGCATCGTCCCCCATACGGAGAAGCTTGTTCCGATGAGGCTAGTGATGACCCGCTCTTCGCTGATCCGCCGGTTCGGGGTGGAGTCATCGGCTATTTAGCCCGGCGCGGGTGATCCGTCCGGCGATATTTCCGCTCGATTCGGCTTTTTCCCTGGCCCTGCCCTGTCCTGTTAACCTGGAACTAACGTTTTCCGCTTCTGCTGAATAGGATAATAAGACTCGTGGGTTCGAGCCGGTTAATCTAGAAAGGAAGGGAGAGTTTGGATGAGCGGGAATAAACTTCGAATAGCCGCCTTTGGCGACCTGTTAGTCAGAGGAAACATGATAACGACGGCCAAGCTGCCCGATACGGACCGGTATTCCTTCGAGCCGCTGCTGGAGCCGATCGCGCCTATATTGCGGGATGCCGATTTATCGATAGGCAATCTGGAAGTGACATTGGCGGGCAGGGAAAGCAGCTATATGAGGAGAAATCCGAAGACCCGGTATCCCGAATTCAACTGTCCGGACGAATTCGCGGCAGCGCTGGCCCACAGCGGAGTCGACGTATTAACGACTGCCAATAATCATTGCATGGATCGGGGGGAGGCCGGATTGGTCCGCACCCTCCGCATCTTGAACAAGCACCGTATCGCTCATACCGGAACCTATGCGTCCAAAGCGGGAGCGTCTAAGCCTCTGATCCTGGAACGCAATGGAATCCGCATCGGCATCCTGTCATACACAAGAGGAACCAATTCGCTGCCGGTCCCGAAGCCGTGGATGGTTAACCGAATTCACCTGCCCTCGATGTTACGGGATCTGAAGAATCTCGTTCGGGTCACCGATCTTCCGATTGTCTGTATTCACGCCGGACCCGAGTACAGCCACAAGCCGACCGGCGAACAGCGGCGGTTGGTTAGGATGCTTCTCCAGCATGGAGCCCGCCTTGTTCTCGGCTCCCACCCCCATGTTGTACAGCCGGCGTATTTTCCTTCACCCGGACATTTTGCCGTCTATTCCATGGGAAGTCTGTTAAGCACCCGCTTGAAAAAAAATCCGTCCACCCTGGCCGGAGTGATTCTGCAAATCGAAATCGAGAAAGCACCTAACCGGAGGGTGCGCATCTCCGATGTGCATGCAGTGCCTACCTGGGTCCGCTCTCCGGAGCAGACGAAGAGCGGAACCTATCAGGTCGTTCCCATTCAGGCCGCCCTTGAACGGCCCGAGGAGATAACCGACGGGGAGGAAAGAGCATTGATGCAGCGGCTTTATCAGCAGACGCTGGACGTCCTGAACTTGAAGCGCCGTTCCCCCGCATCGGCTGTTCAGGCTTAAATAACAAAATCGAGAACCCATTCCGCCTCATAACGGTTAGCTTTCTGCAGCGGCGGCGAATACAAATGGAAAGTGATGAGCGGCTTGTTGGACGGGTTGCGCATGGCGTGAACCTGCCCCGGCCCGGCGTAGAAACATTCCCCGGCATTCAGCCTGTATTCGTAAAGAAACTCCGCCTTGCCGCGGTCATTAGGTTTATAGATCGTATTTACCATCGTCCCCTGCACGATATAAGCGCAGCCTACCGATTTGCCGTGATCGTGGATAAAGGTAGACTGGAGAGGCGGCAGGTAAATGACGATCGCTTCCACTTGATCGGTCCGGTGGATGACGTTCCGTCCGTAGGGCAAATCCTTCGGCTCGGTTACGTGCGGACCGATCTGAAGCGGAGTGCACTTCAATTCGCGAATAGCCGCTCTAAGCTCTTCCTCCTTGCCGGAGGATATCCCGTTGAACACTCTCTTTACTTCTTCCAGCCAGTTCATGTTGTCCTCCTTATAAGCATTGTTCCTGTTTCCTATAAGAAATCTTTATAAAAAAACTATAGATCCGGAGGGACTATAGCCCTGCTTCAATGTATGGAAAAAAGAACAGGAGGGTTCCAACAAAGCCGGCAAAAAAAGAAAAGGACAAGGAGCATTAGCCTCCGTTGCCCGTCGTTAAGCGGTCGCTCATTGGGATGGAAAGCAGGACGGTCGTCCCTACCTCTTCCTGGCTGTCAATAGATAGCCGCGCTTCGCTGCCGTAATACAGCTTGATACGGGAGACCACATTTCTTAAGCCGAACAGATCTTCAACCGGTTCCGCGGAATGTGCGCTGGAGACGACCGAGGCGGCCGCAGCAAGCTCCTGCCGAATATACCGCAGCTTCTCTGCGCTTATTCCGACTCCGTTATCCTGCACGGTAAGCTGCAAATGATCGTCCTCTAACCGGCTTACGATCCGGAGATGGCCTCCGCTTTGCTTCTTCTCCAGCCCGTGCAGTATCGCATTCTCCACGAGCGGCTGCAGCAGCAGCTTAAGAATATATAAGTGCTTGCTGTCCTCCGATATTTCATACTCCACTGTAAACTGGTCGAGGAAGCGAAGCTGCTGCACCCGGATGTAATAATTCAGGTGACCCATTGTTTCCTCAACGGTGAACGTATCCTTCCCCTTGTTCAGACTGAGCCGGAAAAAACGGGAAAGATTCAGCACCATTTCGCTAATTTCGCTTGCCTCGTAATTTTTGGCCGTCCAATAGATCGTGTCCAAAGTGTTATACAGAAAATGCGGATTAATTTGCGACTGCAAAAATTTCAGTTCCGTTCGGGACAAGCGAAGCTGCTGCTCATAGTGATTTTCAATCAGATGCTTCTGATCCTCAATCATTTTATTGAATGTGTTGGTTACATATCCGAACTCGTCCTTGCGGTTATTGTCGCTGAGCCTGACGTCGAGGTTGCCGAATCTCAACTGCCTGAGCCCATATGCCAGATTAGACAGGGGCGAGGAAATCCCGCTGAACACAATCCAGGAGATCCAGAGGGCCAGAATAACGCTCAGCCCGATGATCAAATAAGTGAACATTTGCAGCTGCCGGGTCTTCCCGTTCAGTTCAACCTCCGGCTGCATGAGCTGGAGCGACCAATTCGAATAGCGGGACTTGGCACGAATGATGAACATATTCTCTTCGTGCTTCTCCATGCTCTTCATAACCATCTCCTCGCTCACCGGATCCCAATAAGGGAAGAAACGGCTATGCCCGGTGCCGGCTACCAGCTTGTTATCATTGGAGAACAAGTAGATATGGGCATTCTCGGACGGTTGAATCGAAGAGGTCAGCTTGAGCAGCGTATCTCTCTTGATCGCCAGAATCAGTATGTTCGGCTGCCGGTCATGATTGTATAAATCCATCGTCCGCAATAAATAGATTTGATCGGTCTCGAACGTACCGTTAAGCAGATCCTCGTTCCCGTCGGCTTCCGGGATGTACAGCAGCCTGGCCCCGTTAGCTTCGACCGTCTTGGCGATGACTGGATGCCGTTCCGCACCGGGAATTCGCTTTCCGCCGGAGTCCGTAGTGATCATCATTTCGGAAGGCAGATGAATGATGGATATTTTAGACAAAATATGATTGATGGACATCACATTTGTAATTTCCCGCATCAGAAGGGAAAAGTCGACAATGGACTGCGGCGTCAGCTGCGATTCCGCCTCTTCGAGAAGACGGATCAGGTTGCGGTCCGTTGCCAGAAGAGTGGACAGCTCATCCACATTCTGCAGGGTCAAATCGATATATTCCACTGCGGCCTGAAGAGCCCCGCGTGTTCTTTCCCCGGTCTCCTCCTCCAATATCTGTTGAGATTTGCCGTTGGCAAACAAGCTGATGATCACGAGGGGAAGGAGGATGAGAAGAAAATAGCATGTCAGCCTCACCTGAATGCGTCCGGTAAAGTAATTATAGATTCCTCTCAGCAGCCTTCTCATAGATGCGCGTTCCTCCTACTTGTTCTTGTACCACTCATTCACTTCCTGCGTGATTTCATTGCCGCCTTCCAGCTTCCACTTCTCTACAAAATCATCGAACGCGTCCAGCGGAACCGTACCGACGACGATTTTGGTAAAGGTTTCGTCCATAAGCTGCTGCAGCTTGGCATTGTATTTGCCCATTGCCGGCGTAGGGGCTGCATCGAACTCATTTTTGATCAAATTGGCATGGATTTGCTCTATATTGTCCCACAGGTGAAAATGCTCTCCCAGCGAGTCAAGCCGGTCCTTGCTCACAGACAGCTCCACCGTATCGCACAGCGCACCGTAAATGCCGCGGTATTGCTGCTTGTTATGCTCCTCGAAATTGGAAATCATCTTCCCGTCCTTCTTCGTCCAGACTTCGTTCTCAAAGCCGAGCTTTAGCGTTTTGTGCCCTTCCCCGGCGATAAAATTGAGAAAAGCGACGACCCCTTCCGGGTTGCTGCTTGCAGCCGGAATCACGTTATAGGAACGGACAATGGAAGTGGTGTAGGTTCCTCTGTGCCCGTCCCGGCCAGTCGGATACTCCAGCGGAATCCATTCTGCGGTCGGATCGAGCTTGCGGTTTTGTTCAATCGGACCTCTCGTATCAAACCAAGCCGCGGAGAACAGTCCCACCTTGCCCGATATTATCTTCTCCTCCAGTGTCTTGGTCTTGTTCAAAGGGAACTCCTGGTCCAGAAGCTTCTCCCGATATAATTCAGCCAGGAAAGCGAGCGCTTCCTTCGTTTCCGGCAAAATTCCCGAGTAGATCAGTTCTCCGTTACGTTCATACCAAGCATTCTTCTGAGTTCCGAACGCGCCGAAGAAAGGAGCGGTTCTCCCCAGATTTTCAGTAATGGATAAGCCGACAGCGCCGGAAATACTGCCGTCCGGGTTGTTTCCGGCAAAGGCTCTCATAACCTCCACGTATTCATCCAGCGTCCTGGGAGGCTTAAGGCCATGCTTATCCAGCCAGTCCTTGCGGACATACATGATCTCCGTTCCTTTCACCTCATTCAGGCTGGGAATCGCATAGATTTTCCCGTCGAAGGTGACCTGATCCCAGGCTTCCTGGGGAATGAGCCGTTTCAAATCGGCTCCATATTTATCGATGTAATCATCCAGCGGCATCAAAGCATTCTTCTTGACATAGTTGGACAGAAATCCGGGATTGCTCGTATTGAGCATATCGGGCAAATCCCCCGATGCCATGATCACATTGAGCATCTCCTGATAAGCATCCACCGGCGGCAATATCACCTCAACATCCAGATTGGTGCTCTGCTCGATATAGTCGAGATACGGATTGTTGTTTTCATTTAGTCCATTCGGAAAAGTGAGCCCCATGCTGCTGATTACTATGCGAATTTTGGATGGCAGAGGACTTCCGTCCTTATCCCTCCTTCCTTCCTTGCCTGTCGGCAGTAAAGAGCAAGAGACGGAGGCCATCAATATCCAACCGGCAGCGGAAACCAGTATTATCAAGCGGCTTAGTCTACTTACGGAGCGGTTCTTCATACTTATACCCCTTGTTATCATGTTTGCCGAGAATACCGGAAGGATGGAAGTGTACCGCTATTGTACCTGTATGCGCTTCCATAAAATAGTGGATTCCGGTTACTTTGTGTAGTACTCTCATGACTTTCACTTTGAACGATTCGAGGAAATCCGTCAAGAAGGAAATTGCGTTCGCTGCTTAAAAATTGTACAGGCGCAAAATGTTAATCCGGTCTGGTCTCCCGACTATCAAAAAAGGTGCGAGGCCCTTAAGGAGCTGCAAAAGTGCAGGTCTTCGGAACGATTTCAGCCAATATCAGCAAAAGACGTGCAATTGTGCAGGTAAATTAATATCCCTGAGTAGCAGGAAGAAACGGCTGCCGCCGTCCTTGTCCAAGGACGTTCAGTTTCTCGTTGCAGGCAAAACTATATAAAAAAAGCCGCCCATATCATACAAGCGGCTGTTCCTTCGGTCTTCGGTTAAACTTCGATTCGATTCTCGAGCATGCCTCCGCGGGCTTCTCCATTCCGGCCCACAGCAGATTGAGCTCATCGAAGAGCAAGCGGATCTGGCTTTGGCCAAGCCCCAAGCTCTTCAGCGGGCGGGCATAGGGAAGCACGTCCAGATAACGATTATAATGCCGGGGATGAATCGCCGGATCAAGCAGCTTATCGTCCTCCGCCACCGATCTTAGTACCGGAACCGTGCATCCGTACTGCTTGATCATCGTCTGCGCTTCCAGACCGGTCATATAATCGACCAGCTTCTGGCTTAGCTTGGTATGCTCGGATTGAGAGCTGACCGCAAGTCCTCCGCCAAGCAGCAGAGTGGCCTCCTCGCGTTGTTTCGGCAGAGGAAGCACATCCCATTCTATTGAAAGATTGCGAAACTCGTTCATGAAGTAGTAGGTGGTCATAATCATCGCGACCTTCTCCTTCTTGAACAGGCTTTCCGCCAGGTGACTGCTTCCATGAGAGTAAATAGGAGACACTCTGTGCTCGTACATAAGCGAGGTACAGAAGCTCAGCGCTTCGATATTCTCCGGCTTGGACAAAACACTCCGTCCCTGCTCCATCAGCTCTCCGCCGTTCTGCAGCAGAAATACGGGCCAACGGTTCATCGAAGAAGAGAAGCAGAACCCGTACTCCTCCACCATACCGTCCTTCCGGGCAGACCGCGTGCACTTCCTGGCGACCTCCAACAGATCGTTCCAGTCCTTGATCTGCGGATCCTCCATTCCATTCTCCCGAAAAATTGAACGATTATAGCAGATGACTACCGGCGAGAATATGAAAGGAGCTGCCAGCATGCGCCCCCCATCCGTGAAGATTTCGAATATCTGGGGATAGCTGCTTGCTTGCGGATCCAAGTGCTTGGGGACATACCCGGTCAGATACTCGGTCTTGCCCACATCTATCCATTCGCGCACATGCTGATCCGAGATCATGAACACATCCGGACCGGCGCCCTGTTCCGTTAAACGTATGATGGAGTCCGTATATTCATCCTCAGGAAGAAGCATCAGCTCGACCTTGATCATCGGATGCCGCTCCTCGAATGCCGCGATAATGCGTCGAACAATCTCAATCTCGTACGAATTCGAAAACCATGCGAGTCTTAATTGGATAGGGGACTGTTCATAGGCGGGCCTCGTTACGCGATTCCCTTTGCCCGGTATCTTCTCTATCAAACCGTCCTGGACAAGCTCGGCCAGAGCCTTCCGAATGGACATTCGGCTCATTTCGTATTTCTCGCTCAGGGTGCCCTCCGGCAGTATATATTCCCCCGGCGCCAATTCCCCGCTTACTATTTCGTCTCTTAGCTCTCGAAGAAACCGATCATATCTCTCTTGAAAGTTATTCCTTCTACGCAGCATAGTTTACCGCCCCTAGTCAATGTCGCTTCATTCTAGTATATCATGGCCTTTCTATCATTTCCAATTTATGCTTTGCAAGTTATGCTATACCGCCATAGCTCGCTGCCGCAGCCGAAATACAGCTTCCCATTAATATAAGCTAATCCGCTGGTCGCCTTCTTCGGGGTGTCGGCCAGCCTAACGGGCTCACAGGTGCCGGGATCGACCCGGAACAGCACACCGCTTAATAATCCGAATATTACGGTTTGGCCTCCTTGCCTTGCCGTAATAAGCCCCTGTCTGACTACCCCTCCCCAACTCGACAAGTCTATGCGCTGCAGCAGACGTTCCTCACGAGGATCATAGACGAAATAAAGCGAATCCGAGGTCAGGCCGTGGATAAGATCCCGGGAGTCACAGGCAAGCAGCGAGATTTCCCGAGCTTCAGGAAGTATCGTCCAACGGCGAACGACCTTCCGCTCCTGCCAGCTCAGACGGTACAGGGCCGCTTCCCGAGCCGCCGGCTCGGCACCTCCCGGCGTTTCGATGCTGGTGCCGCCGATGACATCTCCCGTGCTCAGGCAGACCAGGCCAAGCGTGCTCTGAAACGGCACAATCTGATCATGAGGATACACGGTGACCGTTCCGCTCGGCACATGCACGATTCCCAGTCCTCCCCCTACTGCGCCATATCCGGGAAAACCGCCGTAGAGAATATGCTGCCCGTCCGGATGGGCTGCTGCACAGCGCGGACGGTGAATCCTGTCGTCAGAATATACGAGCCTTGGATTTCTTCCGCCATCCCGCTCCAAACCCGGGTTCTCACGGGTATCCAGCATATGAACCCTGCCCCCGGCATATGCCGCTCCAAGCAAATACGGACCTTGCGCCGCATAGGCGCAAATATTGCCTCCCCCGCCCTCTTCCACCACCTTGCCGCCGAAATTGACCATCTCGTCTTCTCGCGGATCATAGCGATAGAGATGCAGCGGATGGTTGGAGGTGCCATAGAGCCGATCGTCCGGCCCTTGGGTCATAGGGGAGAGACTGGTGCCCCAGCCTTCATAATGGAGCGGGCAAACCGTCGTGCTCCCGTCGGCTTCCTCCATGGCCAGCTCGCTGTCCGCCAGCTGCCAGGAGATGATTTTCCGTCCGCCGGACAAATGACCGTACAGCTTCTGATATCCGCTGCCCTGATAAACGGAGGGAGCGACATCCGCAGCCTTCACAGGGACCGCCTCGCCGCCCAGCAGCCGGAACCAGCGGGTCTGCGCTTCCTGACCCTCACCCGCCAGAGGCAGGCTTGCATACACCTCCCCGTCGGTTCCCCGGTGAACCTGGCCGCTCCCCGCCACATCGTCCCCGGAGATCAGCCACTCCGCCAGTATGCCGGTATCGGGATGATAAGCGCTAATGCCGGCTTGCTGCGTACCGATGCCTGCATAGAGCCAGCCCTGACGGTCGGCGGCCAGAGACATCGCGTATTTTTGCCCGTTGCTCAAGCGGCCTATCCGTTCGCATTCTTCTGTATCCGGGTTCACCTTTATCAGTTTGCAGCCCGGATAAGTGGTCGCATATACAGTGCCTTCCTCCGTCTCAGCAAAGGCGAAGCCGAGAATTTCCTCCTCCGGCACCTGTCCACCCTTCGTCCACCAGACGAATTCGGCCGTGAACGGGTCCAGCACCATCAGCATGCGGCCGGCTCCGGTATAATATCGGCCGGCCTTGTCGCTTATGGATGCGAACGGATAATCGACCAAGCCTTCGGGAAAAGGAAGCTGCCGGCAATCCCCGGTATCGGGATGGACGATCAGCACGTATCCGCGTGCGGCAATAACGACGCGCTCCTCACCCTCGGCGTTGCGGCATACCGCCGCCGAACGGGTCTCATCCGCGCGAACCGGCGTGCCTATACATTCAAAGCGTCCCATTTCTTCTCACCTCTGCCCATAAATATTAATCCCCAGCAATCAGTAAGAGGGGCAATAGCTGCCCCTCCCCCAGGAATTTATCAACGGATTATCGCCAATCAATATGGGTTGGCGACTTTATTTCCAAACTCTTTCACTATAACCCCGTTCCTTGATTCCGGCGTTGACTTCCTTAATAATATCGGCTCCGCCACGCTGCAAATACTCAGCCACCAGCGCGTCCCAATCGGAAATCGGACGCTGGCCGACAATCATCTTCGTCTGCTCGTTCATCATAAAGGTAAGCAGCTCCGTACCCTTCAGATTATCCGTTTCTGACTGAATGCCGTAATTCGGCGGGAAATATCTCTTCATTTCCTTATTCAGGGCCATCAGGTCCTTGGTCACCTGAATTAGTTTCGGCTCGGTGTAAGCCTTGTCAAATTCGGGGTCCACACCGTCCGGAATCCAGTTCGTATTATCCTGGAAGTAAGCGGCGGGCTCCCAGCCCTCGGCAGATTTTAGCATCACCCGTTTGCCGTTCTCCATTTTGTAGCCAACATTCTCCCCTCCGTAGAACCAATCAAAATCGGCATTGGAGGCGCCCTGCTCGGAAGAAGGATAGAAGGCTCTGGAGAAATCATGCATCTCCAATATTTTCGCCAGCTTGTCGGGATCCTTGGCCAGCTTGGCGCTCAAAGCGTTGAAGCGGGCGTATCCCGTCCCTGCTGTAAAGCCCTGGCTTCCGTCGGGTGCTTCAAATGGCGGAAGAACGGCGAATTCAGCCTCCGGGTTGATTTGCAGCAGGCCTTCCATATAAGCCTGGGACATTCCGCGAGGGGCGACCAGGAAAATTCCCGCTTTCCCCTTGTAAAATTCGTCATTCGTATCGGCCCAGTTCAGCACGGCGAAATCACTGGTTATGGCCTTCTCTTTGTACAGGTCGTGCATGAATTGAATAATTTCCTTGCGTCCCTCGGACATAATTCCGGGAATAAAATTACCTTGCTCGTCTTTATGATACCATGTATTGAACTGCCAGTAAGGCCCCATCGCAAAATCCGGGTTGATGTTCTGCCCTATGGCCAATCCGTAGGTGTCGTCCTTCCCGTTCTTATTCGGATCGTTCTTCGTGAACGCGATAGCTACTTCTTTAAGCTCCTCGTAGCTGGTCGGGATCTCCAGCCCCAAATTATCGAGCCAGTCTTTGCGAATCATGAAGGAATTGCCTTCCAGAGGAGCCCAGGACGGAATCCCGTATATTTTGCCGTCGATTCTGAACTGGTCCCATACTTCCTTGGGAACCGCTTTAAGCGATTCATATTTGTCGATGTAATCATCCAGCGGAAGGAAAGCTTTCTGGCCCGCCCATTTTTGAAACAGGGCCATATCATTCGGCCGGAACCCGATCATATCCGGAATATCTCCCCCCGATACGATGGCTGTCAGCTTTTCCACATAGTTTTCCTGCGGGACCTTGTCTACCTTGTAATCGACATTGAAGCGTTCGTTAAGCTTCTTCTGCCCTTCTCCATTGCCTGGCGGCGGATTTCCGTAGATGTAGGTGATCCCTGTAAGTTGATGCTTCTTCTCCACCTTGGCTTCCGGCTGGGCCGTTTTCTCCGGATCCGTTCCCGTGCCCGATCCCGATCCCGAGCTGCAAGCGGTCACCGTCAGCATGAATGCCGCGGCCAGAATAAACGATTTACTGTGCTTCATATGAAAACCTCCCCTTTTCATTGTCCAAGCAGTACTCTTCGTTCTTCTCAAGATGCTACCGATCCCTTGTGCGGAATACCGCTGCGGCTCGCCCTACGGCTTCTACCCTTTGACCGAGCCGAGCATCACCCCCTTGGCAAAATGCTTCTGCAGAAACGGATAGACAATCAGGATAGGCAGCGTAGCGACAAGGATCGCAGCCATCTGAATGGTAACCGGCGGCGGCGGATTTTCCAGCATCATCATCACTTCCGCTCCCAGCGCGGCCGTAGGCTCATTGACAATGACGATTTGCCGCAGAATGACCTGTATCGGCCATTTCGAAGGATTATTCAGATACAGAATACCGGCGAAATAGGTATTCCAGTGGGTTACGGCATAGAACAATCCGAAGGCGGCCAAGGAAGGCTTGGACAGCGGCAGGATGATGGAATAGAACACCCTCAGCTCGTTGGCCCCGTCAATTAGCGCCGCTTCATTCAACTCAGTCGGTATGCTCAGGAAAAACTGCCGGATCACAATAAGGTTGAAGGAGCTTATCGCCCCTGGAATGATCAAGGCCCATAACGAATTGATCAGCCCGGTTGCTTTGACAACCAGATAAGTGGGAATCATCCCTGCCGAGAACAGAATGGTGAATACGACCATCATCAGAATCGTGCGCTGTCCCAGCGCATTGCGTGTGAGCGCATAAGCCATGGTCGCCGTAAAAAACAGATTCACGATCGTTCCCACTATCGTTACGTAAGCGGTTACAGTGAGGGAGCGTACAAAATTGTTCGATGTGAAAATCGTTTGATAAGCATCGGTGACCCATTCTCTCGGCCATAGAATAAGGTCTCTTTCCAATACATCCTTAAGGGATGAGAAGGAAACCGCGAAGATATGCAGGAAAGGAAATAACATCGATAAACCGATGACAGCAAGCAAAACGATATTGACGCCGTCGGCAAGCCTATCGGAAAAAGTACGTTTGATCATCACTTGAAGCCACCTTTTAAATAAACTGATCTCTTGAGAGCGGTAATGTAAGGAACCTGTCGCGCCAACGGATCGGACGGCTCCTGCCTCCCCGTTCCTTTGTCACATTTAATACAGGCCGTCTTCACCGAAGCGCTTGGCGATCCGATTCGCCGCCATCACGAGGACCAATCCGACCAATCCTTTAAACATGCCGACGGCCGTAGCGAAGCTGACATCCCCCTGCTGAATCCCCTTGAAGTAAACATAAGTATCCAATACATTGCCCGTATCCATGTTGAACGGGTTCAGCATCAGGAAGATTTGTTCGAAGCCTGTATCCATAACGCTTCCCAGCCGCAGAATGAACAGGATAACGATAACGCTGCGAATGGCCGGCAGAGTGACGTGCCAAATCTGTCTCCAGCGGCTGGCCCCGTCGATAACGGCCGCTTCATACAACTGGGGATTGACCCCCGCCAAGGCGGCCAGGAAAATAATCGTGCTCCAGCCCGATTCCTTCCAAATAATCTGGGCGATGATGACAGGCTTGAACAAGGCCGGATCGGTCAAGAAAGGAATCTGGTTCCAATTCAAGGTATCCGTCAGGAATTTGTTAATCAGGCCTTCTCCGCGCAGGAACACGACAAAAATACCGACAACAACGACCCAGGATAAAAAGTGCGGCAGATACACCATGGATTGAATAATGCGTTTATATGTTTCGTTGCGCAGTTCATTAAGCATCAGTGCCAGAATAATGGAAATTGGAAAAGCCATCAAAATCTGCAGTAAAGAAATGTTGATCGTGTTCCAGATGACATTCACCACTTCTTTATCCGCGAAGATTCGCGAGAAGTTCTTGAACCCGATCCAATCATTCTCCCAAATGCTGGTGAACGGATTGAAATCCTGGAAGGCGATCACTAGCCCGGCCATCGGCACATACTTGTAGATGACGAAGTAAAGAACCCCCGGAAGCAGCAGCAAGTAAATATACCGTTCCCGCCACATTCTCCTTTTTAAGCCATTCCACCGTCCTGTGTTAGGCTGCCTGGTGTCCCGAGTTTGAACGGCTGTCTCATTCATACCAACAGTCTCCCCTTAATGATTTACAATTTTGGATTCGCTTTCAGCATACGGAACCACACAAATGCAAGAGTTCACCCCCTCGAATAATCGAGCGCCCGAGGAGCTACCCCCGGCTGATAACAGCATGAGCAGACATGAAGCTTTCTCCGGACGTTCGGCGATAACCGCTTTCCCCCATTTCTTTTCATAGACAAATTAAAGCGCTTTAATTTTTAGATATAGACATCTAAATTACAGGTACATATATCATATATTCTGTCATAAATAGTGTCAATCATTTTTATGTGAGCGCTGTCTTAAGCTTGTTGGGCTTATGCGGTGTCAATTATGAGCTTCGCCGAGTGGTCGAGAAAGCACAAATGGAAACATATGAAAGTCGAGTTAGCAGCCCCTGCCCTCTCAAAAACACAGCAGCTTATGGAGCAAACCCGGCCGCATTGAAGGACCTAATGAAGCTTTCGAGGCAATCCAAGCTACCCGCAGGCGGTTCGATTTATGCTCCGGAACTTTAAGCGGCGATTGTACACCTTTTTTAGCCGGAGACTGCCGCGATATTTGTACATCTCCTTGCAAAGTTCGGAAAAGCGGCGATTGTACATCTTTTTAGCTATGTGCTGCCCCGCTTTGGAAAATTGATGAAAAAATGCATGATTTTTCCCGTTAATGGCCTCGGACGCAGGTTTGAAATTGAAATTCGTGCACTTTCGCAGGAATTTAAGTCACTGAAGCACTAAGAGAAATTAGGAGGGACTATTGCCAAATCAAGTCATAAGCGTCCTAGGCCCCATTCCGGTAGTTTTAGTTCGCGTAGTTATTTTGAACGGCCTTTATCAAAGCTGTCCATAGAGAGAATCGGAGATCAAGCGAGAGAAAGGACACTTTTCGGGGTAAGTAAGCAGTAACCGGAGAGGAAGGGGAGCTGTACGAGAAATCAAAAAGCATATCAGACAGTCAGACGTTGAGATAGTCAGTTAGAGTTAGTCAGTTAGAGTTAGTCAGTTAGAGTTAGTCAGAAGATCGTAAGTTTGGGGATAGTTAATTTGAAGGTAGTTAGTTGGTGAAAAATAGAGTCAATTTAAGATAAATTAAAAAGGGGAGCGAGATGAGAAGAATTACGTGGAAGGTTTAGGATAGGATAACGAGTATCCATTCGAAGACCGTGAATTCAACAGCTTTCTCCAAATGGATACCTTACCTATACCATAGCAGCTTTTGGTCGAAAGGATTAATCTGTTATCCTCTCCATTGTACGACATCCCGGTAAGGAATCTTGCCGCCGAAAATATCGAGGGCGCTGCCGATCGTCAAATCAATTTTCCCCTGTCCCAGTTCCTTAACCAGATTCAGGTCCGAGTATTGAGAAGCCCCTCCCGCATAGGTCGTCGGAATAGTGACCCATTCCCCCAGCTTCTCGACGAGCTCCGTTTCGATTCCGCGGCATAGCCCTTCCACATCGACGGCATGAATCAAAAACTCGTCGCAGTAAGCCGACAGCTCGTCCAGATTATGTTTGGTGATTTCATAAGAAGTGAACTTCTGCCAACGATCCGTGACTACATAGTAAGTGTCGCCGCGTTTTCGGCAGCTTAGATCCAGTACCAGCCTTTCCTTGCCAATAAGCTTCACAAGTCCGGACAACCGCTCGAAGTCGATTTGCCCGTTCTGGAACACATAAGAGGTTACGATAACGTGGCTAGCTCCCGCTTCGATATATTTCTTCGCATTGTCCGCGTTGATGCCGCCGCCCAGCTGCAGCCCTCCCGGATAAGCCTGCAGCGCGGACAAAGCCGCTTCTTCATTGCCCGGTCCCAGCATGATGACATGCCCTCCGGTAAGGCTATCCTTCGCGTACAGACGCGCATAATCGGCCGCGGACATCTCGGCTTCAAAATTGGTGACCAGGGAGTCACTACTATCATCATTAAGGCTGGAGCCGACAATCTGCTTTACTTTTCCATCGTGAAGATCGATACAAGGTCTGAACTTCATCCGGTACATCCTTTCGCCTAGAAGTATTCTTATCTTATTCGTGCAAGCGCGCATCCCGCATGCCGTTACTATTGCTATTGTTTTGCTATTGCTATTGCTTTTGCTATTGCTATTGCTTTATCATATCAGATTTTACACCTTTATATAATATCAAATCCTTCCCCGATTTCATCCCCAGCCAAGAGTTCCGGGCTTTGATTAGGGCACCAAGGATTAACGGCTATCACCGTCCTTTGGAAAGGCCCGTTTACCGATGAAATATAAGAACAGATTTAAGGTGAAACTTTTGCTTTCTTATTTTTTTCAAAAAGAACAGCCCCCGAACAGCATAGAGGACTGAACTATCGATAGCTATTCGCACCTTCATTCCAATATGGGCGGGATACGGGCGTTGACCCTCTGCTCGAAAGAATAGGCAATGCGAATCAGCGTCGACTCGCTGTAGGCCGTGCCGGTGAAGGCCACGCCGAAGGGCTTGCCGGTCTCCGTAAAGCCGGCCGGAACGATTATCGACGGATAGCCCGACACCGCAGGAGAATCCGTCACTCCCGGGCAGAACAGGGCATCCAGTGAATACTCCTGCAGCAAACGATCAATTCCCTCCTCCCGTGACCTCCTCCAATCCTGCAGCCGGTCGCGGATATATTGTGCTTCCGTAAGGGTGCCCGAGGTGTCATGCTCTGCGCGCAGAAGCAGCGATTGGCCGTATTTCAGAGCCTCCTCGGCATGATAGTTGTTGAATTCAATGATATCCCTCAGGCTCTTGACCGGCAATCTCGGGTCGAGCGCCGCCAGATATCGGTTGAGAGCCGACTTGAATTCGTATAGCAGCACACAGGAATGATCCGCTATGTGAGGAAGATCGATATGTTCGACGATTTCGGCCCCGGCTTCCTCCATCCTTCTTATGCATTGGTCAATCAGTGCCTTCTCTTCCGCCGTAAACTCTTCCTCATACCCTCGATTGATGCAGATTCGCGCTCCGGCAAGACCGGACGGGTCGAGACAAGACCTGTAATCGGAAGGTTCTCTGCCCCGGCTTGCCCAAGTCGCAGGATCCTCCGGATCTATCCCCGTCATCGCTTCCAGAAGGATCGCCGCATCCTCCACCGTCCTGGCCAAGGGGCCTGCGGTGTCCTGGGTATAGGTGATAGGACATATCCCTGTCCGGCTAATTAAACCAAGTGTCGGCTTAATCCCGACAATGCTGTTGCAGCAAGCGGGATCCAGAATCGATCCCGATGTCTCCGTGCCGACGGCTACCGTACACAGATTCGCCGCCACGGCAACCGCCGAACCGGTACTGGACCCTCCCGGGTCGAATTTTCCGGGGCCATAGGGATTCAGTACCTGCCCGCCCCGGGAACTGTACCCGCTGGGCATGACATCGGACATGAAATTGGCCAGCTCCGTCATATTTGCTTTGCCGATAATGACGGCGCCCTGTTCCCGCAGCCTCTTGACCAGGAATGCATCCTCCGGAGCGAACGAGTCCGCAAGGGCGAGTGTACCGGCGCTTGTATGCATTTTGTCCGCCGTGTTGATATTATCCTTCAGCAGAACAGGGATACCGTGAAGCGGACCTCTGATCCGGCCCTCTGCCCTTTCCAGATCCAAGGCTTCCGCAATGTACAGGGCGTCCGGGTTCAGCTCCAGCACCGAATTAAGTGAAGAACCGGCTTTATCGAATTCCGCTATCCGTTCGAGGTACATAAGGGTAAGCCGTCTGGAAGTCAACTCCCCTGACGCGAACGCTTGCCGGATTTCTTGAATGGTCGCTTCTTGCAAATGAAAACCCATTAGGATCCCCGCCTTTCCATGTTAAGGTTACTTTATAGTGTGTTTCCCTATTCATCGCGTTTCTCTTGTATATTCTACGCATAGCGGCCCTACCCCTTTTTTTAACGTGGCGATCCGGGAGCCACACTGCCTTACATCGGGATCATCGCAGCATTCACTCTCGGGCTAGTCCTCATGGCCAGCCTCACTTTCCGTTGGGATGCCGGGCATCCGCTTTTTTCCAGAAGCCGCAGATCCTGACAGGCATTTATTTTTCGACCAAATAGTCAACATTGACTATACATCATTAACTATTCTCCCCTTTCTGCTGTTAGAGCAGGGAGGGGCTTTTTGACAGATCGCAGCAATCATGGGAGTCCGGCCACCCGCCATGCAGCGCTGCAACGCCCGCGGGAGCAGCGCGCGCGTTGCAGGTTGATTTCATCGCAAAATACGACTTCCGGGCAAGCCCTCCATCCATTAATATCCCTATATTTCCAAACTGCTCCCCCTTCAGCATTCATAGATCAGCTAGAATCTCCTCTTGCAGAGGATACACTTTCTCCCACGACAGACTAGCCGACTTGCGAGACAGGGATGCCCGCCTAAAGATGGGTTCGGATAGCTTCATAAAGCCGGTCACAAAGCTCCCCGGCCGTCCATTCCTCCATCTTCGGGAAGATGGCGTTAAGGCTTTCATCCCCTTCTTCGTGTATAGCAGCGATTAATTCCACCATCTGACCGATAGAAAGCAGCGGTATACATTCCTTTTTTTCAACTAACAGGGCCCGCCATTTCTTGTCTATCGTCTCTACAAAAAATGTTCCTCCCGCATTCAAACTGTCTATTCCCGTAATGACTCCTTCCTTGGAGCGATACAGAACCCGGTCTCCGTTATCCGGGGTCCATAGCTGCCGTACCCTCCCCCTCTGCTCTTCACTTAATTGAAGGACTTGCTCCACCGTGATTCTCTGCTTCATAACCGGCTGACTCTCCCTTCGCCCCGTTATGTTTACTCCTATCATCTATATGGGCATCGACAGGCATTAAGACTTCGTAAAGGGCAATAGGACATGCTGATCCGCCTGCGGTCAGGCCTGCCGAACTTTATTTAAAATGATGGCTGAGTTATTTTTATAATTCTGTGGCCTTTTCCTCCTCTGCGAAGTCTAATTATGTGTAAGGTCGAAGGAGGTTAATCCATGTCAGGAGCTCATGACAAAAAAACCCTTGGTTATCCGGATAATCAAGGGAAGCAGGAAACTTTAGAACTTATCTACCATCAATTTCATTCCAAAATTCGCAAATATCTCTCTATGAAGGTTGAATCCGATAGGGCGGACGATTTAACACAGCAGGTATTTTTGAAAGCTACGGAGAAGTGGCCTTCTTTCCGAAAGGAATGCAGCCTATTTACTTGGCTTTTCAAAATCGCCCAAAACACGCTAAAGTCCATCTCTGAAGCCATTCGGCAGGGAAGCGTCCCTTCCTTTCAGGAATTGAATAATGACTCGTGGGATTTTGAAACGATGAAGGGATTTCAATTCTCTTATAAAATTATCGAATTCATCTCGAAGGAATACGGATTGATTAAACTGAATCAACTCATTAGGAATCCGGCCGGTTTCCAGGAAATCTTTCACTGCACAGAATCGGAATTTCATAACCGATGGGTACACTATTTAAAGCAGCAGCTTTCCCCTTAGTACTTGTAAAAGATCCTAACGAAATCTTTTCAAAGATGTCAAAAACACTAGTCCGCATGAAATGACGGGCTAGTGTTTTTTGTAGAGCGGTCGCTGCCGCCTAATCACAATATTACTATGAATCCTATGCTTCTTGATTCGATATGTATATCCGGTCATTCTCGTCAAACTCTTCCTTCGTGATCCCAAACAACAAATTGTCATAGTAACGGCCGTTCATATAGATGACCCTTCTCCTTAATCCTTCTTCCCTAAAGCCAAGTTTCCTGTGCAGCTTAATCGATGGCTCATTAATGTCTACGCAACTGGAGTTGCATTTTTGCAGCCTTAATTCATGGAATCCGTACCTTAAAATAATTCTAACCGCTTCTGAAGCATATCCTTGATTTCTGTACGCCCGGTTCGTTCCCAATCCAAAGCTGAAGGTGCCGTTCTTGTAGTCAATGGTATTCAGGTTGATCAGACCTGCGAGTTGGTTGGAATAAGTTTCTATCGCGAACATCTTTCTATAATCATCTTTAAAATGGTCGTATTTCTCCGACATTTCGCGCACATTGAAATCGTCCACCGGAAGCTGAATTCCCCACTCCATCAGCCTTATGCCGTCGCTGTCGGAGCTTTCCCTTCTCCAGTCCTCCCAATCGCTCGGCTGGGTAGGTCTAAGCCTGACCTTATAGCCTTGCCAAAAGTAACCGGTCACGGCAATCCCTCTTTCTTATGCATTTTCTCTAGTCCAGCTAAACCACAACGGAACAAGTGCCTGTGTTTCTTCCATTTTCAACTGCTTTAATATAGCCTTCGAAGTAGAACGGAATATGATCCTCTTTGCCATTGACTAATCTTCCCTTAACTTTGTCAAAAGCATAGATGGATACGGAAAACGACGGTTCGCCTGTAACCAGAACGGGCTGCTCTTTTTCTTTCATCCAATAGTATTTACCGCCGAAATTTCTTCTTGCTACCTCGAAAATATAGCATCCAACCATGGAAGACACGGAATTGAGAGTGTCCTCATCCAACTCATAATCACATACTTCTTCTAAAATTTGTTCTACTCCATGCAAGCTTTCCACACTATAATCAAAGTGACCTTTATCCGAAAAGTTGTTAGTAAAGCTTTCCGCAGTAGCCATAATATCATCTAACAAACTTGTTCCCATTCCTTGTCCTCCTATATTCTAAGCACTTACCATGCACAATTGGCTCGCCGGAGCACACTTTATGGGTCCTCATAAAAATTACAATCATATAGAATGCGCACTATCCATTAAGCGTTCTGAAAGCTGAAAATCATCTTATATCCGTCAAAAGTCGTCCCCACCGTTTCTTCGTATTGACCCTTGGTATAGTTAGATACCGTCTTTCGCCAAAACTTTTGACCTGCAATATTTTGGCTCTTCGCTATACTACATGGGAAAAACTACGTTTGAGAGGCATAATAGAGCGATTTGACATGGAGCCTCTGCGGGCATGAGTACTCGCGAAAGCCGCGAAGGGTAAGGAATTCGCGTTGCTAACCAGCTTATCATGCCCGCCTCTCCATATAAAATCGCTGTCTATTTACCCCACCCAGAGTAGCGAGGAAGCAATATTTTTTTCCGATGGATTCGTAAATAACTGCCAGCTTCCTCTGAATTTTTCAAACACTTGGACGGCAGCCTGTTCCGCCATACCCTTCCCTCTGGCTTCCTCTTTAGTCGTCAGCTTGACTTCAATTTTCATAGGACCCCTCTTATTAATCATAATAATCCTGTCCCCGGAAACCGTTAAAGGCAGACACGAGGCCGCACAGGCGGAGCCGGGCATCATCCACTCGATCTCTGCCGTAGGCGTC
Source organism: Paenibacillus sp. SAFN-117 (assembly GCF_051966115.1). Taxonomy (NCBI): domain Bacteria; kingdom Bacillati; phylum Bacillota; class Bacilli; order Caryophanales; family Paenibacillaceae; genus Paenibacillus; species Paenibacillus sp. SAFN-117. Next base: position 231,198 of record NZ_JBQCLK010000001.1, read on the forward strand.
TAGGAAGCGTTCGGAATACCGGCCGCTTTGCAAATTAAATTGCAAAGACCAGAGCGCCCAGAAAAGATCATAGTGCCGATCACCGCTCCCTCCATAGCCAACATCCACATATCCGCTGAATTCAAACTCGTTTAATATCACATTAGGCAGGCAGTAATCGCCATGAATGACAACCCTGTCGTCACTTATGGAGTGATCTTCGAGCAAAAGCAGCTCCCTGTAGGCCTCGTCCCTGCTTTCATAGCCCATATAGCGAAGGAGACTCCGGTCTGCTTTCCCGTCCCGGTAATTTTCTTTGGCACGCTCGACCATCCTCTCCAAACCGTTATCCCGCGGGCAATCTTCTACCCCCATTGTATGTAATCGGACAAGACTTTCGGCAAAAACCTCACATAGCCGTTCCGGCTGCCCGAGATATTCCTCATCTGCGGCATCCTTCCCTTTAACCTGTTCAGTAACCAGATAATCGTGCCGGTCATCCTGAACATAGAGAAGCACCTTGGCACATAGACCAAGGCCGCTTAAATATCTCGTCATCACAGCCTCATGATGTAGCTCTCCCTTAGGTGTTATTTTCAGATATAAAACATCCTCCTGGTCCATGCGATAGACGGAGGCTCTTGATTTCTCCTTGATAACGGACACCTTGGAATCTACCGATAGATAGTGCCGTAACTCAACAGGCATCCTATCAAACGTATGCAGCAGGTTTGGCATCCTCTCATCTCCTCTTGCTTTCTTCTATGCAAATTGAGGCTCATGGGATCAGACTGCAGTTTCTGAAAACGCTAACCATTCTTTGTACAGGCACGGTATACTTCGACGGTCTGCTTCACAATGGCCACATGTTCACGTTCGTGTTCAACGAAGCGGCGCAGCATTTTCCGGGGAGTCCATATCTCTCTGGGTTTCTCTGCCTGAAATTCCCCTTGTCTCAACTCTGCAGGCAAAGACAGCAGTGTATCAACCGCCCGCTCCATCACCCAGCGCATGCTCTCCCACGTTTCCTCCGGCCAAGGCTCGGGAAGGATTTCGGCAACCTTGTCCCAGCCCAGAACCCGGGTCAAATACCAGCCATGACAATTCCTGACGTGGTGCAAATTTTGCCGGATCGTTCTTTTTCCAGAGGGCGGCTGCCAATCCCAAGCCGTCTCCGGCAACCCGGCTACCGTCTCCAGCAGCTCTCTTCTGGCATAACCGAGACGGCGAACGGCCGCAGCTATATCTTGATCCGTGACCGGAGTATAATCCGCTTCAAACAAACCGACGGCCGCTCCGGAAATTCGAAAATCAGGGATTTCATACTGCTCTCCTAATTGAACCGTAATTTCGTTAATGCCCGCAGGCGAGAGTACAGGTTCGCCATGACGGCTCAACCATTGTTGGAATTTAACAATTTCGGATGCTGCTTTACCCAGCACATTTTGCGGGGTGTCCGCCAGCCAAATGCATCCCGTTTCCGAAAGGCAGTGGCCCATCCAGGGTCCGCCCCTCCTCCCATCCATATCGATGCGGAAATGATTCATTCACCCGGCACCATCCTACTCAACAACCTTGAAATCAATTTCGGCCTTTATCCGATATTCTTCATTCTCTCGCCCAGCCTTATCCAATTCTATCCAAAATTCGGCAACACCGTCAACTACATAGTACCCGGCAGGAAACCCGCTGTCCCACAACTTCTTTGTGAAGGCGATGTATTGAGGGTCATCCTCCTGACCATATCCGCCGCTCCCCTTATAGTCCTCCCGGATGGGCTCTCCCTGCTTGAGAGTTGTGCTGACAAGCGGCTGCGGCATACTGTATTCAATGCTGTAGCCCCGGGTTTTCTCCGTCATCGGAAAATAGAATGGCGATGCCGCATGGTAAATCGTGACCTCTTCCTTATCGCCTACGTATTCCAGCTCCGCATACAGAACGACCGGTTCCCCCTCGCGATATTCCGGTTTTTCCGTAACAAGACGATAGACGAAATCCCCTTCCTTCACCTCGTCCTTCTGCCGATTGATCTCTTCATAGGGGTTCGGGGCCGACGACGGCCTGCGCTCTGTTTCTTCCGAAGACCGACACCCCGTTATGACCAGAAGCACAATAACAAATCCTGACAAAAATAGTCTTGTCATCCAACATCACCTCACCTATTACAACGTAAACTTTCCTACATAAGTTGCGGTGTAAATATAAGCTGGCGGCGGGTCCTACTCCGGAGCTTATCCTAAACGCGGTATGCTCGCCATTTTATACTCTCAAAGATGTGAGCTATTTTTTGAAATCCAAAGCCTTTGAAGAAGGGCAGCGCCATATTTGGAAATATTTAATGGAAGAATTTGATCTTCCGGCTCTGGGCACCCAATATCAAGCGCCTGTATTTTATATTCATGGCGAACAGGACTAGCAAACGCCCTATTCCTTGGCGAAACAATTCTTCCTCCATATTGAAGCGCCGCTCAAGCGGTTTTACTCTGTTCCGGACGCCGGACATGTGACGATGCTGGATCAGAAGGAGAAATTTAACGACGTGATATTGGATATCTTGGAACAAATCTAATCCCTGTAAGCTTTCAGCACGATAACCGCATTATGCCCGCCGAATCCGAAGGAATTGGACAGGCCGACCGTGAGATCGGCCTTCCGTGCCGCATTGGGGACGTAATCCAAATCGCAATCCGGATCTCGGGATTCCTGATTAATGGTAGGAGGGATAATCCCCTCCTGCAGAGTCTTCACCAGGGCTACGGCCGCAGCGCCCCCGGCTGCCCCCAGCATATGGCCGAGCATCGATTTGTTCGCCGTTACCGGAACGCGGGAAGCTTGTTCACCCAGCAGCTTGCGAATCGCCATCGTTTCCGCCTTGTCTCCCACTTCCGTGCTGGTAGCGTGTGCGCTGATGACATCCACCTCTTCCGGACTTATTCCCGCCTCCCGAATCGCCTGCTTCATGGCCCGGTAAGCTCCCCGGCCTTCCGGATCGGAGGCTACGATATGATAGGCATCCGAGGTGGCTCCATATCCGATGACCTCGGCATAAATTCGAGCCCCCCGACGCAGCGCATGCTCCAGGGACTCGAGGACAAGCACCCCCGCTCCTTCGGCGATCACAAATCCGTCGCGTTCGGCGTCGAACGGGCGGCTGGCTCGCGCCGGTTCGTCGTTCCGCCGGGACAACGCTGTGGCATTGGCAAAGCTCGCCAAGGAGATTTCCGTAACCGCCGCCTCCGTACCCCCGGCAATGATGACATCGGCCCCGCCGCTGCGGATCAGTCGGAAGGCCTCCCCGATCGCCGTATTGCCGATGGAGCAGGCGGTGACGGGAGATAACGCCGGGCCCAATGCCCCGTACTTGATGCTGATCTGAGCAGCCGCCATATTGGCTATCATCATGGGCACCAAAGTCGGGCTGATCCGCTCCGGCCCCCGCTCCAGCAGCAGCGCATCCTGCTCCATCAAGGTCTGAAGTCCGCCGATTCCGGACCCTACATATACCCCAAGCCGCTCCAAATCAAGCTGCTCCGGAGAAAGAGAGGCATCATTCCAGGCCTGCTCGGCGGCAGCCAAGGCATATTGGCAGAAGCGGTCCAGCCGGCGCGCTTCCCTGCGGCCAAACCGCGCATCCGCATCAAACCCCCGGACCAGCCCGGCAATTTTAACCTTATGCCCGGTCGTATCAAAAGTATCAATGACGCTTATCCCCGATTCGCCCCGGATGAGACGGGACCAGTACGTATCCACATCATTCCCGAGCGGCGAAATGATTCCCATTCCCGTAATGACCACTCTGTTCATCGTGTTTCCCCTCCAACGTTAGATTTGCTGATTAAATTACTAATATCTTTCCACAGCCTTTATCCTATTACAAGTTATAGATTATCCTAGTATAATAACTACTATAATATTGGGATGGCCGAGGAAAGGAGGACGATTCGTGAATCGTCAGACAAGACTGCAAGCCCTGTCCGCATTTCTTAAATCACAGCGTGCCAAGATCCTTCCGCAAGCCGCAGGCCTTCCTGCGGGTACCCGCAGAAGAACTCCCGGCCTTAGAAGAGAAGAGGTCGCTCAATTGGCCGGAGTCAGCACGACCTGGTATACCTGGCTGGAGCAGGGCCGGGATATTAAAGTGTCGGCATCGGTGCTGGACTGCATTGCGGCCGCTCTGCAATTGACCGTGGATGAACGCAAATATCTGTTTGCGCTAGCCTTGGAGACGGGACCGGGGGCTTCCGCCCGGTTGAAGGAAGAACTGCCTCAAATCAATGCGTCACTGAGACGAATTTTGCAGGAGCTGCGCTTCTGCCCGACCATTATTTCCGACCGGCGGTGCCAGATTGTCGGCTGGAATCCGGCCGCTTCCCATGTCTTTCTGGATTTTGAACAAATAGCTCCGGAAGAACGGAATATGATCCGATTGTTATTCACCAGGAAAGAATTCAGGAGACTGGCCGTCAATTGGGTGCATTTTGTGAGAGGCTTTCTGGCAATATTCCGCGCCTACTACGGTCAATATGTGGAGGATGAATGGTACGAACAATTTCTGGAGGAAATGAGGGGAGTCCATCCCGATTTCGACGGGTTATGGAGACAGAGCGAGGTGAGCTCGGCCCCGGAAGTAGTGATTGAATTCCGGCATGCGAAAGCGGGCAAGATGCTGTTCCATCTCACCTCTTTGCAGGTTCAGGGCAATGCCGATTTGCGCTGCAGCATCTATACGCCCGATCCTGAATCTCCGACAGAATACAAGCTGAAGAAACTGATGGATAGTCAATGAAAATTTTAGAAGCCGTCCGCTTCCATTTTGAGTCGTTCGAGCCCGTGTCCGAATCGGATAACAAAGTGTTGCAGAAATCTCAACAGCGAACAAAATGTTCCTTTGGTCGAATCGAAAGCGGATCGGCGGGCAGGACCGTAAAAGTCGCCCGGGCCGAACGGCTGGACAGGGTCCGCGGCGAGGAGACGAGCATGTTCCAACGGGGCAAGACTGCCCTGGCAAAGCCAATGCTGCAACTATCTGTTGAGGAAAAATCAACAAATTTGCTAAAATTGCAATCATTTTTGATGAGACAAGATGACTTTTCGACACATTCCCATATGATGTATTAAAAAAAGCTCCCAACGAAGCATCTTCGATGATGAATAACCCGGTTTTAGAGGTAGCTTTTTATGCCAACAGGAATCTTTGTTTACATCATATTAACGCTGTAAAGAACTTCAAGATTCCTATGTGGAAAAAAAACTTAAAGGAGTTTGTTGAAATGACATCATGGCTTATCATTGCGGCTTTAACCTTTTCGTCAAGCATTGATAATTTGGGTGTGGGACTGTCTTATGGCATACGCAATATTCGGATCAGCCTGCTGTCGAACCTGCTGATTGCCGTCATTTGTTTTCTCTTCAGCGTATGCGGCATTTATTTCGGACTGTGGATATCCCAAATTCTGCCCGGGATTCTTCCCGTAGTCCTCGGATCCTTCATCCTGGTCGTTATTGGAATCCGGATCATGCTGTTGGCCGTCCCCCGGAAAAATCAAAGCTCCAAGCACAAAGCGGAGGCCAAGGACCACGCCGCAGCCGTCCCTTCCCAAAGCATCGGCTTGGTTGAATCCATAGTGCTGGGCGTTGCCCTCTCCGCCAATGCCTTGACCAACGGAGTCGGCGCAGGCCTGCTCGGCTTCTCTCCGATTCTTATTTCTATATTGGCCGCAGTGGGCAGCTTCGTGACGGTCTGGGCCGGAGTCGCTTTTGGCGTAAAGCTGACTCACGTTCGCATCGGCCGGTTTACGATAGGACAGTTTGGAACGCTGATCAGCGGTTTTCTGCTGCTGCTGGTGGCATTCACCGCTCTTTTCAACTGACTAAGGGAGCTCTGGCTTACTGGGCTAAGCCGGCCTCTCACTCTGCTCATCATCCGTACCCCCCACGTGATTTCTATTGCCGACGATCTAACTGTATTTTATACAGGTAGATTCAAGGGAATGATAGAAAGTGATTAAAGTAAATGGAAAAACTACACTTAGAATCGGGGTTTTTGGCTGAAATCGCCCTTTTTCCACTAACTAGCTGTAGTTTTTCCAGTTAGTTTCCGGCTATCGCCCTTGATAGAGCAAACTAACTGTAGGAAATCCAGTTAGTTCCGGCTATCACCCTAGTTTTTCCAGTTAGTTTCCGGCTATCGCCCTTGATGGAGCAAACTAACTGTAGGAAATCCAGTTAGTTTCCATCTACCGCCCTTGATCGCCCTAGTTTTTTCCAGTTAGACCCCCATGTCTCGGACCGCGGCAACAGCAGATGATAAAAATAGACGGATTTTCAAGGCCGGACGTCCATGCCGCGTTCGCGGCATACACGCCTTATACCAAAAAAAACAGGCTTCCGCCATAAGCGAAGCCTGTTTTTTTGAATGTACTTTTTCATATCTTCTCTAATCTTTATCGAGGCAGTTCAATCGGAAGCTCCAGGTTCAGCGGAAGATAATCATCGACCCGATTCATCCCGATGTCATAGACATCTTGCTTGGGAGAAATGATGAGCGCTTCGTAGAAGTCGTCATCCAGTTCTCTGGCATACCCCGCATCGATCGGATTGCCGGCGGCACTCCATTTCCTCAGCTCGGGGTCATCCCATATAGCGACTTCCGCCGCGCTGAACCGAATGCCTAACCCGCTGCCGCCGGACGGCTCCTTCTTGATTTTCAAATGCAAATAGACGTCTTCATAATAGGCATCCGTTATGGTCAATGTTTTCCCCTTGAAAGAGACCTCCTTCGGGAAGGAATCGTTTGGAGAAATCGTAAACCTGGCGCTCGGCTCCCTTTCGGTCAGCAGGACTCCATTCAAATGAAGGGTAAGGCTCGTGACCGACTCGTCGAAATACGGTGAGGATGTGAAGACCAGCAGGTTTCCGTCCCCTCCCTGCCTATTTCTGGTGATATCGTGCGGGCTGTCATAGGACAGCGGATAAATGCCGCCTTTATTATCGGTCAGATACGGTTCGGACCTGCCAAATGCCAGGTAATAATTCGAGAAGTCCGGAATTTTCACATCGAGATACGTATCGGTCGGCGTAATCTTGATCCTCTCCAGCACAAGCTCCTGCAGATCCGGATCGTCGTTCACAGCGATCGGTTGATTCAGCGGAATGATCCGGTCCTCCAGCCAGTCCGTATGTCTAAAAGGAACCTTGATCTCCAAAGTATCCACCAAATTGGAGCGATTTCCCAAAACACCGATATGAAAAGCAAGCTCCTCCGGCTTCCGGTCCAGAAACTTCTTAACGTCCTCCGGCTTCAAATCTATCGTATTGAAAATAATCTGCGTCGGCTCCTTCGCCTCATCGTCGGACGGAATCACCACGCCGCCTCCTCTGCTCTGGTCAGAAAGATCGGGAGCGGTGACGAAATAGGAATAAGCGTTCTCATCCACAGCATAAGTGCCGTCTTCTCTGGCGGAAGAATGTTCTGTAAGATTGTTCGACTTGATAAACACTTTATAAGTAAGCTTGTCATTGCTTAAATACACGTCGGTGATGCTGACGGTTATATCGTCGAACTGCTTCACGACCGGTTCGAACGGGCTGTAATGATGGGCTTTCGCATTCCGGACTCCATCTTCCCCGGGAATGAGATCCAGCCATTTCGCCGCAATGGAAAACCCGGGGATATCTTTGATCCATTCGGCAAAGGTCGGCGAAGCGTGCATGGCCCCCAGTGAGGTAACCACCAATATCGCACAGGCGGCGGCCGCTTTGGGAAGCACCCTCCTTCTGGTCCGATGTGCCCGCGGTGCCCATTCCTTGCTTCTCTGCTCGTACTTCGCGGGAACTTCTTTGGCAAATTGAAGGAGAGAGTCAGGAACCGGAACTTCATCTATAGAATTTTGCAATTGTTGCTTAAATTGCTGTTCTTCCTTCCTGTCTAACATCCGATCACCTGCTTGGGATTTAATGGTGTGGCCAGGCGGCTCAGCTTCAATCTCGCATTATGCAGCCGTGATTTGACAGTCCCTTTCTTGATGCCCAGGGCATCCGCTATTTCGTCTATAGACAGCTCCTGGTAATAGTACAAGACGATGACGGAGCGGTGGTGAATATCCAAGGACATGATCGTATTCCACAGCTCGGACCCCAGTTCCTTCTGCAGAACCTCCTCCATTGGAGATGCCTGTTCGTCAGGAAGCTGGACCTCGTCAATATCTCCCGATCGGCTGGCCAGCCTGGACCTTTGCCTGGCCAGATCAAGGGAACGGCATGCCGCCAAATGATTGAACCAGCTTGTAAAATTTCTTATCTTCTTTCCATTCATAATGGCTTGATAAGCTTCCATAAGAGCATTTTGCATAGCATCCTCCGCCAAATGGCTGGAACGCAAAATAGCGGACGCCGTCCGGTAAGCACGCCCCAACAGCGGCTCTACCAGCTGGAAGAAGGCCTCCTTATCTCCATCGCGGCATTGCCCTACCAATCGCTCTATATTATCCATTTGCTTCACCTTCCAATTAGACCTGCTCTATATAGGCGAACCAAACGAAAGATCGGTTCATTCATTTTTCAAGTTTGGCTATATTTTTGCAAAATTTGAATCAAAGCTTCGGCAGTCATATAAGGCTCCCCCGCATTAATTCGGTATACAAGCTTATCTGTGGAGGAATTAATCCCTTCCCGGGTTGTAAAAAAGATGGGAATCCCGGCCTCCTCGGCTAATTCTACCGTCAAATCGGTATATTCGCCATAGGGAAAAGCTAACAGAGGCGTCTGCTCCCCGAGCTCATCGGCAATCCGCCGGTTCATAAACTCCAGATCACTCTTAATCCTTCGCTTGAACTCGTCATCGGTTTCCAACCTCTCTTTCTGTTCCAGGAACAGTTTATGAGTTAATGCCGATTCCACCCGATCGGTTCCCGTATTCGCCGTACGATGCAGGTTGTAGGTGTGGCTGTAAATTCCCATCCCATTCTGTTTCAGCTCCTTCATCTGTTCCCAAGTTAGATGGGGCTCCGCGTCCGGATAATAAGTGTCCGAATAAATTCCGATAATGAAATTGCTCGCCGTCACTCCGTGTTTTTGCAGAATGGGATATGCGTGAGTATAGAAATTTTCGTACCCGTCATCGAAAGTAATGACGACGGCATTGGCGGGGATCGGTTTCTGATTCAGGATGAACTCTACAAAATCCTCCATGGAGATAATCCGGTAGCCGTTATCTCTCATAGCCAGCAAATGAGCCTCAAACTGATCGGAACGGATCGTTGAGACTTCGTCCGCCGCTCCCCCTTCACCGGAATCGACCACATCATGATACAGCAGGACGATGGCCTGGTTTTCATACCAAATCGGGCCGACTTGCCGCATGGTCTCCGCCCTGCTCGCACAGGCTGTCACCGATAGTAAGACTAAAGTCAAGATCAGGATAACTATTCTTCGCATAATGGCCCCCTATAGATTTCTGGCTGTCAGAGTTTGATAATCTATAGGCGAACAGCACCCTCTGTCGGTTCAAAGCTTTAATAGGAATAAACGCATCCCGCCCCCATATCTTGTGAAAATAATCACGAATCCACGGGCGGTTTCGTAAAAATTCTCTCGCTGTGCTCCTTCACATTTTCCTTCGTCGTATAATGGCCAAGCTGTGGCGGGACGTAAACCGTTTCGTCTTGGAACATATAAGCCAGCATCATCCGGCCGACGCTGTTTCTATAATGCATGGAGTCGTAGAAATTTCTGGGGTCGGAGCTGATCGGCGTATAGCCCGAGAAATCCCAGAAGTCCGTTACTTCGGCGAGTGCGATCCAGTACTTCTTTAAATCCTCCAAAGAGTAGCTTGCCATCTCGGTATCGGAGGCGGCACCGGCCACGAAGGTGAAGCTGATCCCTCTTGCCTCGCAGTATTCCTTCATCCGCCTTAATGCCTTCACATTTTGATGCATGGCAGAGGCGTCAAGCCTCCCTATGGGAAGGGCATAATCGGGATGATTGGCCAGGAAGTCTTCGATGCTCCCCAGCTCTTCCGCATCCCTCTTCACTTTGTTATAAACTCCGTCCTCGGGCTTGATTTGGGTAAACTCGTCCGGATCTACGGCCCTTCTGGCCAAGCCCTCCAGCTTGGAGAGGCTGTATTTCGGATGAAGCGTTAAATAACGGAAATAAAATCCGGCGAGCGATTGTCCGGATACTTTGGCATGCAGGTTCTTCTTCGGATCGAAGCTCTCGGAATTGACATTATAGTGGCTGATTTCCTGCAAGCTCATATGAAGAACGATGTGCTTGACTTCGTAATGCTCCACGAGATAATAGAGGGTTTTCTCATAATCGTGGAAGTCCCCTCCGTACATCAGCATGCTGTAAAATTTCGCATCCCCGTAGTATTGATTCAGCAGTGCCGGGTCCAGCGAGCTTGATTTCGAGCCCCCGATAATATAAGAATCATAACGTTCATGATACTGATCCAGGTAGGCAATCTTGGCGATACGGGGATTATTCACCATATTATAAGAATGCCATCTCAACAGCTTGTCCCCGAACACGCCAAACGGGTCCACAGCATAATTGAAGAGACCGAGCAAGACGGCGGCAGCCAGCATAGCGCCGCTGAAGAGAACTGCCCACTTACGGAATGTCATGATCCCCACCTCAAAATTGGAAGTATAGAAAATCGGATACCTCTGTCATATGGAACAAAGCGAGCGTAAACAAAACCGCCGCCCAGACCGCATGCTTACGGCTCGGAACGAAGTTTTCCGTCATTTCTCTCGTATTTTTGGCAAACAAGGCGATGCCTATGGCTATGATCAGCAGAAGGATGGGATACAAGTTAAAGGCGGCAAAAGAAGCCAGCCGCATCCCCCCATCCGCAGCGTCCAAAATGTCCCGGAAGGAAAACAGCTTGCGGAAGATTTCCATGCTCTGAGTCAACCCGGTCGAGACGAATAATATTCTCGTTCCCACAACCCCGGCGAAGGTCAGCCCCCAGGCCAGCAGAAAAGGAAGGCGCAGCTTATTTCGGGTCATACAATGGGCGGCGCAAACGAAAATGCCGTTGATGAGCCCCCATAGGACAAAATGCCACCCCGCCCCATGCCAAATCCCCGAAACAAGGAAAGTCACGAGCACAGCCGTATAGAACCTTCCGCTTCCGGCCTCTTTCCGGTAGAGGCTGCGGAAGATGTAGTCGCCAAGAAATCTGGACAGCGTCATATGCCATTTCTGCCAATACTCCCGGAAATTTCTCGCTTTGTAGGGCGAGTCAAAGTTGTGCGGCAGCCGGATTCCGAATAACCATCCCAGGCCGATTGCCATATCCGCATAGCCCGATAAGTCGAAATAATACGACAGAGTGTAGCTGAGAACCGCCGTCCATCCCGTCGGCGCATCCGCTCCCGGCAGGTCGGCCAGGAAGCCTTCCGCATAGGCGGTTAACGGATCGGCCAGCACCAGCTTCTTGGCGCAGCCGATAGAGAACAGAAACATGCCCAGCATAACTTCAGCCTGGTTAAAGAACCGCCTCCTGTGCTGATTCAGTTGGGGAATAATTTCACCGTGATGAACGATCGGCCCGACGATCAATTGCGGGAAGAAAGTAATAAATACCAAATAATCGATGACCGAATGCTCCTCCACCTTGCCTCTATAGCAGTCCGCCAGATAAGCAATCAGTTGAAAAGTGAAGAAGGAAATGCCGAGCGGCAGAACTATGGACTTCAAGGCGAGCGATTCGCCGGTGAGTGCGTTAACATTTTCGATAAAAAAATTGGTGTATTTATAGTAGCCTAACAACGCCAGATTTTGAGCCAGCCCGATGGCGAGCAGAATTCGCTTGGACCGGTGCTGCTTATTGTCCGATACGTGCAGCCTGCGAATTCTGCTGCCCAGAACATAGTTGAAGAGAATGACCCCCGCAAACGACAGCACGAACTCGGGGCTTCCCTGGGCATAAAAGTAGAGGGAGACTGCCACCAGCCATAATTTGGACAAGGCATCCTTCTTCCAGAAGAGCAGCAGCCGGTAAACGAGCAAAGTCACGGGGAGAAATACAAATATGAAGCTGTAGGATGAAAAAATCATAGGAAAGACCCCTTAAACAAGGATAAACAGCTATCGCCGTCCTTTGGACAGGCGCGATGTAATAACCCCGGGTGTTGCCCGGAGACGTCTCTCATTATAGACGAGCAGCAGTTATGGCTGGTTCATCTGCGTTTCTTACGGTGACGGGTATTTTCATAGAATTTATGGAAGGAGATTAGGAATAAATGCCGATAGATGATAGATTTCCGGGGAGGGCCGATGGCCGGGAACGCTAGTAGTTGAAAATAATAGAAATTGAGAAATGCGCTTAGTGCGAAGGTCGTGCCAGATACGTATACATACAGCAAATACTTATTACAGACAAGTATAAAGGAGGGAGATGAAATACTAGATGATTAGCGGAACCTCTTAAACTATCGGCAGAAATGAGGTTAAACCTAATGAACGATTTAACGGTGCCCCTTACGATCATATCTTTTTTGCTAACGATCGCCTTTATCTTCTGGCGCCCTCAAGTGAACGAAGCCATTCCCGCGATGATCGGTGCGGTTCTTGTCTTCCTCAGCGGAAGCGTCTCTCTATCGGATCTGGGGACCATTACCGAAACTATAGGGGGAGCCGCCATCACCATCATGGCCACCATCGTGATGGCCATCGTGCTGGAAAGCTTCGGATTTTTCCATTGGGCGGCCGAAAACTTGGCTATCAAAGCCAAAGGATCAGGCATCCGGCTTTTTTGGTATACCAATCTGCTATGCTTCTTGATGACCTTGTTCGTCAACAACGACGGGAGCATTTTGATTACGACTCCCATTCTGTTAATGCTGCTCCATAACCTGGGTCTGAAAAACCACCAGAAAATTCCTTATCTCATCTCCGGAGCATTAATTGCAACAGCCTCCAGCGCACCTATAGGAGTCAGCAACATCGTCAATCTGATTGCCCTGAAAATCGTTGACATGGACCTCTACATGCATACCGCCATGATGTTCATTCCGGCTACGCTCGGACTTCTCCTGCTGACGACCCTGCTTTTTCTCAGCTTCTATCGGGTTCTTCCGCGCAGGCTGCCGAGGCCGGCTCCCGGATACTGGAGTTATGCCGGTTCCCCCGGTATGCACCCGCTCAAAGACGATAAACTCCTTATTCCGAAGGAAAAACGCACCCTGTTCATGCGTAACATTCTAATCTTCGTCTTTCTGGTAAGAATCGGCCTCTTTGTCGCCTCCTACTTCCACTTTCCGGTATCGTTAACGGCGGTCATCGGTTCGATTCTATTGCTGGGCTGGCGCTGGTACTTTCTTAAAGTGGCGCCCGTCGACATGATCAAGAAGACGCCCTGGTACATTTTGATCTTCGCATTCGGGATGTATGTCATTATTTATGGACTGCATAATATCGGATTGACCGATATGCTGATCCGGATTCTGCAGCCGCTTGTTTCCGGCAGCCTGCTTCACGCAAGCATTCTGATGGGAGGCTTGTTATCCGTTCTGTCCAATCTGTTCAACAACCACCCTGCCCTAATGGTAGGAACTCTGGCGCTGACCAATATGGATCTTGATCCTATTACTCTGAAAATCTCGTATTTGGCCAGTGTCATAGGCAGCGATATGGGTTCGCTGCTTCTGCCAATCGGGACGCTGGCTACACTCATGTGGATGCATATTTTGAGGAAAGGAAAAGTGAAAATAACGTGGGGGCAGTACTTGAAGGTGACTTATGCGGTTATCCCGTTCACCGTCCTGTTCACCCTGGTCCTTCTTGCTTACTGGGTGATCTGGTTATTTTAACTTTGCTGCCCGCGGTTCAATAAGGATAAAAAAGAAAAGCAGGCTCCCGCTAAGCGATAGCCTGCCTTTTTCATCTATTTTATCTATCTCTTCTTTTACTTTGTCGGGATAAATCTGGCTTGAGCGCTCGGCTCTTCAGCATGACAGCCGCCATCCCGGCCTCTATGTTCTATAATAAGGAACCGGGCTTCATAACCGCTTAACGAGCTCAGCCGTAAACTGCTCCAGAAGCCGCTCGTCCTCTTCGTCGAAACGGTTCTTAAGCGGGCTGTCAATATCCAGCACCCCGAGCAATTCCCCATCCTTGATCATAGGAATGACGATTTCCGAGCGGGAAGCGGCGTCGCAGGCGATGTGTCCAGGGAATTGTTCGACATCATCCACACGAACCGTCCGTCTCTGAAGAGCGGCCGTTCCACAGACCCCGCGCCCGAGAGGGATTCGCACACAAGCAGGCAGACCCTGAAAAGGGCCCAGCACCAGTTGATCTCCCTCCATAAGGTAAAATCCCACCCAGTTGATATCCTTAAGAAACTGCCCGAGCAAAGCCGAAGCGTTCGCCAGATTGGCGATCCGGCTGCTCTCGCCTTCTACAAGCGCAATAAGCTGAGCCGTTGCCAGTGCAAACTGCTCCTCCTTGCTTCCTTTATATTCCTGAAGCTGAAACATCACTGCCACCTGCTTTTTCGATAATGTCCATATATTATATCATTATTTCACCTCCTCCAATCAATTATGGGAGGAGGCTTGTTCTCCAATTTTTATCAAAAAAAGGGCTGCAGGAGATTCGTTCGGTTCGGGTGCGTGGTTGCAGCGCTCGGGCGGGACAATTCTCTTAGTATTATTACCTATCTTTCGGAGAAAATAGATTCCAGTCTACTACTTCGGGGGATAGAAGTCCAACCATAAGATAGAGTCACACCATACGATAAATCATAACTTTAGGGAGGTGTTTATATTGCTTATTCGTAAGCCAAAAAAAATATGCGGCAGAAGCAGTCTCTGCCGACCGAAGAAAACCGTTCATTGCTCAAGCAAAAAGAAGGCCGTGATTTGCCACTCGAAAAAAGAAAAGCGAATCGATCTTTGTCATCCGAAGAAGAGAATCGATCTCTGCCATCTGAAGAAAGAGAAGAAAATAGATCTTTGCCCTCCGAAGAAGCGTAAAAAAGTCGTCATCGTCAAGAAGGTAATTAAACGCGGGGTACCGGGGCCGCGGGGGCCGCAAGGACCGCAAGGAATTCCGGGACCCCAAGGAGTACCGGGGCCTCAGGGGCCGCAAGGACCCCAGGGACCTGCGGGAGGGATCGCTTCTTCCGCTTTCCTGTGCAGCACGGTGTCCCAAACCGTGGCACCTGCGCCGGCCCCCACAACTCAAGGCGGAGCCGTAACGTTCAATAACTCCGTTATCAATGGCCCGGCAATTACGTTCGCTGCTCCCTCCACTATTAACATCAATGAAACGGGTCTATACAACATCAGCTGGGAAGTCTTCCCGACCGCCGGTAACTCCGCATTCGGCTTGTTCTTCGATCCGGACGCGGCCGGCCCGACACCTGCCGCTCTAGTCCCTTGCAGCAACTACGGTGCAGGCTCCGGAAATCAGCCGTACCAAGGGCAGGTCGTTGCACAATTGACAGCCGGCGGCGTATTGACCTTGAACCGGATCGACAATATGGGAGTCCAGACTTTACAGGGTGCTATAGGTGGAGGAACGGCCACCGTAAGCGCGTCTATCGTTATCGAGAAAATAGCATAGATTCAAGAGTCTATCTGCTATCAAATCTTACAATCACTATACTATAGAAAATGCTAGCCGGTATTGTTTTGCTTGGACAAAATACTAATTTTTTCGCGGAACTAGACTATATTCGGAATAAAGAATACGAGAAACCCCGTCAATAATAATGAGACGGGGTTTTCTTTTATTTCAGGGAAGAGAATATTTGGTGAAATGCCTGCGTTAAATCGGTCATCTGACAGCGGTACTCCTCCATCCTCTTTTGAAGCTGAATCAGACCCTGTTTATTATTCCATAAAGTGATCATTTGATGTTCAATCCCCTCGCGTTCCCAGTCGGCCAAAGGTATAACCAGCTGCTGCCCGAGCAGATGCTGCAAATTGATTTCTTCCTGCCCCGGCAGGGTATGATAAACAAATATCGGTATTTGTTTGACCAGGCATTCGCTGACCGTTACCCCTCCCGGCTTCGTACAGACCGCATCGATTTGGTCATATAGAGAATTCATTTCTTCGCGGGATTCGATATAGGGCATCGCCACGATTTGAGGCCGCTTGAGGCCCCGGATGGCTTGATACAGCTCCCGGTTTTTGCCGCAAAGAACGATATAGTTCACCTTGTCCGATGTTCCGGCCGAAGCGAGAACGGAACGGATGACATCGGCCCCCGCTCCGAGATTGCCTCCGGTAACCAGTATCGTTAATCCAGAACCGGAATGATGCTTGCTGCGGGGAGTCATAAGCCGGGGGTGAACGGGAATGCCGGTAACGATAATTCGTTCGCTTGGCACTCCTCTGGCTTCCAGCCATTGCTTCGCCGGGAAGTCCGGAGCGAAATGATAGTCGATTTCCTCCCTCCCCCAAATATTATTGATAAAGTAATCCGTGTATACATTGGCTATCGGTATCGACAGCCTATTTCTTCGCTTCAGCTGTCCTAAAAGATAGGAAGGCAGCGAATGAGTGCAAACAATGAAATCGGGCCGACTGTCCTGTATTAATCTCTGCATAAAATGTAAAAATAATTGTTCGTACAAAAAATATCTTCTAAGCATCCTGTTGCCTTTCATACAGGTTTTGCGGTAAATCCAACTGTAAATATAGGGAGCGGAATGAATCCATTTCAGGTATATGGCGGAGACCAACTGCTCCACTTTGCCGTAGCTGTAACTTAGAATATCGACCTTCTCGCAGACGATCGACGGGTCGATTTGCCGAATATGCTCGATCATGGCATCGGCGGCTTGATGATGACCGGACGACAGGCTTAAAAAGGGAAGGAATAAAATTTTCTTAACCATCTGACAGCCCCCGTTGTCGAACTAACCCTGATTTTCATTAATATATACGGGATAACTGGCAATAATACAGGAAGTAAATTGAAGATTATGCGGAGTAAAAAAATGGAAATTACCGTGCTGACTTTTAATATTCATCATGGCATTGGAACGGATCGAAAACTGGATCTGGAAAGGATCGCCCGCATCATTGAACACTGCCAAGCGGATGTGGTTGCGCTGAATGAAGTGGACAAGCATTTTTCCCGGAGAAGCGGCTATGTCGATCAGTTGGGATGGCTGGCAGAACGGTTGGGAATGAACTCGGTTTTTGGCTATGCAATGAGCAGCAAGCCGGCTAGAAAAACAAGTCTCCTTCACTCCCGTCAATATGGCAATGCGCTTCTGTCCCGTTTTCCGATTATTGGGCATAAAAACTACATTTTTGCAAGCTCTGCCTTGAAATTGGAGGACCGGGCTCTTTTGGAAGCAAGCATTCTAATAAATGGCAGACCGATCGCTTTGTATGTCACTCACCTAAGCCTTATTCCTTTTGTCCAATGGAAACAAGCCCATATGATTCTTCAGCGGATGAAACAAGCGAACCTCCCCGCGATTTTATTGGGGGATTTCAATGCCAAGCCGCACTCCAGACTATGGAGGAAATTGACGAAGAGGCTGACCGATGCTTGTTATCAAGCTTCCGCCGTCCCATGTCCCACCTATCCGTCCCTTAGGCCGAAGGTTCAATTGGATTACATCTTCGTCAGCCATCATTTACATATTGTGTCAGCCGAAGTTATCCGCATGATGCCTGTCGCTTCGGACCACCTGCCGGTCAAGGCCGTTTTGAAAGTGCAGAACAGCATCGAAGAGGCAAATCATTCGGAGGGGGATAGAAGCTGAAGGCAGGGGGATTATCCGATTTCCGGGGATAGCAAACATAATATTTTTCTGTATTACACGGAGAAAAGCAGATTAATAGGAAGGGTGGGGGTGCCGTTTGAAAAAAGTGATCGTCCTGTTAGTGGATTCTCTGATGCCGGATACATTGGAGGATTGTATCCGGCATAGAACCGCGCCGGCACTTCAGTTTCTAATATCGAGGGGAAGGTACTGGCCGAATTGCGTAACGGTCTTCCCGACCATGACCGCATCGGTCGACAGTTCCCTGCTTACCGGAGTCTACCCCGATGTTCACCGGGTACCCGGACTGATCTGGTACAGCCCGGAGGAAGAAGCGATCGTCAATTACATCAACGGTTGGAAGTGTGTCCGCAAGCTGGGAATTACCCGCTGTGCACAGAATGTTCTGTACAGCTTGAACGAGAAGCATCTGAGCAAGCAAACCACCACTTTGTTCGAAGAACTGGATAAATTGGGCGTATCTTCCGCCTCCATTAACGCCATGGTTCACCGGGGAAGCCGGAAGCACAAGATCCGGCTTCCGTTTCTGGTTCATCTCGCTACCGGATTTCGCTTCCGCCAGGACATATCCGGACCCGATATCCTCACTCTCGGCGCCATGGCCGATACGAAGATCGAACGGCATATTCCGGCCCGTTTGAGAAGAGGCGGACAATTATACGGAATCAACGATTCGTATGCGGTAAGCGTTCTTAAGCATTTGATCCAATCGGGGGAGCAGCCGGATTTTACGCTTGCCTATCTCCCGGATAACGATCATAGGGTCCATAAATCCAATCCTGCCCATGCCGAAAGCTCGTTGATTCAGGTGGATAAGCATATCCAAAGTCTTCTGGATACTTTCGGCCCCTGGGATCGGGCATTGGAGCAGAATATTATTATTATCATCAGTGATCACGGACAGACGCGCATCGGCCGCGGCAAGCAGTTCAACATCGATCTGGATCGGCTGCTTCATTCCTTTCGTGTTCTTCAACTGGGGGAACATGTGGCCGGCCATGAGTTAATTGTCTGCAATAATGAACGAATGGCCTATATTTATCCTTTAAAACCAGCCATCGAACCCGAAGTGATAGAGAAGCTGGTCGGGGAGGCCCGTATCGATCTTATTGCCTGGAAAGAAGCCGATGGAGTCCGGGTCAAGGAAGGAGGGTCCGGAAGAGAGGTTTATTTCGCCAGAAGCGGGCCTTACATGGACATGTATCAATCGGCCTGGGACATTATTGGCGAATGGGAGGTGCTGGATTTACGTACGGAGGGTAGCCGGATCCATTATGGGGATTATCCGGATGTGCTCTCCAGACTATACGGAGCCTTATATTCCCAAGACATCCCGATGATCGTCATTACGGCACGGCCGCGGTATGAATTTAAGAGCCGCCATCATCCTACTCATTTAAACGGAGGAAGCCACGGCTCTCTGCATAAATATGATTCATTCATCCCCCTGATCGTGGCGGGTACGCTGCATCCGGTCAAGGAGCCTCCACGGCTGGTGGATCTGAAGCATTTTGTAATGGAGCTGTTCGGGCACAAAGTTGCGGCACCATGAATTACCGCTGTCCATCTCCTTCTTCCCATTCTATACTTGATATATAGAAAGGGGTTAGTATAATGGGACAATTCTTAATTATAGGAGGGGTTGTGCTCGCCCTGGGTTGGCTTCTGTACAAAGCTAATGTAAACACGCGGCAGGTAGCCGTCAACCGGGTTGACCTGAACAAAACATTGAACAATAATCGGAGCGGGAACGGTCTGGATATCCATGTGCTGCATATATCCGACATGCATTTGGAGAATATCTCCATTTCCCCGGAACAATTATACGATAAGCTGAAAGATGAGCCTATCGATCTTATTGCCCTCACCGGGGATTTTCTCGATCGGAAACGAACGATTCCCAGATTGATTCCCTACCTCAAGATTTTAAATAAATTAAAGGCCCCTTATGGAATGTACGCTGTATTCGGCAATCACGATTACGTTCTTAAAGGGGAGCATTTCGACGCGTTGCAAAGAACATTGGAGCAATACGGTTGCAGAACGCTGCAAAATGAGAGCGAAACCCTGGATATCAACGGCGAACTGGTGAATATTATCGGAATTGATGACTTCAGCACGAAGCGGAGTCAAATAGCCGAATCCTACAGAGGAATAAGCAGCGGCTATCGGCTCGTTCTCACCCACGATCCGAATATCGTTCTGCATATGAAAAATTTCCATTTCGATTATTTGCTTTCCGGACATTTTCACGGGGGGCAAATTCATTGGCCCAAGCCTTATCATCTGGTCAAAATGGGTGAGCTGGTCCGGATGAACATGATTAAAGGTCTGCATGTTTACGATGGCAAGCCCTTTTATATTAGTGAAGGATTAGGTCAGACCGGAGTTAATATCCGGGTGGGGAGCCGGCCGGAAATTACGCTTCACCGGCTGTCTCTGCCCGAATCAGACCTTTCCCTTACGCAGGAGAAAGCCCGGGCTATTTAGAGGTTCGCTTGCAAGGATCAACGGCTATCGCCGTCCTTTGGACAGGCGCGTTTACCAATGAAATATAAGAACAGGTTTTTGGAAAAAAAATCACCTGAAGCTTGACCGGCTTCAGGTGACAGGCTTTCCATATCGGGACAACAAAGCCTCTTTGGACAAAAATAAATAGGCGGGCACTTGTTTTTTCAAATTCCTCAGCGGTCGATGGGAAGATAGAAAGTAAATGGGCAGCATTGATAAAAATTTTACACATTTGTAAAATGAATTTGGAATTTGCACCGTTTCAAAGCCCAAGCCGCCACACCCTCTGTTCAATCCC
This sequence comes from Paenibacillus sp. SAFN-117, assembly GCF_051966115.1. Classification (NCBI taxonomy): domain Bacteria; kingdom Bacillati; phylum Bacillota; class Bacilli; order Caryophanales; family Paenibacillaceae; genus Paenibacillus; species Paenibacillus sp. SAFN-117. The sequence goes on from NZ_JBQCLK010000001.1 coordinate 251,753, forward strand.
GTTATCCCGATCAGGCCTTTGATTTCGTCAAATTTGGGATGATTACTGACATAGGCGGCGAGATCGGGCAGCGATTGCTCGACCATTCGATACAAATATCTCGCCCGGGCTACATCGTTGCGCATGGTAATCATGCTTTTGAAAAGATGGACATTATACAGATGAATCTTCAGCAACGTATCTCCCTTATGGATGGCCACTCCATCCGATAAGGTAACACTTCCCCCTCTGTACGATGTCATTCTCACCCGGAAGATGCGGCCTCCCCCTTCCTGCCCTACATACCGCAGCCTCGTGCAGGCAAAATAGATCGGATCCATGATTGTCCAAACAGATACCGCAAACCATCTAATCCACATGAACATATTCCCCTTTTAGAAATGATCATGCTGTTATTTTTTCTTGGAGAATGAAGATTCATGGGTGGAAATTTCAGTGCAAATTTCGCCCCGACTTCCTTTATAAATTCAACACGATAATCCGCTCTTCCGTCATTTCCTGTATGGCATATTTGGGCCCTTCCTTGCCCCATCCGCTTTCCTTGACGCCTCCATAAGGCATGAGGTCTGCCCGGAACTGGGAAGCATCGTTTATCATGACGCCGCCGACATGAATTTCGCGCGCCGCCTTGAACGCCGTATGGATGTTCGTGGTGAAAATACCGGCCTGCAGTCCGTAACGCGAAGTATTTATTCTGCAAATGCAATCTTCCAGGTCATCATATACGGCAATGCCTACGACAGGAGCGAACAATTCCTCGCAGGAAACCTTCATGTCATCATGCACACCGGTTAATACCGTTGGCTGGAACAGCGCGCCCTCACGGGTTCCGCCGCAGGCCAGGTAAGCGCCTTGCATGACGGCCTCCTGAACCCATGCTTCCGCCCGGGCAGCCTCCTTCTCGCTGATCATCGGACCGATGTCCGTCTCACTGTCATAAGGATCGCCCACCCTCAGGCGCTTGGTCTCTTCTACAAAGCGGCGGACAAACTCGTCATGAATGTCACTATGAGCATAGATCCGCTGCACCGAAATGCAGACTTGGCCGGCATTGCCGAAGCTCTTGCCGACGCACATCGACACCGCAAGGTCCAGATCGGCATCCCGGTGAACAATGACCGCGGAATTGCTCCCGAGCTCCAACAGCACCTTGCGCAGGCCTGTCTCCGCCTTGAGCTTCCTGCCAACGGCCGGGCTGCCCGTGAAGGTGTACAGACTGATTCTTTCGTCCTTGGCCAGCCAATCTCCAACCGTCGACCCGGAACCGACGACTACGTTCAGGTAGCCTTGGGGCAATCCGGCTTCGATCATCAGCTCGGCCAATTTGACCGCCACAATCGGCGTTACGCTGGCCGGCTTAAGCACCACCGTGTTGCCTGCGGCAAGAGCCGGTCCGATCTTGTGCGCAACCAGGTTTAACGGTACGTTAAAAGGTGCGATGGCACAAACGACGCCGACCGGAACGCGCACGGTGAAGGCCAGCCGGTTTTCCGCCCCGGGGGATGCTTCTACAGGAATCCCTTCGCCCTGTATCCGCTTGGCCTCCTCCGCCGAGACCTCCAAGGTCTGGGAAGTCCGTTCCACTTCTACCAGAGCTTCCTTCAGCGTTTTGCCCACTTCACCCGCCAGAATTCCGGCGATTTCCTCCTTGTGCTCCAGCAGCAGTTCGCTAGTTCTCTTCAATATTTGATAACGGCGATAAGGAGATAACGGGTTCGTACGGAATGCCTCCAATGCCGCGGAAACGGCTTGATCGACGTGTTCCTTGCCGGCAACGGAGACCGTTCCCATCACCTCTCCCGTATATTTGTTGCGAACCTCCAGTTTTTCCCCGGTTTCCGTCCACTGCCCGTTAATCCAAAGCGGATAATGCTTCGGCATAGTTCCCCCACTCCTTCGGTTCTTTTGTTGTATGAATTTCGTTGGATGTGCAGATGGCTGTCCAATGGCTGTCTCGGTCAGGCTTTGCCTGCACTGCCGAACAAACGGATTTTATATTTGACGACCTCTTTCATCCGCTCCGTTCCAGCACGGCCTAGCGGATAGACATCATGCTGCGGCCCATAGGTCTCCAGAGCTTCCCGCACCCCGTCGGTATAAGCCGCGCGCAGCTCGGTATCCACGTTAATTTTGCATATGCCGTTGGCAATGGCAAGCTTGATCTGATCATCCGGAATCCCTGATCCTCCATGCAGAACAATAGGGATGCCCAACTGATCGGCAATCGTCTTCAAGCGCGGTATATCCAGCTTCGGCTCGGTCTTGTATAGTCCATGGGCCGAGCCGATGGCCGCCGCCAGCGAGTCAATTCCCGTCGCCTGATAGAACTCCAGAGCTTCGGCGGGATCGGTAAGGAACGCGTCCTTCTCGTCCACGGACAGGTCGTCCTCGACCCCGGCAATTTTGCCCAGCTCCGCCTCCACCGAAACGTTCACGGCGTGGGCGGCGGCCACCACCTGCCTCGTAATGGCGGCATTTTCTGCCAGAGGCAGATGCGATCCGTCGAACATGACGGAGGTACAGCCGGCCTGTATCGCCTGAATGGCCTGCTCATAGCTTTTGCCATGATCCAGGTGGATGATGACCGGCACATCGGTTCGCTGCCCGTAGTAGCGAATCGCTTCCACCAGGGGAGCAAACCCGCAGTATTTGATCGCTCTCTGTCCAATTTGGATTAGCACCGGGGCCTTCTCTTCCTCGGCAGCCTCGAGGATCCCCTGAATCATATCCGCATTATGGGCACTGAACGCACCTATGGCATAATTGCGGATTCGGGCATCCTCCAACCACTCTTTGCCTGATACGCATCTCATATGTGACAACCCCGTTTCATTGTTAAAAATTAGCGACTCCTTCCATCCGCCTTCCCCCGGATTAGCGGTGCAGGTGAACCCGATAGGTATAGCGGTCGGATCGGTAATCGGTGAAAGTATATTCAATCGGCATTCCGTTCAAGGCATACGTGATCCGCTCCATACGAAGGAGTGGATCACGCTCCTTGATGTTAAGCAGCTGGGCATCCTTCTTGCTGGCTGCCGTCGAACTGATTCCTTCATCGGCATCGCGCAGTTGGATTCCATGCTGCTCCAGCACCGAGTAAAATGCGATATTCTCCAGGTCCTCCTGTAGAAACCAGCGACCGATTTCAAGCGGCCAGTAGGTTCTTTCAATCGCAATCGGCTCTTCATTGGCCAGGCGGATGCGCTGGATGTGCAGCACCTTTTCCTCCTTGCCGCACAGCAGGCGCTCCCTTACGACCGGAGGCGGATCGATCTCGCCGACCTCCAGCACCTTGGCGCCCGGCACGAAGCCTTTGGCAATCATCTCTTCTGTGAAGCCCGTCAGTCTTCCGAGCCTCTCGACGAGCTTCGGATTGCATACGAGCGTGCCTTTTCCCTGCTTCTTCTCCAGCTTTCCTTCGTTGACCAGCGCCGTCACCGCTTCGCGCACAGTGGTACGGCTTACTTTATATTGAGCGATCAGTTCATTTTCCGTCGGAATGAGCTGACCCGGTTTCCATTCTCCATTTGCAATTTTGGCATCAAAGATTTCCTTCAGCTGATGATACAGCGGTACCGGCAGCTTCGGATTCAACATCGGTTCCATCATGCAACCCCTCTCCAGAGCTTGAATATACGAATTCAGACCGAGCTGATATTTAACCGCCTGTAAGCTTCCTTCCGGCCTACAAAAGGCTTCAGCCACGCTTTGTACCGTTCGCTGATCCATCCGCCCGGGGACAAATCCGCCGGATCGAAGGCCCGCTCTATTCCGGCAACATCCCGAAAAGGCGCCGAGCCGACATTCCAGTCATAAGGCTCATCCGCCTGCCGGACAATCGTGACCATTTGTCCGCTGACACCCTCCAGCAAATAACGAGCGGCTTGCCTTCCGACAGCCTCGGCCTCGAGCTGATCCTGGGCGGAAACGGCGAAGGAGGCGCATCGCTGCAGAATCCCCAGATTTTCGTAGCGGCAGGCCAATCCCAGCTCTTGACTAATCGTTTCTGCAATGACGGACCCGATTCCTCCCAGTGCTTGCAATCCTTGCCCATTTTTTTTCCCGTTGGCAATTCCTTGAGCGCGAATCGGCTGCCCGGAGCCATCCTTGAGTCCTTCGCTGGCCACTACCAGACAGTAGCCCAGCTGCGAGTACACCTCCTTGACTTCTTCCAGCATCCGCACGAACTGGAAGGGCTGCTCGGGAATGTAGATCAAATGAGGGGCATCTTCCTCGCTCTCTTTAAAATATCCGGAAGCGGCACTTAACCAGCCGACATTGCGGCCCATCGTCTCGATAACGCGGACCTGCTCGAAGTTCCGCATGGATTGCAGATCGGCCGATATATCTCTGATGGCATGAGCAACGAATTTCGCAGCACTGGGAAATCCGGGTGTATGATCCGTTACTTGAATATCATTGTCCACCGTCTTCGGAATGCCGATGACCCGCAGTTCATATCCGCTGTCTCTCGCCGCCTGCTCAATGCTTTGACACGCCCACATCGTTCCGTTGCCTCCCGCAAGGGCCAATGCGCGAATGTCGTAACGCCTGAGCGTATCCAGGCAATCTTCAAGGTCGTCCTGCACAAGCGCCTTGCGTCCCGCGCCTAGGGCGGCCCCGGGTTGGCTCTTAAGCCACTCGAACGAGTGCCTCGTATTCAACCTGAACAGGCGCCCTTCGCACAAGCCTGACATGCCGTCAGCGACACCGAACAGCTCCAGCTTCTTCTCTTCTCCTTTATATATCTCGCGCAGCTCATTCATGAAGCCGAACAGGCTGCAGTTGATTACAGCCGTCGGACCACCCACCTGGGCAATGGCCACACGAAGGCTTCGGTTAGTTATAGCAGCAGGTTTCCCTATCCGTTCTATCATCTATGTCAACGCCTCTCCGAGCACGATCGGACGAATGTCCAGCCAATCGCACAGTATGTTCATTTCCTCGCTGATATCGGCGTACACTATCGAATAGTGCGGTTCGAAGCCCTGTTTCATCAACTGCTTCATGAGCGGCAATATCGGTTGGCGGAAGCCGACCTCTACGCTCGTCCCCCAGAATTTCTGCGGCTCATCAAGCGCTTCGCCCTTCATCATAAGCATCCTGTATTCTCCGGGACGGGAAGGATCCGGCCCCAGACGGTGAACGGATACCGCCCCTGCTTTCAGACCAAATTCAAGTGTGAAGCCGAGCTTGCGGTTCGGATGCAGCCCGGCTACCGCTCCCGTATCGGGACGAGCCAGGGAGAAAGCTCCGGCTCCGCAATGCCAGAACACGCCGGAATCCTTCGTTTCATCGATATGGACCAGATCTCCCAGATACGGTGCGCTTCCGGCCAGCCGGCTTTGAATATGCATCGTGAGCGCCCCATGAATATCGGCCTCGCAAGAGGCCATGATCCCCTGGTCGATCAGACTGGATACCGTCGAGCAGGCGGCTGCCCCGTAATCCGTATAAAACTCCGGCCAGCAGCGGACAGCCACCATGGAAATGCCCAGCTCTTGAATTTGCCGCTGCAGCGCGGTCTGGAAGCGGGCGAATTTCAGGACGCTCTCCTGCGGAATCAGCCCCAGCCCGCGCACTTGGCCGGACACGGCCTCTACAGCAGCTTGAGCCTCGGTTTCGCTTAATTCATTGGCGCGATGGAACGCCTCCTGCAGATCCAGCTCGATCATCTGCGGCCCCAGCTTCGCCAGCATACCCGCATCGGCCCCGGAGAAGAAGAAGCCGTCCGGCTGTTGGCCGATCACTCCGATTTTCAACCGGGACAGCTCCCGGATAAGCGACGCCACTTTCAACTGGTCACGCAACTCGCGAGCCAGCGCGTCTTCGGTGGGATTGCCGAAGAGCAGCGAAAATTTTCTTCCCTTCGTAACCAGCGTATTCGCCAGATTATTGATGCCTGTCATCGAGTTCAGCGAAAGGCGCGTCCCGTTCACCCTTGGCTCACGAACACCCCACAATAAAATCGGTGCATCCGTAGCTTCCATAATCTCGATAATGAATCTGGCATCAATAAAGGTAGTAGCCTGCACAACAATCGCGTCCAGCTCTGTCCCGTCCGCCGTCCGGCGCACGAATGCGCCGGCTTCCTCGGGGGACATGAGCAGGCCTTGCGGAAACCGGCAGCCATCCGCCAGTTTGCCCAGCAGCTCGCAGGATTGAGAGAAATAAGCTTTTGCCGTTTCAATATCGAACGTCGGCCTGGCCAGAGGGACAAAAGCCAAATTCATAGTTAGCATTTTTTATCGCTCCTTCTTAATGTGACCTTGTCGGCGGCACATGTATTATCCTTTGATCGCTCCGGCGGTCATTCCGGCTACGAAATACCGCTGCAGAAGGACATAAGCAATTACCATCGGCCCGGATGCGATTACGACTCCGGCGAAGATGGCGGGGAAGTTGGTCACGTATTCCCCCTGGAATTGCAATAGCGCCAGCGGAATGGTCTTCTTCGTCTTCTCTGTAATGAACAACAGCGGATAGAGCAGATCATTCCACACCATAACGAACAGGAAAATGGCGGTGGCCGCTACCGAAGGCATAGAAATCGGCAGCACCACTCTCCGGTAAATCCCCCACTCACTGGCTCCGTCCAAGCTGCTAGCTTCCAGCAGCTCCTTGGACATCGAGCTCATGAAGCCCGAGATGATGAAAACGGCGATGGGCAGATAAACCGCGATCGAAACAATAATAAGCCCGGTCAGACTGTTCGTCATCTTCAGCTTATAGACCAGCGCATAGAGCGGGATCATGTTGACCTGCGCCGGAACCATCATGCCGGCTGCGAACAGGCCATAGAACAATAAGCCCTTCTTGCCGCCGATCCGCATAATGGCATAAGCAATCATCGTCGCGAAGAAAAGAATGAAGAACACGGTGGACACCGTAACGACCACACTGTTCATAAAATACAGGCCCATCGATTGCTGCTGAAACATCTCCAGGAAATTATCCCAAGTAAACTGTTTCGGCCATCCGACCGGATTGAGATAGAATTCCGTGGATGGTTTGAACGAGGTAATGAATACAAGCGACACCGGTACGATAATCATAATGGCAAACAGCAGCAGGATCAGTCGTTTTCCCCATTTAAGCACCATCGGAAACCCCTCCTAGTAAGAAACCTTGCTGCCCCTCAAAATACGGAACTGCAGCAGCGTAATGAGGGCAATAATGAACATGAAAATGACGGAGCCGGCGGAAGCATAGCCGAATTTATAATTTTGGAACGCCGTATGATATAGAAACGTCGACAATATCTCCGTCGAATATGCGGGACCACCGCCGGTCATGGCAAAGATCAGGTCGAATGCCTTGAAGGACTGGATGGTCGTATAAGCAACGACAATGGTCGCCGACGGAGCAATGAGCGGCCAGGTAATCTTCCGGAAGGTTTGCCAGCGGCCGGCCCCTTCGATTCGGGCTACCTCATACAGATCCTCCGGGATTGCCTGCAGTCCGGCAATGAAGACAACCATCATCTGTCCGGTATGCGCCCATACCTGGACGAACGCAATCGAGTATATGGCGATGTCCATATTTCCGATCCAGTTCATGGCCAACGAATCCAAACCGACAGCGCTTAAAGCGCGGTTGATAAGTCCCATGGTCGGATCGTACATAAACGACCAGATAAAAGCGACGGAAATGGACGCAATAATCGCAGGGAAGAAATAAAGAGCCCGTAAAAACACGCTTCCTTTGGAATTTTTGACTAACAGAACCGCCAACAGGAGCGAAAGCATCGTCTGGCAAATAACCACGGTAAACATAAACTTCAGGTTATTGCCGAGAGACCTGGTAAATACCAGATCGTTCGTGATCATGTTAATATAGTTGTCCACACCGACAAAGCCGTACTCCGGGGACAGTCCGTCCCAATCGGTAAAGGAATAGTACAAGCCGCTAAGCGTCGGATAAATAAAGAAAATCAAATACAGCAGCATGCCAGGTACAAGAAACAAATAAATCGCTTTGCTAGTTTTCATCGGTGACCTCCTGCGGGTTTGACAGCGCCCCCCTTCTTTATCGCTTTAGCTTGCGATGCGAAGCGATAATCCTCCGCGGCGGAAAGATAGAGGCCCGGCTTCTGCCTGGGCCCGTTCCTCCCAACCCAAAGTCAGGGTTGCCAATTACTTATTGCCCAGCTTTAACTGCTGGTCGACGACAGCCTGGGCCTCCTCTGCGGCTTTCTCCGGGGCAAAGCCCGCCAGAACCGCCTGTATCGAATTGGTCACGGCTTTCTGAATTTCACCGTTCATGATAAAATATCTCGGCTGAAAGCGTGTTTTCTTATTCATCCATACAGCGGTGTCCTGCAGTTCCTCCGAAGTGTACTCGACTCCTTCCACGGTAACGTGCTGCCCGGTTTCATTCGCATATTCCCCGGCGATATCCTTGCGGCTCAGAAACTCAATGAACTTCTTGGCTTCCTCCGGATGCTTCGACTTGCTGTTCAGAGCAAGCATGAAGGTTGTCGTATGGATGCCTTCGTACTGCGCCTGATCTGCAGGCACGGTAATCGGCGCCAGCAATTGCTGCTTCAGGTTCGGATTCTGCTCCTTGTTCGTTGCAAGCATATACGAGCCGGTAGCCAGCATTGCGGCTTTCTCCTGGGCAAACAGCGCGGCCGCGGCATCCTTCTTCGTGCCCAGCGAATCCTTCTGCAGGTAGCCTTTATCGTTCAGTTCCTTGAACTGGGTCAGGGTCTTGACCCACCATTCCTCTGTCAGCTTGGCTTCCCCGGCCTCCAGCTTCTCGAAAATATCTTCATCCGGTGCGTTATTCATCATCATCGGGTTCATGAACTGCCCGGGACCAATATCGGAGCCCGGAAACGCTATCGGAGTAATTCCGTTCTGCTTCAGCGTTTCACAAACCTGGAGGAATTCCTCCCAATCCTTCGGTTCTTTCAGGCCGTACTTCTCGAACAAGCCTACGTTGTAAATCGGCATATTATAGACCAGCTGAAGCGGTATGGCAAGCTGCTTGCCGTCCTTCACACCGACTTGGATCAGGTTCTGGCTGAAGTTGCCGACGAAGGGCTCGTTGGTCAGATCCGTGAACAAGCCCGCCTTGGCAATCGCTTCGAACTGGGCGCCGGGCATTGCGGCGAACACATCACCGGTCGTTCCGTCCAACAGCTTGGCTTGGGCCGTCGATTGATATTGCTCGGACGGATAAATATCCATCTTGACCTTGATTCCCGGATTTTCCTGCTCAAACTTCTCAATCAGCGTGTTGAAAACTTTCGCATCCTCTCCGCGCCAATGGATGAAGCTGATCGATACATCCTTGCCCTTGGCGTCCCCCTTCTCGCTGTTAGAACCGCCCTCCGCACCGTTCCCGCTGCCGCACGCGGTTCCAAGCATCATCACTCCCGCCAGCGTCAGGGCAAATGCCGTCTTCCTGTTCTTTGTCATCTGGGAAAACCCTCCTTTTTCTTCAAAACCGTCCTCTTTCTTTTCAGCGGTATCTTTCTATGCAGACCGTATCTTTCTCCGCCGCCTCATCATGCAACTTGCATAACGCAACCCCGTCTTGCTTGCTCGAAATGTGACTTTTCTAAATTCATAATAACATCATGATGTTTACGCTTTCAGTATAGTGAGATCCTTCCGAGTTTGTCAATACTTTTTTTGAGTCTTTTTTCTTATTTGCTTGCGGCCCCCCATTTTAATCCGGCCAATGAAGGGATTGCCTAAGTTCTCGGACCTCAATGTAGTCAGAATTAATGTAATATCGCAGGAAGTGTCGTTCTCCTGAGAATGGGACCAACAAAACTTCCATTGAATCCAATTTGCACCCATCGGAAAGAAAGGTCTGCCCGCCTAACAGGGGGGCTCACCTTCCCCGCCACCTGGCTTGGGCCTCTTCAAGCTGTCGTGGACGAAGACGGTGCGGAGGATAGCTCCGATCGCTTGCTGCGTGAGAACAGGAGATGCACGATCAGCGCCGCCGGATGCTGCAGCAGCATAGCGATCATGACCGGAATAGCCGCATGCGGGGTAAAGTACAGCTGGGCAATGACGATCCCGGCGGTATAATTGCGGACCCCTCCCGTATAGGTCAGCGCAATTTCCGCTCCTCTGCCAAGCTTCATCGCCCGCATGGCCGCCCAGCACAGCAAATACCCCATGACCATCAGACCGCCGACGGTCACGATCAGTCTGAGCACTTCGCCCGCCACATCGCTCAAGGCGGACGCCATAGCTGCTGCGTTGAGCAGGACGATCACATAGAGCGTCAGCTTCGAGGACAATGCCAGGCACTGGCGTACAGTCTGCCTGTTCCCCCGGCGCAGCCAGACTCCTGCAGTCATCCCCGCCAGGCACGGCAGACCAACCAGCTTGACGACCCCCCAAATCAGTCCTGCGGCATCGACCGAAACGAAGGTGCCCAGCATCAGCCACAGCGTAAGAGGGAGCAGCAGAGGACTCAGCAGCGTATCCAAAGCGACCATGCCGATTGCAATTCCGGTGCTTCCCCTGCTCATGGTTACCCACACTATAGACGTCACGCCAATCGGCAAGACCATCGCCAATAAAGCTCCCAGCATGAGATCCTGCTGATGGCCATAAAGCACACTCAGCGCACTGTAGCTTAGCCACGGAGTGATCCCATGTACCAAAAGCAACAGTACGAGAAGAGCCCAAGGCTTGCTGCGCAGCTCCGTGAATTGCTCTTTGGACACGTTGATTGACGAAACGAAGGTCAAATACATGAACAAGTACGGAACCGCCTCAACATAAGGCTCCAGGTAGCCGGCCGCCTGAAAGCCGGCAAACAGAACCAGCGGCAGGATCACAATGATCCAGCGTTCCAGCAGCCGGTTCGAGGCCGCCCAAACCGTTGTCTTCATCGCACCAAAATGCCCGGACGGCTCCAGCTTTGGCCGCCGACAGCGATATATATCGTCGGAAAATGCGCCGATCCCGTCAAAATTTCATTCCCGTCATCGCCCACGAGAATGGTGTCCTCCGATTTGACACCGGCGATCGAAGGATTCCAGGCATAGATGGTCGAAGCCTCCACCCTGTAGGTATCCCCTGGGGTCGCAATCCGCTCCCGGCTGACATAGCCGGTCAAGCCCCCCTGATGGTGATGGCGGATCTCCTGTGCATAGCCCGCTTCACGATAAAAACACTCCAAATCCGCATACATCTCCCCTAAGCTGCGGCCGGGCCGGGTGGCATGGATGATGCGGGCGTCGATTTCTGCGACCGCTTGATGCTTCCGCATAATCTCGGGAGTAGGCCCCCCGAAATGGACCAAACGGGTAGCCGAGGCGATCCGTCCGTTCTGCCGGGCGCAGACGACCAGCATTGCATAGGCATCCAACGTCTTCGCGGTCGGCAGCGGGTGCCTTCTTGTGAATATGCGTTCGTCTGCCGCAATCAAGTTGACGATCGGCTCCAGACCGCGCTCCCAGCATTCCTGAGCGAGCAGACCGGCGATCGCAAATTCCGACTGTCCCCGCCGCAGCTTATGTGCCGCTTCCCCAATCGCTTCTCCCGTCAAGCGACCCAGTGTCCGCCAAGCCTCGAGCTCCTCCGGGCGAACCTCGGTCCGAAGCCGAAGAAAAACGGCTTCCAGCTCGGCGTCCGTCCGAACGGACTCCATTCCTTCCGTCAGGCGGACCATAAGGCGCCCGCGCTCCTGCGGCGAATTCCACGGCCAAATCTGCAGCTCCACCAGCCGTTCAAAGCCAGGGGCCGCTACTTCTTCCTCCAATAGCCTTCTGGCTTCAATATTATTGGCAAGAAAATAACAGCGTTCGCTCGTAACAACAAAAGCGCAACAGGCCGATATATCCGCCGTATTGACATGGCTGCGGCCGCCCGTCAGCCAGGAAACATTCTTCTGCAAGGCGACCGTAACCGCGTCGATGCCCTCTTCCAGCATAACTTTACGGAGCATCTCCAATCGCTGCACAAATCCTTCATTGGACATCTCTTTCATTTTCTTTCATCCCCTATCTCTTCCGCATCCGCTGCGCCATGCTTATTGTCCATGCTTAGTCCAGAGAGCGCAGAGATTCGAAAAGCGAAGCATAATGAGAGGCCGCACGGTAAAATACCGGAGGTTGTCCCAATGGCGCATCCACCTGAATGTCGCCGCCCCGATAAGTTCTGCCGGTCCACAGGTGAATCCACTCATCCTCCGGCAGATAGACGCCGACGGTCCTCTGTCCTTCCTCGATCACCGGAGCGGCCAGCAAATCCCGCCCCAGCAAGTATTGATACTGGATCGAATAAGCACGCTCGTCCCGCTCATAATGGAGAAACAGCGGGCGCATGACAGGAACACCAGTATCTGCATTTTCCTTAACGGCCGCCTTCAGATATGGCTTGAGAGCGGTATATACGCGGCTCATCCTGGCAAAATGCAGCAGCGTCTCGTCATCCGAATCAAACTGCCAGTTATCATCCGGGCGGTTCCCCTCATGAGTCCGCATGATCGGGGTGAACGCACTGTGCTCGGCCCAGCGCATGAACAGTTCCTTCGTTCTTTTCATGCCGAACAGAGTCGTATACCCGCCGATATCGCTGTGATGCAGCCCGAAGCCGGACATGGCCAGCGATAGCGCCGCCGGGATGACCGAAGCCAGCCCATCGTCGAGACTCCAGTCGACATTCTGGTCGCCGGCCCACATCATAGTGCAGTAACGTTGACTGCCTGTATAACCGGCCCGCATGAAGAAGGTGACGTCATCGAGCTTGTCCTCTTCCTCCACCGCCTCGCGGTTCAACCGGGCCCACATGGCAGGCCATGCGTTGTGCATCCATTCCGCGGATGCCCCGTTATGAAGCACGACATCGGTCGGCAAATATTCCCCGAAATCAGCCATCCAGCCGGACAATCCGAACCGGATCATATTTTCTTTGATTACATTTTTGTACCATTCGCAAGCTTCCGGATTCGTGAAATCGACGATTCCGGCATCGAATTCGCCGAAATCGACCAAATAATCCTCGCCCCGGTCATTCTTCGCCAAGAAGCCCGCGGCGCTGGCTTCCTTGAACAAATGTCCTTCCACCGCCACATAAGGGTTGATATAGCCAAGAAAGCGGATTCCCTTCTCCCTGAGCTTCTCGATCTCCTTATCCAGGCCGGGATACAGCTCGCGGTTCCAAATCCAGTTCCACATCAGCCTTTTGCCGAAGGAGGTATGCCTCACTCCTTGCCAATCCTGCGCCCAGACGCCGCTCACCTGCAGACCCATGGCCAATGCGCGGTTCAGCTTGTCGAGCACGACTTCGGTTCCGCCCTGTACGCCGATCCAGACTCCATCGTACACCCAATCCGGGAGTTCCGGCTGACGGCCGAGATAAGCGGTCAGCTTCCCGAGCAGTTCTACATAAGTATCGGCCGCCTCCAGCACAAGCTTCTCCGGAATATTCCAGAGCTGCAGCTCATGGTAACTCGGATGGCGAAAATCAAGATCCATGTAGGCGCTGTCATCCACATGACAATAATATTTCCGGCTGGAAATGAAGGTAGGCTGCGGGAAGAAGGTCCAGTAATAATCGCCGCCCGCCCGATCCTCCTTATCTGCCAGAAAGGTAATGTACGTATCTTTATTCCGGCCGACACCCTGCTCCGATGTCCATAGCGGAAAATTCCTGCCCCGCAAATCAAAGTGGGAAAATTGCTCTCCACAGCCATATACGTGCTCCTGCTCCTCTGCAGCAAGCCGCAGCCATAGACGGTTAATTCCTTCCTTGTTCCCTACGAAGCGAATAACCGCCCGATCGTGCTCTACCCCGAACACTACAGTAAGCGGTAACAATCCGGATTTAGAGAAGGTTACCCTGACATCTCCAGCATCGGACGATTCCACGGCATAGTCTACCAAAGCCAGCTTCTCTCCGAGTCTGTCGCTGACCTTGAAGTTGCCCCGGTACATATCATACTGTCCTTGTCCATGGCCCGCGTAAATCCATGGCTCCGTCCGGGAATGCCGGATAATCACCCGCCCGCCCAGCTCGACAGTCAGTACTCCTTCGTAATCGCGAACCTGTAAGCCCATGCTTGTGGTTCCCCCCTGTATCGCTTAATATTTTGATTCAAACCGCTTTCAAAATGATTTTGGATTCTGTTGAATAGGTAATAACATCATGATGTTTTAAATGTTAGTACAACCTTTTGCGGCTGTCAATAGCTCTCTTCGGGATGTATTCAAAATTCGCTTTTTGCACATGTTCCTTTTCTCAACAAAAAATACAGTCATGACGCCGGGGCAACACCATGAAATACAGGCCGCAAATTTTGCCGGAAAAAGCACTAAGCTATCAGAGTACCACAAAAAGTCATCAAACTCCCTGTTGACCGGAACGCTTTATCATTAAAATAGTATTTAGCGCGTTTCAATTAAGGGGGAGGTTTTATAATGAAAGAGATGAATGCGGATATAGTCATTATTGGGGGCAGCACCGGCGGCTGCGCAGCGGCATTGGCTGCTGCAAAGATGGGGAAGCGGGTCATTATGACCGAAGAAACCGTGTGGATTGGCGGCCAACTGACCAGTCAGGCTGTACCGCCCGATGAGCATCCGTGGATCGAAAGCTTCGGCTGTACCAGAAGCTATCGCCAATTTCGTGACGGAGTCCGTCAATACTACCGGGATCACTTCCCGCTTACGGCCGAGGCTCGGGCCACCCGCCATTGGAATCCGGGCAGTGCCAACGTCAGCCGAATCAGCCATGAGCCCCGGGCCGCTCTGGCCGTTATCGAGCAGATGCTGGCCCCTTATATTCACAGCGGCCGGTTGACTGTGCTGACCCGCACACAGCCGGAAAGCGCCCGAACTGACGGCGACGAAGTACGGTCCGTTACCGTCCGTCATCTCGATACGGGAGATCGTATGGAACTTACAGCCCCGTATTATCTCGATGCTACGGAATGCGGGGACGTTCTGCCTCTTGCCGGGGTTGAATATGTCACCGGGTCGGAATCGAAACAGGATACCGGCGAGCCCCACGCCTTGGACGGCCCGGCGGATCCGATGGATATGCAGGCATTTACATACTGCTTTGCCATGGACTACTTGGAAGGGGAAGACCATACGATCGACAAGCCCCGGGATTACGATTTCTGGAATTCCTACAAGGCCGACTTCTGGCCGGACAAACAGCTCAGCTTCGCAGGAGTTCGGCCCGCCACGCTGGAGCCCGTTACCTACGGATTATTTCCGGGCGGGGGCAAATTCCCGCTCTGGACCTATCGAAGGGTGATTGACAAAAATCATTTCGTTCCGGGAACCTTCCCCGGCGATATTTCGATAGTCAACTGGCCGGCCAACGATTACTGGCTCGGACCGATCATCGATGTCAGCCCCGAAGAGAGACAACAGCATCTGGAAGCCGCGAAGCAGCTCAGTCTGTCTCTTCTGTACTGGCTGCAGACCGAAGCCCCACGCCCGGACGGCAAGCAGGGCTATCCCGGGTTGAGGCTTCGCGGAGACGTAACTAACAGCGAGGACGGCCTCGCCTTATATCCTTACATTCGTGAATCGCGGCGAATCAAGGCGGAATTTACCGTGCTGGAACAGCATGTCAGCGCCGCCTGCAGAGAAGACGGCAGAGCTGCCGAATTCACCGATTCCGTCGGGGTCGGCTGCTATCGCATCGATCTTCATCCGAGCACGGCGCTGCGGCATTATATCGATATTTCCAGCCTGCCTTTCCAGATTCCACTGGGAAGCCTGCTGCCGATCCGGGTCAACAACCTCCTGCCCGCCTGTAAGAACCTTGGGGTCACCCATATTACGAACGGTTGTTACCGCCTGCATCCGGTCGAATGGAATATCGGGGAAGCTGCAGGCTACCTGGCCGCTTTCAGCCTGGAACGCAAAGTTCAGCCAAGACAGGTACGCAGCGACTCTACACTGCTCGAGGATTACCAGCGTCTGCTGACAGCCGAGGGAATTGAATTGGCATGGCCTGTCATACGCGCGGTATAATCCGCGGGAAACAAACAACGGAAAATCGTTCCAGAAATAGGCCTATAAAGCTGTAAAATATGGTACAATCTTGAATGTAATTGCGCAAATATCAAAGCGTTGTTAGCCATTCTAGGAGGCGTATTCATGGAAATTCGTTGTTTATTGACACAACAACAATTGGATGAAGCGGCGAAGCTCTCGGATTCCATCTTCCGGGACTCTGAGCAGGTATCTATGCAGGCCGCTTTTCCGGGGGTGTTCTCAGAGGCGCTCGGCCAATCCTATGGCGCTTTTGACAATGGCAAGCTCGTATCGTTCATGGGGCTTGTTCCGGCCGTCTTGAGAATAGGAGAAGCAAGACTCCCTATCTACTCTCTCGGTTCCGTCTGCACACACCCTGACTATCGGGGCCAAGGCACAGCCAGCGAGATTCTGACGAAGATTCTGGAGCATATCGATAGGGCGGGCGCTTCCCTCCTCCTTGTCTCAGGGGGAAGGTCGCTATATACGCGAGCGGGCTGCTGTACATACGGTCAAGTTCACCGTTTCCTGTGGGAAGAAGGCCAGCCTCTCCCCTCCAGACCTGTTCCGGAAGGAACTGTGCTTCGAGAGCTCGCCCCGACGGACTGGTTCCGTCTATATGAATTGGCGAGCGGCCGCCGCAGCCGCTATGAGCAGAGCGTATGGGATTTGGCCGGACTGATTCATGCCGAAGCGCTCAGCACCTGCTACAAGCTGCAGCACAAAGTGCTCGTAGCCGAGAACGCAGAAGGCGATTTGCTGACCTTCGCCGTCATCGGAGTCCCTTATTCAGATACTCCGAAACGCGAGCCCCACCTGATTGAATGGGGCGGTGCCGCCGAAGGAATGCCCGCATTGCTGTCCTATGCGATCCGGACCTACGGATTGAAGAAGCTTAACATTCCCGTGCCTTGGCACGAAGATAAGCTGGCAGCGGAGCTTGCAGGACTCCCCTGCAATACGGGCAAAGCCACCGGCACGGTCTACATCGTGAATCCTGAGAGATTGCTCGGTCATATGTACCCTTACCTGAAATCGGTTGATGCGGGAGCGGCCGACAGCCTTAGGATCACCCGCTTGGAAGACGGCAGAACCAGCGTTGCACTGGACGGTTGGACCGCCGAGCTTACGGTGCAGGAGACCGTCTCTATGTTCTTCGACCCGGCTCCTGAATTCCAGGCCCCTGAGGAGTTAAAGAAGCGGCTGTCCGCCTTGTTCCCGATTCCGTTTCCTTACGATGCCGGGCTGAATTACGTGTAATGTCTGTCCGGACGGAAACGGCTTATGCCAACGACTTTGCATTTATAGTTAACATGATCTGCCACCGAATGGTTGAGGAGCTCCCGCCGGGAGTTCCTTTCATTTTTCAGGGCAATTACCGGACTTATCCTGGCTGACTATCTTTTCAGGGCCGTTTTTTGTCTGACAGCCTGTTTTGCGATACAATGAGGTTGTCGGCTGAACTTCATGCTACGGAATGGTTAGCCGTACTGAAAACCATGCTTTCGATTTCGGAGGGGGATATTCTCATGAAATTTATAGATAATCAAGGAATCACGGACCCGCGCATGAATCTAGCGATCGAAGAATATGCGCTTAAAGAGCTTCCGCAAGACGAGGACTATCTTCTTTTTTATATCAACGAGCCATCGATCATCATTGGAAAAAATCAAAATACGGCGGAGGAAATCAACGCCGATTACGTCAATGCCAACTCTATTCATGTCGTGCGCAGACTGTCCGGAGGAGGTGCGGTTTACCACGATTTGGGGAATTTGAATTTCAGCTTTATTATGAACGATGACGGACAGTCCTTTCATAATTTCCGCAAATTTACGGAGCCTGTCGTACAAGCTCTGCGAAGCATGGGAGTAGAGGCTGAATTGACGGGACGCAACGACATTCAAGTCGGCGAACGGAAAATATCCGGTAACGCCCAATATTCCACCAAGGGAAGAATGTTCAGCCACGGCACGCTGCTTTTTGACTCCGAGATGGAGAATGTCGTGTCCGCGCTTAAGGTGAATAGCGACAAGATCCAGTCGAAAGGAATCAAGTCGATTCGCAGCCGGGTGGCGAATATTTCGGAATTTCTGCCGGAGAAGATAACGATCGAGCAGTTCAAGCAGTCCTTGCTGCGTTCTATCTTCGGAGGAGAGAACATTCCGGAGTATAAGCTGACTGAGGATGACTGGAAACGAATCCGAGAGCTGTCCGAGGCCCGCTACCAAAGCTGGGATTGGAACTACGGCAAATCCCCTAAGTCCAACTTCCGCCAGTCCAAGCGATTTGACCAGGTAGGAACGGTGGATGTCCGGCTTGATATTGAGAAAGGAAAAATTAAGGAGGCCAAAATATACGGGGACTTCTTCGGGCTTCAGGACGTATCGGAGCTGGAGAGCAAGCTGATCGGCCTTCCTTACGATAAGACGGCTGTCCGGGAAGCTCTGGCGGAAGCGGATGCCGGGAATTATATCGGCAAGCTGGATAACGAATCTCTGCTTTCCCTGTTTTTCTAGATCTCGTAGTCAGCGGACAGTTTTCCGGCGAGTGACGGTTTTGACATTTTTGATGTATAGAAAGAAGTGACATATTGAAGCCCGCTCCGAAAAAGTGGAACGGGCTCTTTCATCATTGTCGGCATGGTATATCCGAGTTCTCGTACCTTCCGGCCGCCTCTCGGCGCCGCTCATTGAAGCCTGAAGATCGAGGCGGATGCGGTCTATCCACCCTTGATTTCTCCAGGAGTAACTCCCCAATATTTGCGAAACACTCTTGTGAAATAGCTGACATCGCGGTATCCGACCATCCGGGCCGCATCATATACCTTGGCCCCTTCCAGCAAATATTGCTTGGCAAACTCCATCTTGCGCTCCAATACATAGGCCGAGAAGGATTTGCCCGTTTCCTGCTTGAACAACCTGCTTAAGTAGGATGAATTGACAAACAGACGGTCGGCAACGGTATGGAGGGACAGCTCCTGATCCATCTCCTTGTCGACAATGGTCAGAATATCTCTGACCATCTTGTGGCTGGTCGTCTTCCTCTGCCTCTGTTGGTACGCTATAAAGCTTCTAACAAAGCGGTTCATCCATTGGCGAATCTGATCCTTGGAGGCCAGGCTCTGCAAATTGTGATAGTAGCCGAAATCGGCGCCTACAACTTCCTGCAGGGACCATCCTTGCTTATGAACGAAGCGGATGAACAAGCTGCTCAAATAAAGGACATTCTCCTGCATTTCTTCGACGGAACCCGCCTTAAGCATTCCCTGCTGCCAAATAGCATCGAGCGCCTCCAGCGCCTGATCGGTATCTGCAAGCTCCAGTGCGATTTCCAGCTTCTTCTCAATGTTCGGTTCGGAAGGCAGAACCGGATCCGCGGCATTCTCCTCCCGATAAGGTACGGCCAAATCGTTGCCATACACAATTCTTTCCTGCAGCGCCTTGCGCGCCTGCATGTACAGCTTGCCTACCGCTTCCTTGTCGGAGGAAGGCTTGCTGATTCCGGCGCTGGCCGTCAGCTTCAGGCATTCCTTAATGACGAACAGCAGCTTGACGATCAGTGTATTCACGTGCAGTAAGAAATCCTGCCCATCCTCTTCCGGGGCGGCTGTAAAAATAATGGCGGTGGAACCTGCGGAATCCGAGCAGATCCAACAGGGTGTGCGCTCCAGATACTCAAGCGCCACACTTTTGACCGAAAAATCAAGCAAAGGACCGTCACTTTCGTTGAAACGGGTCTCTCCTTCGGGCAGCGGGTCCATATCGACTACGGCCACAATGTACTGCTGGTCCTTCTGCAAGCCGGGCAGCAGGTCGCGTCCCTTTTCGCTAACCTCCCACTCCTCAAATTTCCCCGCCAACCAATATTGGAGGAACATTTCCTTGACATAGGGCAGATGCTGGGCCCATTTTAATTGCAGCTTCCTTTCATTATGGCGCTTCTCCATCTCTGCGCGGACCTTCTCCGCGGCTTCCAGGACCGCCTCCACGATATCGGTATCCCCGGCCGGCTTGAGCAAATACTTGCTGATCCCGAGCTCCACCGCGGATTGCGCAAAAGCAAAATTATCATGACCGCTTAGAATAATAAATTGAAGATACGGATCTTTTTCACGGACCTGTCTGGCCAAGGTCAAACCGTCCATTTCCGGCATTTGGATATCCATCAGCACAATATCCGGTTTTTTGCGTTCGATTAACTCCAAAGCTTCTTTACCGTTTGCCGCGAGCCCGACTACCTCTATCCCATGATCTTCCCAAGGTATGTTATTGGCCAGGCTGTTGCGAAGCCGGGCTTCGTCCTCAACAATCATTAAGTTCATCTCTCTCTCCCCCTTATCCGAACGAAAGGCTAATGTTAACAGCTTATCGTTTAACCGGCAGACTCCTATCCTGGAAAAACAAGCGGGGGTCTTCTTCGAGACCAGTATGGACTTCCTTTTCGCTATGTCTGCAAGATGTTTGGCGATGCTGTGCTGCTTCGAGACTTTCGCTGTTTCTACGTGATGTTAAGGATGCTTGCGGCACTTCGAGAACAGTTTGGACTTCACTTCCGCTGTGTCTGCATGACGTGTTCGGCATCCTGTGGCACTTCGAGTACAGTTGCATTCCACTTTCGCTGGTCCGCACGATGTTTGGCAATCCTGTGGCACTTCGAGTACAGTTTGGACTTCACTTCCGCTGTGTCTGCATGACGTGTTCGGCATCCTGTGGCACTTCGAGTACAGTTTGGACTTCCAATCGCTGTTATCCTCGAATTTCTATTGAATGGATTCTATAAAGGTTGAAATCCGAGGATAACGATGCGACCGCTCACGCTTTTCCAGTTCCAAACTGTCTTCTCCGTGACTTTTTTGCCAAACATATTGCTTTACAGCGATATGCTCCGTCAAACTGAGTCAATGGGATACTGCTCAAAGACACTAACTGCTCACGCTCTTCCAGTTCAAAGCGGTAACAGCTTGGAGCCAGCCTCTCATTCAATGAAGAGGCCATGGGTCTCCCCACGGCCTCCGTACGATTTACGGAACTTCCGAAGTCTTCCGCTTATCCCTGGCACTCTCTTTCTTAATTATAAGCGGTGAATCTATAAATGCCATGGCTGCAGACAATTCGACGTCCTGATCATTCTACCTCGGCTTGGAAGATGTTATCGCGTGCATTGCAGTCCGTCAGCAAGAGCAACGATGACTCTTGCATGCTGCGTCCCAGTTGTTTACGAGTTATGGCCTTTTCCTTTATTCCGGCCGGGAACGTCGTGGTGGAACACTTTGATTTTAGCATGGGCTTGCTTGCCTTCGTATTCTACCGTAACCGTTGCGTTCCCCGGCTTCACTGCAGTAGCGAGGCCGCTGCCGGACACCTCGATCACCTTGCTGTGGAAGAGGAGAACGAAGCGCCGGTAACTCGCTCCCGGGTGCCATCGGAGTATACTGCTGTCACTTCGATTTGATGAGTCTCCCCGACTACGAGACTGTAATTGTAAGAATCCAGCTCTAATGATACCACATGAGCAGGCTGCCCTTCCCGGGTAATACGGATTCCCTTCTCATTCGTCTTGTAGCCGTCTACATAGACGGTTATCAATACCTGATTCTCTCCGAGCTCCAGAGGGATCGTTGCGGTGAAGTCGCCGTCAGGCTTCATCGTAGCCGGAACCCCGTTCACTAGAACCGAGGCAGTTCCCGGCCCCAATACCTCAACGTTTCCTTGAATGGAAGCCGTCGGCCGATTGACAACCGTACCGTCATATTGGGAATAGCCCCTTAATACAGCAGACCTGACCTGATCGCCCGCGCTGTATGTGTTGGCCACCAACTGTCTTCGGGTTCTCTGGCCGGAAGTATCCGCTGCGGAGATCACGAAGCCGCCATCCGGTATCAGGCTGTTATTCGGCTCCTTGTTCGTCCAGTTCCAGGTCATCGCCTGTGTTTTGTTAACTACACGGGTTACTTGACCGGACGCATCGACAATAGCCTCCACTCCCCAAGTATTCGTCCCTGTCGATAGACCGAAGCGGTTCGTATATACATTCAGATTATCCTCATTCCGATTGACGTTATAGTAATCCCCTTCAATAAAGCGGTCCGGCTGCCCGGGATGACTGATGCCCAATTGATAGTCCTTCACATATTCCCGATCTTCAATAGACGCTTTAATAATCGGCCAATTGACCTGTGAATAATCAAACAGCATCAAGCCATTAGTCTTGTGCAGCCCGGCCTGGAACACTTCCCTCTGCAGGGCGGGATCCTGGAGATTGGACAGTGCCATCCCCGCATAGAGCGGTATATCGCCATTCGTCAAAATATTTCCGAGCGTAATATATTTCTCGATCTGCTTGGCTGTCGTCTGATACGTGCCGATAATCAGAAAATCCAGGTTATCCGTATATCCGGTCTCATAATAAGTATCTGTGTACAAGTAGTCTTCGGGGAAACCAAGCCGCGGATCGTAGCGGAAATTCGGGCTGGCCCAATTGACCCCGTTTAAATAGTACGATTCGTACCAGGAGCCGACATAGGCAGAGGCCTGGATGTCTTTTCCTTTCATTTCGCTATAGCGGTCCACAAGCCCTCTTACTTCGGCAGTGAAAGATTCGATCGTTGCCGAGCGGAACTCCCACCAATCTGCGATAAGCGGGCCGTTAATCCGTGACCCGTCAGCGGCGTATTGGAAAATATCCTGAGGCCATTGCTTCAATGTTTTGCCTCTTGCGGCCAGGAACGCTTCAAATTTGGTGCGGGATTCCTCGCTGAAATCGGCGAAGAAGTTGTCGTAGCGGCCCCGATCCAGCAGAACGCCGTCTACGTCATAGTTCTTCAGCACCTCCTCGAAGCCCAGCAGTTGGTAACGGCGGGCATCGTCATTAGCCGGATTGATGAAGGCGACCAATGCCCCGCTCTGTCCGTATTTACTTTCGCGAAGACGCTTGATCTCCCCATTGTCCTCCGCCCGGTAAATGTGCTCTTCCCAATCCAGATGATCGTTCAGCACCGCAAATTCGTTATGCGCGAACGATCCTTCCGCGAAGACATTGAATGCGGCGTGCACTGTTAATCCAAGATCGTGCCCATGCCGGACAAATTCATCCAGCAAATCGAGATCAGGATTGGCTCCCGCTCGGGTCGGCGCAGTCATTTCGCTGACATATGGACGGCCGGTCAGATCGTTGCGCTTGTAGGAAGCGAAGCCTTCCACCCCTTTGACATCGAAGAGGACCGAGGTCACTCCGGCATCCTTCGCTTTGACAAGCATATCTCTTACGCTCTCGCTTGTTTGGAAGCTGACCGCGTTAGAGCCTTGATCGACCCACAGGTAAACCTCTTTAGGGAGATTCTGTGAAGCCTTGTAATAGATGATGAGTGTCTGCTCAGCCTGCGGGCTGCCATTCTTGCTAACCTGGACATCAATGTAATTCACACCGGTGGCCAAAGAGTATACATGGCGGAACGAATCATCAGCCTGAATGGCTGCCTGCTGTCCGTTGATGGTCAGAGAGTAACTTGCATCCTCGCTCCGGTTGGTCACTTTCCCGGTAATTTCCACAGAAGGAACGGTAACCGTGTAAATGGAGTCGTTGTCAATTACAAGCCTTGCCTTCGGGCCCTGTCCGGTCATCAGCTCGGTTACGGGCACCACCTCGCCGTTCTTGCGAAGCTTAATGATATCGCCCGGCCTGAAATTTTTGGCCAAATATTGCTTGTACGTCTTATTCGCCCAGCTATCGTCATTCGCTACCAGGACGTATCCGCCTGGCGGAATGGGAAGATCGGTCGGTCCCGTCCAGTTCGGAACTCCTCCATTAATGGACTGGTTAATGACTTGAAGCACCTGATTGTTCTGGTCCACCTGTACGCCGACAGCAGTGCGGGGGACCGTAATCTGATCACCGAAATCATTCGTGTAGAGTGCGATATAATCGGTTATGCCTTCCAAAGACTCGTCTATATAGTTGATTTGCTTGCGCGGTCCTTCAACGATAATCGAGATATCTTCAGGGGCGGCTTCCACTTCTATGTAGTCACCGTCGTCAGCAAGCCCCGCGCGAACTCCTTCCGGGCTGTATACTGACTCGGTTACCGTATTTCCCGCTCTATCCTCTACGCCGGAAGACGGACCCGTACCCGGTTCGCTCTGTGGCAGAGTTAACGGGATTTCTTCACTCTGCTGCATATAACCGAAATCCCCCCCCTCCATAGGTCTCTCCGCCGCCGGAATTCCGGTTTCCGCCGATGCGGCCATCCCGGTACCCGGCCCCGACCATAGAGTAAACAGGAGACAGCAGAGAAACAGTAATTTAAGCTTTTTGAACATTATTTCACCTTCCCTCACAGGAGTATTAAAAGATCTATCGATCCTCTCCCATTATATTTGATAGCGTTTACATTAAATAGAGGAAAGTGATTACTTTTTATCGGACTTTTATGACTTTTGCCGAGATCTATCGGCTCTATGAGGAGCTTTACGAGATACGAAATCCATAACTTAGAGCCAAAACTCATGTTAAATGAAAACATGATTTAATGCCCAATCAAGTCGTCTGTTCCATTCTTTTTTTACCGGTTCCGGAAAATCATCCTTAACAATCTCAATAATCCTCCAGATCTGAAGAATTATGTGTGCGTGTAATATGTCAGACGTAAAATCTTCTTTTCTCCGCTCAATGTAGGCATTTATGAAAGCTCGTACACAAACATGTGCAATATTTGGAAAATGCAAATGGGTCCAAAACAGAACATTTGCAACATCTACTCTCGGATCTCCATAACCTGCAAATTCCCAATCAATTAACTTACTATTGCCTTTTACATCACGTATCACATTGTGGTA
Source organism: Paenibacillus sp. SAFN-117 (assembly GCF_051966115.1). Lineage (NCBI taxonomy): Bacteria > Bacillati > Bacillota > Bacilli > Caryophanales > Paenibacillaceae > Paenibacillus > Paenibacillus sp. SAFN-117. The sequence goes on from NZ_JBQCLK010000001.1 coordinate 276,557, forward strand.
ACCGAAATCACCGTGTAGTAATAATGAGTTGAATGGAGAAACGGACATGCATAAACGAAATGTTACATCGTAACAGTTTATTAAGTTACTTCAGCTCAGATACGATTTATCGGTAAATATCAAAAGCTGTCCCCCATGAAAAAAACACGCGCTATTTAAAATATGCGCGTGTTTAGAGGGCAGACGAAGTAGTGTCAAGAACCTGCGCTAGACAGGTCGGCTGAACGGTTTGACCGATTTTCGGGTTTTGGCGTCGAACGCCTCCGTCAACGTTCGATAATTGCTTGGGCAATGCTTCGCCCATGAAATCGGCCGTTTTCTATGAAAATTTCATTAGCCCGGCTTCCGGCCGCTATCACTCCGGCGATAAACAGATTGGGAACGTTCGTCTCCATCGTCTCCGGATTATGCCGGGGAGCCCCCGTTTCCTCGTCCAACTCCACTCCGCATGCTTGCAGAAGCTGGCGGTCGGGACGAAACCCGGTTAGCGCCAGGACAAAGTCGTTGTCTAACCTGCTAACCTCCCCTTCGCTTTCGACCATGATGAAGCCTTCACCAATTTCCGTTATCTGTGAGGAGAACAGCATTCGGATTTTCCCTTTGTTCACTGCGCTTTCGAAAAGCGGACGCACCCAGGCCTTCACATAAGGAGACAGCTCGCTTCCCCGGTAAATAACCGTCACTTCCGCACCTACCCGCTCCAGCTCCAGAGCGGCGTCCACCGCCGAGTTGTTCCCGCCCACGACCGCAACCTTCATCTTCGCATAAGGATGCGCCTCCTGAAAGTAATGTGAGACGTGGGGAAGCTCTTCCCCCGGCACCTGAAGACAATTCGGCTGGTCGAAATAACCGGTGGCCACAATGACATGCTTGGCTCTGTAAGTATGTTTACGGCCATAACGGTCTTCACTGTCCAGTTCGAACCCGCCGTCCTCGGGCCGGATGGCAAGAACCCTTTCATATAAGCGGATCCGCAGCTCCTTGCGCTCGGCCACCGTCCTGTAATAGGTCAGTCCTTCGAGCCGGGTCGGCTTCTCGTTCGGAGTTACGAACGGGATTCCCCCGATTTCCAGAAGCTCCGGAGTACTGTGAAATTGTAAAAAGGTCGGATAACGATAAATAGAGTCGACGATGGACCCCTTTTCAATGATCAGAGGTTCAATCCCCTTCTCCTTCAACTCAGAGGCGGCGGATAAACCGCAAGGTCCCGCTCCGATAATGATGACTTGTTCCATGATGTCGCCTCCCCTTCATTGATCTTTAGTTTAGAAGCTGTGAACTAAAACGGTCATTCAATCCGTTCATCACGAATCTCATTAATTATACCGGATACCCGGAAGTTTTCCAAGATTTACGGGGATGGCGGAGAACTATAGCTTGCCTCCCGACAACGAGCACGTTTCTTCCATAGCTTCCCTTTCATCGCTAACTTCGGGTACATGCCCTTGGCTTGCATCCATACGCTCTTTCATTCCCGATCATAGAATAGAATTATGGAATGGGGCCACCCTGCGTTTTCATATAAACGGATAAGAAGACATAGACTAGGCTCGTCCCCAGAATCCCTAAGCTCTTTGCGATAAAGGAGGTGGAAGCATGAACCAGACAATTTCCCGTCGTGAAGTGGAAAAACTCGTCGGCAAGTATGTTTATGCGGTCAAGAAAGACGGTTCCAAAGTCAGCGGCAAGCTGAAGGCCATTCGAGGAAACCAACTGATATTTGAATACGAAAAAGGAAAGGATGCCAGAACTAAAGCTATTATTCCGCTTGTTCTGTTTGATTTGTTGGCCATTGGCACCTCTCCTTTTGCCTTCGGCGGATTTCCATTTGGTTTCGGAGGCTTTGGAGGTCCGTTTATCTGGTAATCTATTGCGAATTCCAAAAGGCACGTTCGCTTGCAGAGCGGCGTGCCTTTCAGCTTGACCGTCGTTTTATGGTACAATAGAATCATTCCTATTCATTAGACAGAAAGGAGGGACGGCTATGTCCACCAGCCTCGTTAATCGCACATTAAGCCATCCCCAATATTTGCTCCGTGTGGATCGCGATCCGGACAGCGGCAGCTATTTCGGCAGAATTATACAGCTTTCTGAAGGCAAGGCTTCCTCAGATGCGGAACAATCCGGGGAAATGATCTTCTCTTCCTTCCCTCAAGATTCCGTTGAGCAAGCGGAGAAAGCGGCCATGGATTACTATATTCAAATCAGGAAATAATGGTTGCCAGTGCCCGTTTCCCGTTCTACAATAATATAAACATGTAATATACATGTTCTATATCATTGCGACAGGGGCGATCCTAGTTGATTATTGACGTACATAACCATCCGGATTGGTACGGGTATAATCTGGAACGATTTTTGGACAATATGAAGCAGTATAACATTGACAAGACTTGGCTGCTCAGCTGGGAATGCCCGGCAACCGAATATAATCCCGAATACATCAAGCACATTCCCGACCCGGACAAGCCGAACGGGCCCATTTCCTTCGAGCGCTGCGCCGCTTACAAAGAACAGGCGCCGGACAAGTTTATATTGGGCTATGCCCCCGATCCGCGCCTGCCCGATGCCATCGATAAGCTGGATCATGCCATCCGGCTGTACGATGTCAAGGTGTACGGCGAGCTCAAGCTGAGGATGATGTATGATAATCCCGACGCTCTTCGTCTGTATCGTTTCTGCGGTGAGAAGGGCTTGCCGGTTCTCGTCCACATCGATTACGAATTCGATACCGGCTCCACCTACCCCCGCCCCAATTGGTGGTACGGCGGAGGTATCGGGGCGTTCGAGCGTGCCGTCCAGGCTTGTCCGGAAACGGTCTTTATCGGTCATGCCCCCGGGTTCTGGGCACATATTTCGGGCGATGACCAATATAATAAGACCGCCTATCCGACGGGCCCTGTCCTGCCGGGAGGCCTGGTGTCCGAGATGCTGCGCAGCTATCCGAACCTGTATTGCGATATTTCCGCAGGCTCGGGCTGCAACGCGCTGGCAAGAGACAGAGAATTTGCCAAGCAATTTTTGATAGAGTTCCAGGATCGCATTATGTACGGGCGGGATTATTTCGATAATGTGCACCAGCAGCTGTTGGAATCACTGGATTTGCCTAAAACGGTGCTCGACAAGATCTATTATCAAAACGCTCTGAAGCTCATCCCGGAGTAGAATTAGAGAGTCAAGGATACTTTCTTAATAGTTTAATTATGAAAAGCCCGGCCTCTCTAGGAGGACCGGGCCTGCTGCTATATTCAAAACAAACAGGCGCTGCGCCGGATATACTTATTGCAGAATGCCCGCCTTTTGCAAGTCCTCAATGTTGTAGTAGGGGCTGTAGCCCCGCTCGGATTGAAGAATGCCCAGCTTCTTTAAATCCTCGGTATTATAATAAACGCGAGAGCCGCTGTATTCCACCCTTATTCCATCCACATTCTGTATTTCCCCGTCTTTCGTCTTCCCACTGGGCCAAGTGATTTCATACAGCAGCTTCCGGTCGCCCTTTTCATCCTTTGTATAAAAATAACTGACCGCTTTATAGATTCCGGGACTGACCTCAGGGCCAACCCCGCCCAAAATTTCGACATTCGTGAATCTCTCCAAAGTCTCCTCCGTCACCCATTCGTCCGTGATCCCTGTTTCATAGCTGAACGTTTTTACCCGAATGTCATTGCTGGTTTTGCTAATCACTTTAGTCTTCCAATCCGGCGCAAGGACGAAGCGGAAGTATTCCTTCTCGTTTAGCACGAAAGGATTTGTTTTAAATACCATCACATCGTTATTGAATTCAACCCGGCTGTCGTAGATTTTGGCAAGCAATCCGGATGAAATCCAGCCTTCGGATAAAGTGGGGGGAAGCTCGCTTCTTTTCTCTAGCCTGGACATGACAAGCACCGTATCATCTTCATCGGTGAACTGGCCTCTGAAGTTTCCGGCAGCATCATACGCATACAAAAAAACCATTCCGCCCTGCTCTACCAAACCTTTGGGCAGCTCGTACTTCACTTCGTTATTTTTATTTAAATTCGCAATCGCTTCTCTCTCGGCAAGTTCACGGTTCATCCCGGTACCGGAAGAGCTGGATGATCCGGCTGAAGCAGCTTTGTCTCCCTCTGTGCTCACCTGACCGTCCGTGTTAATTTCCACCCGTCCTAATTCATTGTTCCAGTGATAATCGACACCGGTCAGATCGCCGATCTTGGCCAAAGGAATGTAGGTGCTGCCTTCATAGTTCAGGACAGGGTTCTCGCTATCCTTGTACTCGGTTCCATTGACAAAAATCGGGTAAGTGGGTTCCGTCAGAATATATTGCTTTACGGTAGCCGCAAGAGCGGTCGTCCCAAGAGTCAGACAGGCTCCAACCAGCAGTCCTGTAACGAATTTTTTCATAACTGCATTTGCCTCCATCATAAATTAGAATAAATAACGTTATTGCACGGCATCTGGCTCTATTTATTAGTTTTTAATTTACATTTTTTACCACAATATTTGCACATAAAACAAGGGTCCGCAATAAATACAGCCCCTTGTTCCGCCAACTATTCAAATTTGAGTTCGGCCAGATTAATTCAATTAAACTTCTTCCCAGATCCGTCTGGCATTATCCATTCCGATCTTCGATCCGACACGAGGATCTTCCATCCCTTCAAATTCAATCGATATGTATCCGTCATAACCCGATTGCTTGATTACACGAATGACCTCTACCATGTCGATATCTCCTTGGCCGACAATAGCCCCTCTCAAGAAATTACCGCTTGCGGTCTTGAACCAGCCTTCCCCGGGATCCCGATAGAAAGGTCGCAGATAGAAGTCTTTCAGATGGACCATGGAGGCATAAGAAATGTTCTTCTTCACCGCTACGACCGAATTTTCGTCGGCGCACATAAAGTTTCCGACATCGAGCGTGGTCTTGAAGTTCGGACGGTCCACCGCATGGATAAGGCGCTGCACCCGGTCGCTCGCTTGCACGAAGAAACCATGGTTCTCTACGCTTGTCGTAATGCCGAATTGAGCGGCGTAATCGGCCACTTGCCGGCAGCCTTCCACCATTTTGTCCAAATCCGCCTCGAATTGGGCGATGGAGGTTTCCGGTATCGGGCGGGAAGCCACATCATGACGCATCAATTTAATTCCAAGGCCATGCACAACATCGACATGCCGCTTCAGCTTCTCCACTTGCTCGTTAAAAGCTTCGTCGCTGTCGGTAATAAAGTTGGCGCCTACCGCGTAGTTGGAAATATCGATGCCGACCTCCTGCGCCTTCTTCCGGATACCTTCAACTAGAGAAGGGTCTTCAATCAGGTTGAAGCCCAACGGAACAATCTCGACGTGCTCCCCGCCATTCTCGGCAATCCATTCGATCGCTTGGAAAATATCCATTTCGCCAGAGTTGATAAGACGATAAAGACTGTAAGAACTTAGTCCGATTTTCATTTCTGGACCATGCCTCCTTCTAAACAATTATTTGTCTATTATAGCGCATTTTTTTCCATAGAGGCATCCATTTTTTGAAATCTTTCTCCGAGGTTGGACGAAGCCGTCCCTTTCGTCTTCCTGCCGATGGTTAGCAGAACCGCAGAGCGTGAATCCCCGCTCTATTAAGCGGTTTATCAAGTCACATCCGCGGCACAGCGAAATCCCATATTTCCCGTAGAGCTATCCGGCGTATTGGAGCTTCTGGCCGCCACCCGATACCGGTTGCAATACGATTTATGACATAGATAGGATCCGCCGCGGGTTACCCGGCCCGTTCCGGCGAGAGGACCTTTGGGATTCAGCCTCGGGCTGTCCTTGTAATAAGCGGGATGGAACCAATCCGAGCACCATTCCCATACGTTCCCCGCCATATTATACAATCCGTATCCGTTAGGAGGATACTCATTCACCGGAGAGGTGCCGGAATAGCCGTCAACCGCATTATCCTTGACGGGAAATTTCCCCTGCCATATATTGCAAACATATTTCCCGTCGGGCTTCAGTACATCGCCCCACGGATATTTCTTCTGAACCAAGCCTCCGCGGGCGGCATATTCCCATTCGGCCTCCGTAGGCAGACGCTTGCCCGCCCACCTGCAGTAAGCAGCGGCATCATTCCACGAAACGTGAACGACGGGATGATCCCAGCGTGTCTCCACGTTCGAGCCGGGTCCTTCGGGACAGGCCCAGTAAGCTCCTTTAACCGGCCACCACCAGGGAGTAGCTTGAACTACCTGCTCGACCGTGCGGGCGACCTCTTCCGAAACGAAGAGGTGAAATACGAAGGACCAGCCGAAGCTTTCAGCCTCCGTACGATAGCCGGTAGCCCGGACGAAATCGGCGAACTGTCTGTTCGATACCGCATACGGGTCGATATAGAAAGCATCCAGCTCCACCTCATGAACCGGGCCTTCTCCATCCGCAGGAAAGCCCTCCGCATTGTCCGTTCCCATCAGGAACGTTCCGCCCGGCAGCAGGATCATTCCGTCTGTCGTCCCGAAGTTCGGTGAAGCCGTAGTCCCCTCCGAAGAGGCTGCAGCCTGTTGCGCTGCGGTCAGTCCATCTGCAGCTTGTCCCTCCGCCGCCGCCCGGCTCGCCGTGCAGCATCCTTTGCGCCTCATTTTCCCGTTGTCCTCGTTCATCATCTGTACATCCTCGCTTTCCATTGATCGGCCTCCGTTGGCCAACGCAGTCCGATTACTCCTCGGTTAACGAATCGATCGCCATCACGGCCGCTCCGGACGCTATCGCATCCTCGCCGAGCTGCCCCCGGCTGAACATTACCTGGTACTCCGGATAATAATATGCTTTCTGCACGGCAACCCGGGTGCTGATCTGAAAGAACAAATCATGCGCGGTAATTAACGGCCCGCCCAAGATCACCTTCTCCGGGTGCAGTATGTTTAACAGATTGGCCAAGCCAATGCCGAAGTAAGTTGCCGCCTGCGTAAAAATTTCAATTGTCAGCGCATCCTGCTTATGCAGCGCTTGTACCAGATGGGCAAAAGTGACCTTCTCCGGACTTCCGGCCAGGGCCCGAAGCAGGCTGTCTCTTCCCTGCTTTAATTTGGACGCGGCCTCTTGTTCTAACGCATATATGGCCGTATAGGATTCCAGACTCCCGTAATTTCCTCCGCTTTCCCGATGAGGCCTGCCGTCCGTCTGAATGATCATTTGGCCGACCGCCCCTTCCATATCTACGGCTCCATAAACCACCTTGCCGTCCGACATCATCGCCGAGCGCAGGCCCATTCCGCCATGAACGTAAAGCAAGTGCTTGAACTCCCTTGCAGGGTCTGCCCAATATTCACCGCGAATTGCCGTATTGGCCCCGTTATCCAGGAAAACCTGAATCCCCAGCCCTTCCGAAAGCTGCCGGCTAATATCGACATTCTCCCATCCGGGAGCCTGAAAATATCGGGGATGAAGAATGATTCCCCGCTGCCGGTCCAGCGGGCCTACCGCGCCTATGCCCAGTCCGAGCACCGCCGCCAATGAAATTTGCCTCTCGGCCAGCATCGACTCGATTTCCCGGACTGCCCGCTGCAGCACATACTGCGGAGTAGCTTCAGCCGTCATCGGCCAGCCCCGTTCCGCCAGCTTGTTCGTCTGCAGATCGCACAGCACCAGCTTGGCATTAAGCCGGGAGATTTCCATCCCCAGCACATATCCGTAATCGGGATTGACTTCATACAGAATTGGCCGCCGCCCGCCTGTCGATTCGCCGAGCCCCGTTTCCCGAATCCAGCCCTGGGTCGTCAGCTCCTCCAGAACTCTGGTCAGCGTGCTGACCGGCATTTCACATTGATCGAGCAAATCCTGCTTAGACACTTTCTTCTGCTTGCGTATCAGCCGGAAAATCGACTTTGCCTTGCTCCCCGGCCCGGGAGATTGACCGACCATTCCTTCACCCGCCCTTACAATCTATTCGACAGCTGTACCGCCTTGTCCCAAAAACCAATGACTTCATTAAACCCATTATACCGTTCCGCAGCGCTTCGTCATACGCCAAAGTGCGAGAGCAAGCCCGCCGGTTAGAATGGATAACGGACAGATTCCTAGCTGTACAGAGCGGCACCGGCCAGGCCGGACAGGGCAATGACATAAAGCGGATGGAGCTTGTATTTAATCAGCGCAAATAAAGAAAAAGCGAAGATCACCAACGCGATACCGCTATCCCAGGAGATCGGGCCGATGATGCCGCTTGTCTGGCTGAAATGAATGGCGGCGTAGGCAACCAGACCGGCCACGATCGGACGCAGACCGTAGAAAGCCGACTTGACCAGCTTGTGCTCGTTGATGCGGACAAAAAAGGCGGCCATCAGCACGATAAGAAACAGCGAAGGCAGAACCATCCCCAGCGTAGCCGCCACTGCGCCTGCCAGACCGGCCGTATGATAGCCCACATAAACCGCACCGTTAGTTGCGACCGGCCCCGGGGACATCCCCGCGAGAGCAATGGCCTCGTAATACTCCGCACTGGTCATCCAGCCGTGAGCCGTCACCTCATGCTCTATAACGGGGATCATCGCATAGCCTCCTCCAAAGGAGAGAAGCCCTATTTTAAAGAAAGTCCAAAATAATTGCAGCAGCAGCATGAGGATACCCCATTCCATAGAATCGCCCGCAGCCACTGGCAGGCTCGGGCATATAGATAATTCTTTAATCGGCCAACCGGAAACATCCATATCGGCAGCGAACCCGCCTTTCAGAGTTACCGGAAGAGAAGATTCTGTATTCGGCTCAAATCCCGTCGCCCAAAAAATAATCATGAGAGGAATACGTAGCCGGACGATCCGTCCGATCTGCTTGTTCCTTGCCGGATACCTCGTTCTTCTCCAGCTTGACCCGCCAACCCAGCCTTTCCTTCATCTTGATCAAAAGGATGCCGGCGACCATGCCTCCCAGAATAAGAACAAGCGGGTGAATCGGCGAAAATATTAGCAGCAAGGCGGTTGCTGCGGCTACGGACAGTGTAGCGATATCAAAAACGGCCGTTCGCAAAAGCCGATAGGCGGCAAAAACGATCAAAGCGGCAATGGCCGATTGAATCCCGGCAAAGGCGGCCTCAATCTTCGGTATGCTGCGCAGTTGGGTAAACGCGATTCCCAAGGCCAGCACGATGAGAAAGGCAGGCAGCGTAATGCCCATCAGAGCGGAGAGCGCCCCTTTCCATTTGCCAAGCCGGTACCCGGTAAAAATCGCCGCATTGACTCCGATCCCCCCGGGAGCTGAACCGGAGATGGAGAGCACATCCGTCATCTCCTTCTCGTCAAGCCATTTCCGACGGGCTACCACTTCCCGCTCGATGACCGGAATCATCGCGTAGCCTCCTCCGAAGGTGACGGGGGAAATTTTGCAGAAGGTCCAGAAGATGGACCAGGACAACTTCCATGAATTTGCCGGGCGTGCCATTTATCAACACTTCTTTCTTAACCATGATGTATAAATGATGTCTCTTGCGCTCATTATACCTCTCTTTAAACCATTTTGGAATAAAGATTTGTCTATTGACAAAAAAAAGTAGGCTTGCGCCTACCTCGTTTATTAATTCTGCTTATAAAATTCTAAACTTTGTATAATTTTGGATTTTATTTTGTTATCCTATGGCTTTTCTGCAGAACGCAGCCGCTTTAGGTAGGACACAAAAAACAGGAAATTTTCGCGACACCCTAAGCACACTGTGAGGAGCCCGGATCTCTTGACGTCCGGAATATCCGCGATGGCCCTGAGGAGGACAGCGATGCCGCCGCCCCAATGCCAAGACGACAAGCTTGACGGATTACTCGGAAGCCTTGTGGATACCGTCAGCTATAAAGCCGAAGCTAACTCCAGCCTACCGCCTTAATCCGCTCCGCCACGATATCGCTGACCACCTTCATGAAATCATCGGAATCGTTCAGAAATTCGGTTCTTACAAACTCCAATCCAAGCGCTTGTGCCGCAGCTTGGCCCTGGATTCCGATATCTTGAAGCACCTCCACATTCGCTGTCAGTGAGAGCAAGTCGCAGACCACCACCGCCTCCGCCCCGCCTTCTCCCACTTCGGCAATGACATCCAGCACGTCAGGCTTTAGCCAAACCTGCGGCGCCGGCCCTCCGCTGCGGTAGGCTATCCGCCAAGAGCTGCTGCCGGATACATCGGCGACGGCTTCCGCCAGCTCCCGGAATTCCCGGCAGTAGTCCGGATGGGCCTCGGGCAGCCCGGGTTGGCTGTGTGCGGTAAAGATCACCGCGGTATTCCCGCGCACCGCAGCAGGCAGCCATTCCGCAGCCGCGCGGACCCTGTCTGCAACAATGCGCACGAAGTCCGGATTCAGGTGCCAGTGGGCAGCAGTTAACAGCTCCATACGATGGCCGGAGGAGGCGATCGCCTCGCGCAGCTTGCGCTCATACCAGCCAGTTCCCGTCTTGGAAAACAGGGGCGACAGCGGCAGGCAAACGACCTTGGTTACTCCATCTTCCGCCATGCGGGTTACCGTTTCCTCGGCTGACGGTGGGGTATGCTTGCACATGTAATAGGCTTTGACAGGGCTGTTTAATTGCAAGCTGAGCCTCCGCTCCAGCGCCGCCGCCTGCCGCCTTGTAACCGAGGCGAGCGGATCGCACACTCCCAGCGCCCGATACTGCACTTCCGCTTGGGCAAGCTTATCCGGGCCCGGCTTTCGGCCGTGGAAGATATGAGTGTAGAAGGCTTCCAAATCATCCAGGGAAGATACCATCCCGTAGGCCGTCAAGACAATTCCGATCATGCCCCCTCCTGTCCGGCCGCGTACTCGCGCACCCATTCGCCGATTTCCTCCAGGCTGTCCACGACGCCGAGATTAGGATTGGTGACCTGGCTCGCCCTCATCTTCTTCACCTGTCCTTCACGCACGGCTTTAAGGGACTGGAAGGCGTCCTGAGACATCATCTCTTCCAGCTCGCTGTCTCCTTTATCATCCCATTGTATGAGCAGGATCATATCGGGGTCGGCTTTCATCACCTGCTCCATCGAGGCCTTCGTCGTCCGGTTTACCCCGAGAATATCCACCGCCGGTATTCCTCCGGCTTTTACAATGAGATCGTAAGAAATATTCGTCTGGCCGAGCAAATACGGACCCGTGTTCGGGCCGACCGGAGACAAGATAAGCACCGAAGGCTTGATCTTGTTATTCTCCGCCTCCTCCTCGACCGAGGCGATTCTTTCCTGCATTTCCCGGACTATACTGTCCGCCTTCTCCTCCTGCCCGATCGCCTGTCCGATCGTTTGCAGGTTTTGCTGGAGCTTCTCCAGCGTATTCCACTGTTGGAAGGTAATTAACGGAATTCCCGCCTGCTTGAGCAGAGCGTCGGCGTCTCTCTCCCCGTCATGGATCGTTGTCAGCAGGACGAGATCCGGCTCGTAGGACAGCACCTGCTCGGGATCGAGCGCGGCTGCCCCGGCAATTTTGTTCGGCACCTGGCGGCCCTCTTCCGTATTTCTGGCTAATGCCTGGTCTTCAATGCTTCTCGGGACGACCGCTACCCGGGAGGCATCGGCCAGCTCCAGCACCATCTCGGCCGTATCCAGGGACAAGGCCGCAATGCGGACCGGCTGCTTCTCAATCGTTACCGTCTCGTTTCCGATCGAAACCTCTCTGGGGAACGAATCATTCGCTTGCTTGGCCTCCGGCCCTTCTCCCGCTCCATCTGTTATCGGGGCTTCCTGCCCCGGGGCTTGCCCGTTACCGGCTGAAGTGTTGGACGGATCCCCTCCGTTCTTCCCCTGCACAGCCTCCTGCTTCTGCCCTTCTCCCGGAATCCCTCCCGTTCCGCAAGCCGACAGAAGGGCCAGAAGCATAACGGCCGCTGCCGCCTTCCCGGCGATTCCCCTGCCGTTGACACGTCGGCCGATCCTGAAGCCTGTTTGGGAGGGCCCGCTGCTGCCGGCCATGCCTTTGCCGACATCTGCCGCCGCTCCGTCGCTGGCCCTCTCCGCTGTTGCCTGCCGTTCTTCTCCGCTGATGCGTTCTGCAATGGCTCGGCTTGTTCCTTTCCAATCCGTTCCGGGCCGGGAAGCTCCCCTCCCATTAGTTGTATTCCACCGTTGATTAAACATAAACTTGCACCTCACGTCCATAATGCTTTGCTAACAAGAATATACCGGTCTTCTTGCAATCCTGGTTGCAGCTGATCGAGTCCCGCCAAGCTGCCAAACCGTTTAGTATACACATTTGCCCGGCGGTAATTGGATAAAATACATCGATACACGAACCGCTATGTCCTGAAAGGTCCGCAATCTGAATTTAACGGATGAATGTTTTCATACAAAAGCGGACCTTCGCCGCATGTACACAGCTTTCCGTACGATATTTCATACAAAACTCACTCGTTCGCATCAATCTATTTGTACCTCTATTCGACCCCACCCAAGGGATACGAGCGAGTAACTTGGATGCTTTCTCAACAAGCAACCGCCGACGGCTCCGTGCCCCAGCGCCGGCGGTGATTCCTTATCCGGCGGCCTCCTGCAGCGCGGTCACCGACGGCTTGCCGGTCGAGGGATCGGTAGCCACGACCGCCTCCACGCCATAGGCCTCGCGAATACACGATTCCGTCATGACTTCCTCCGCACTCCCCCGGGCCAACACTTCTCCCTCCCGGATAAGCACCAGCCGGTCGCAGTAGCGCGAAGCCAGGTTCAAATCATGCAGAGCCGCAATGGCCGTTAAACCCTGGTCGCACAGCTTGCGGATCACGCTTAATACCCGCAGTTGATGAGCAATATCGAGAGCGGATATCGGTTCGTCCAGCAGCAGCACCTCGGGCTCCTGGGCCAGCGCCTTGGCGATAAATGCCATCTGCCTCTGCCCTCCCGACAGGCTCGGCATGGATCTGTCGCTCAGGTGCAGTGTCCCTGTTTCCCGCATAGCTTTTTCTATGACTTCACGATCCCTCCCGTTCTCTCCTGCGAAGCGGGAAATATACGGATGCCTTCCCATTCCGACAACTTCCCGCACCGTAAAATCGAAGTCGACGGTCAAATCCTGGGGAACGAAAGCAAGCTTGCGGGCCAGGGCCTTTCTGGAAATGGCGGCCATGTCCTCGCCATCCAGCAGCACCTCTCCTGCCGATGGCTTGAGGAATCCGGCCAATGTCCGCAGCAGTGTCGATTTCCCGCTGCCATTCGGCCCGATCAGCCCGACAAACTCTCCCTGAAATACGCTCAATGTGAGCTCCCGCAGAATGAGCGCCCGTTCCATATGAACAGAAATTCCGCAGGCATTCAATCGGATGCTCATGTCATCTTCACCTTTCTGGAACGTAGTACTAACGAAATGAACAGAGGGGCTCCGATACAAGCGCAAACGACGCCCACCTGCAATGTCACAGGCTGCAGGATCATGCGGGAAATAACATCGGCTACTATGAGAAAGCATGCCCCGCCCAATGCGCTTGCGGGAAGCAGCAGCCGATGGTCCGGGCCGGCGATCAGGCGGACGACATGCGGTACGACCAGCCCTACGAAGCCGATGATCCCGCTGACGGCCACGGCCGAGCCGGTCATGAGCGACGCCAGCGCCAGAATCATGTAGCGCGTCGCCTGCACCCGGATCCCCGAGCCTTCCGCCTGTTCATCGCCCAGCAGCATCAGGTTCAAATCCCTGCCGAAGATACAAATCAATATACAACCAAGCACAATCGGCGGCCCAATCAACTGGACGTGCTCCCAGGTACGGGCTTCCAGTCCGCCTTGCAGCCAAAACACAATGCTTCTCAACTCCTGTTCATTCTTGGAGCCGGCCACCATAATATTGATCAGAGCCGACAGCAGCGCATTTATCCCTATTCCCAGAAGAAGCAGTGTCGTAATGGAAGCTTGGCGGCTGCCCCTCCAAATCAGCAAAATCAGAATAACCGCAGCCACCGCCCCCGCAAACGCGGATATCGGAAGCATCCATTTTCCGAATTGGGTCCAGCCGAAGAACAAAGCACATACCGCTCCTGCGGCCGCACCGCTCGATACTCCGACATACCCCGGCTCCACCAGCGGATTCCGGAACAGACCCTGCATGGCGGCTCCGGAGATAGCCAGAGCGGCGCCAACGAGCCCGCCGACGATCACCCTGGGCAGCCGTACCTGCTCCACAACGAGCCGTTCCCTGTCACCGGCAACAGCTTCGACAGGAAGCCGCAGCTTCTCAAGAAGCAGACTCATCGTCGTCTTCAATGGAACGGACACCGGACCTACCGCGGAAGCAACGAGAACGGCCAGAACCGTCGCGGCGGCCAGAATCCCCATCGTAAGCAACCATTTGGTGGAGAAATGCAGGCGCCCTGTCCCTGACCCCCCTAAATTGATATCTGACCGCCGCCTCATCGGCTATCCCCCTCCTGAATGTCATTATGTCCGGCTGCCAACCAGCCTGTTCTTCCGTAAGCTTGCCGTTGAAGCGTCGCAGCGTTTTCACTCGCCGGGTTTCCCGCACACTTTTTAATTAAGCATGTATTGTCCACAGACAAATTTGTTTACTATATGCAAAAATTATTGTATATGTAAATTATTTTTCAGTCAACCATGTTTTTCATATGCCCGGCCACGGATGGCCCAAAATAAAAAAAACCGAGCCAACTCAGGCTCGGGAAATCTATCTTATCAACCGCTATTCTTATTCTGACGGAATGACCGTCAGCCTTGTCCGGATGCCGAAGGGATCGGATACGATCCAGGCTCCCTCTTGCTCCTCTAACGGGACGCCGGCATCGCGTATCCTTTGCAGAGCCGTCTCCAATTCGGAAGCATCGGGATACATGATTGTATAATAAGCCAACCCCGTGCCGTGAGGAGGAGCCGGGGAAGCGCCGATTCCCGCCCACACATTCAAGCCGATATGATGATGGTAGCCGCCCGCAGAGATAAAAAGCGCCCGCATCAGTCTGGAATAATCCGCCGCCATTTCAAATCCAAGCAAATCACAATAGAAAGCTCCAGCCTGCTGAAGATCACCGACATGAAAATGCACATGCCCGATCGTCGTCCCTTTCGGCAAACCGGACCAGACCTCACTCTCCGCCTCTTTCAACAAGCCTTCCCAGTCGATCGGATCAGTCGCCATCCTGTAATTTCCGTCCGCATCTCTCTGCCACACATCCCGCGGCCGGTCTGCATAAATTTCAATGCCGTTATGATCGGGATCCGAAATATACAGCGCTTCGCTGACCAGATGATCCGCCTGCCCTATCGATATTCCCGATTGAATAAGCCTTCTCAGGCTTACTCCAAGGTCCTTGCGCGTCGGAACCAGAATCGCGAAATGGTACAAACCGCTGGCCGATCGGGGAGGGACAACCAGAGCATTGGGGATTTCTTCAAGCGACAGCAGGGAATGCACTCCATCCACTGTCATTTCTGCGGTAACGGAGGTTTGTTTTAATATTTTCAAGCCTACGACTTGCTCGTAGAATTCAAGGGAACGCTTCAGATTGCTTACTTTAAGCTTTACTTCTCCAAGCCGGATATCCGGATGTATAGTATACACAACTGGCCGCCCTTTCCAAGCAGTGTCATTCCTCCATGGCATTACAAAAAACAAGCGCACCGGCTGTAAATTGTAAACCACGGCATGCCTTCCTCATTCTGCAGAGCAGTCGAAGAAGACGCAATGGACACTGCTTCATTTAGTTACTTTTTGTAACTTAGTATATATTAATAATTAACAAACGTCAATTTATCCAACCTGAACCATTGACGCCCGCCATCCCCGGACGTGCAGCACTCTGATTCGGATTTATGTATTGGGATAGTCCGCTTTAATCTAACAGATGCATCACGCGACACGTTAAGCGCGCATGGCGAGTGCTCAGCCCCCGTTAGCGCGAACCTTCTATCGTCCCAGCTTAACCTTCCTTAAGCGAAGAGAGTTCGCCACGACGGACACCGAGCTTAAAGCCATGGCGGTTCCGGCTACCCAAGGTGCGAGCAGGCCGAGGAAAGCGACCGGGATCGCCATCGTATTATACAGCAAGGCAAATGCTAAATTTTGCTTAATATTCCTCGTTGTCCGCCTGCTTATCCAGATCGCGTCGGCGATGCCGTTCAGATCTCCCCGCATCAGGTGAACATCCGCCGCCTCCAGAGCAAGATCGGTGCCTCCGCCAACGGCAATGCCAATATCGGCGGCTGCCAGAGCCGGAGCATCGTTCAAGCCGTCTCCGACCATCGCCACCTTCCTGTCGTTCTGCTGATGCTTGCGGACCAGCTCGACTTTACCTTCCGGCAGCACTTCGGCATGGACGTCGGCAATCCCCGCTTCCTCCGCTACCGCCCTGGCCGTCCGATAATTGTCCCCGGACACCATTATGGTGCGGACTCTAAGCTTGCGCAGACGGCGGACCGCCTTCCGGACGGACGGCTTCATCGGATCAGTCACGGCAATATAGCCGCTGAACCGGCCATCAACGGCGATGAATAGCACCGTCTTCCCCTGGGCTTCCCACTCGCCGGCCCGCTGTTCATTTTCAATTCGCCCTGCCCCATGACGCTGCAGAAGCCTCCGTGTGCCGATTAATACCTCGTGCCCTTGAACGATTGCACGGATACCGCTGCCCGGAATGACCGCGAACCTCTCCGGCTCAACCGTGTCCACTTGCTCCATCTGCGCAGCTTGCACTACCGCATGGGCAAACGGATGCTCGGAAGGCCCTTCCGCCGATGCCGCAAGGCGCAGCAGGGTTAGCCGGTCCCCCCGATGAGCGTATACTTCGGTAACGGCAGGCATTCCTGCTGTAATGGTGCCCGTCTTGTCCAGCAGAACGGTGCGAACCTGCTGCATCTGCTCCATCGTCTTCCCGTCCTTGAACCAGATTCCGTGCTCCGCTGCCCGTCCGGACCCGACCAGTACCGAGGTCGGAGTCGCCAAACCGAGGGCGCAGGGACATGCCACAACGAGCACAGTGATCGCCCGCTCCAGCGCGCTGCCGAACATCCCCGGCTCCAGATAGAAATAGCCGGCCAGGAAAGCTGCCGACGCTATCGCGATGATGCAGGGAACGAATACTCCAGAGATCCGGTCGGCTATTCTCTGAATCGGCGCTTTGGAAGCCTGTGCCTGCTCGAACAGTCTGACCATTCTCGAGGCCGACGTCTCCTCACCGGCGCGAATGACGGTTACCTTCAGCGTTCCGCTACGGTTGACCGTCCCCCCGATCACCTCGTCGCCCGGCCGTTTGTCCACCGGCAGGGCTTCCCCGGTCAGCATCGATTCATCTACGGTGGAATAGCCGGAGATGACCCGGCCGTCGACCGGAATCCTTTCTCCGGGACGTATCCGTACCACCTCCCCCGGATTGACCTGTCCGGCAGGCACGGACCACTCCTGCCCATCCCGGATTACGCTGGCTTCTTTCGGCCTCAGCTCGTGGAGATGGCGGAGCGAATCGGTCGTCTTGCGCTTGGCCGCCGCTTCCATCCACTTGCCCAGCAGCACAATAGTAATCAGCATGGCGCTCGTTTCGAAGTAGAGCGGTACATGCTCCCCTGCAGGCAAATGGATGGAGCGAACCGTTAAATAATGGCTGTAGAAAAAAGCCGCCGACGTGCCGAGAACAATCAGAACATCCATATTGGCGCTTCTATTCTTCAAGGCGTAATAAGCGTTGAAATAAAAAGGCCGGCCAAAAACAAACTGGACAATCGAGGCCAGCCCGAGCTGAACCCAGGGATCAAGCAGCCATGCGGGGACCCATATCCAGGAAGTAAAAGAATAATGGGTAACCATCGTCCACAGCAAGGGCAAAGTGAATAAAGCCGACAGCACGAAAGAGCGGCGCAGAGACCTGAAGCGCTGCTCCTGTGCGGATAGCCCCAGTCCGTCTTCGCCCTTCTCCGCTTCCTTATTCTGGTCAACCCCGAAGCCCAATTGAATGATTCGTTCCTCCAACTGCTGTTTCGTGACGAGCAGGGGATCGCGAACAATCGAGGCCTGCTCCAGAGCCAGGTTCACCTTGATTTCGCGAACCCCTTCCATTCTTCCGATCACCCGTTCAATTCGCGCTGCGCATGCGGCACAGGTCATTCCGGTTATGCGAATCCTCCATTCGTCCGTCTGGCTCCTTCCTTCCATGACCTTCCCCTCCGTCTTTCCCTTCTTTCCACCCAGTATATGGGTCTTGTCCTTTGAATATGTTTACGGAGGATTTCATATTTCGAACAAGCAGGCTATATAAATGTAGATATGAAAGGAGGAATGTCCGATGACCGGTTTGATGCCGTTCGCGATCATCTATGGACTCCTTGCCGCATGGATTGTTTATACCGTATTCCGATATCGGAAGCGTCTGTCCTCCATGGCCGGTATGACGGCCGCCATGGCTCTGGGGATGGGGGCTGGTCTGGGCCTCGGCTCTCTTATAGCCGCATGGATCCCGGAATCCTTTGCCGAATCGACTGCGCTGGGAATGGCTGCAGGAGCCGCAGCAGGCGCTCTGGCAGGCGCTCCCGTCGGAATAATGGCCGTAATAGACGGGCTCCTATCGGGGGTTATGGCCGGAATGATGGGGGCTATGCTGACGGAAATGATGCCGCCGGAGGATGTCGGAGCTATCGTCCAATGGATGGTGGTTTTGTACAGTGTCATTATTTTTCTTATTTTTGTCATGCTCCACGACAGTGGTCACCAAGAGGAATCCCGGACTGACCGATCCTTCTGGTTCCGGCCCGTGACCCTGTTTCTGGTCGTTGCTCTCATTATTCTTTTTGCTCTCCAGCATGTTCCGGGTACATTGGTCGAAACACTCCCGCCGACCTCCCGCCACTCGCATTAAAATAAATGACGAATACTTCCTCAGGGCACAGAAGAAAAAAGACCTGCAAACATACAGGTCTTTGGAAGGTGTTTGAATAAAATCGACAAAAGACATGCACTCCCGCATGTCTTTAACGCTAACTGCACTATTCCATGCCATTATCTTTTCATTAATTTGCGGATTCGAAATATCACATAGATGATGCCCGCCGCGAACAGCGCCATAATCCCGAGCCATAAGTAGGTCATTTCATTGCTTTTCTCCTTGACCGTCAGCTCCATTTCCAGCATGTCCGAATGAGCTTCATTATTCTGATCCACGGCCGATATGACTATATTCCACAATCCCGCTTCGGGAAAAGTGACCTCTCCCTTATAGCCCTCTTCCCCGCTGAATACGAGCTCCTGCTTTAATTCCTGGGAGCCTTTGGTCATCCGGATGCTCACCTTGGCATCCGCCGCCGGCAGCTTGTCCCTCTCCGTGCCCGGCTCCACGCCGGCATCGATCACTTTCACGTAGTACTCCGTTTTCGTATTCGCATATACTTCACTCAAGGAAACACTGGAAATGAAAATTCCTTCTTCTTTTTCTTCTTCTGCGTAAGAAACCGCAGCAAAACTGACCATAAGCATCAAAAAAACAAGTATGGCCAGATGAGACCGCCTCTTCAACACAGGATGCCTCCCCCACTTTAATATCTATCTACAGCAAGCTCCGTTCTCCGGTTCTTATTGGCTTGGCAAAATTTCCTTGACCAGCGCCTCAATAATCTGTTCATTCATTTCTCCAACGTACACTTTATGAATGACCCCATCCGGCCGGATAAAGAACGATGTCGGATATCGGGTCACGTTATATTTGTTTCTGGCGGTTTCCAAATTACGGTCCATCAAGATCGAAAAGCGTACGTTTTCTTGTCTGACGAAGCTGTCGATCGTCACCTTGGATTCACCCAGGTTGAGACCGAGCACCTCCAGCCCCTGTTCCTTCCATTTATCATATTGATTCTGAATAGCGGGCATCTCATCCTTACAAGGCGGGCAGAACGTGCCCCAGAAATTGACAAGAACCGCCTTACCCCGATATTCGCCGAGGGAATGTTTATTTCCACTGAGGTCGTACAAAGTAAATTCCGGGGCCAAATTTCCTTCCTTGGCCGAGCTTCCGCTTGCCGAGAAGGTATTTGCAACCGTAACTACTCCCAGCACGACGAAGATGGTTAGTATTCCGATCTGGAGCCATTTCCGGTATTTCTTCATGTTGATTGCTTCTCCTTTCGTCAACTCAGGACCCACTTATTATACCGCTTCTATGCAACCGTTCCAACTCACTTACACTATGGATTGTAGTATATATAAAACAGAAACGTCAACCGGTTGCCGTTCGCACTCTTGACGTTTTTAGGAACATTTTCGAAACCAAGATTTATATTGACAGGATGCGGAATCGCCTTTAAAATTTTGCCTAGGTAAACATTTTTTCATAAGAACATATTGTATTCTTTATCGAAAGAAATGTGGCGAAGGCTAATCCTGATTAATATACTGTTAGAATGACACGCATGGAATAAGAGGTGACGAACAATGTCCGCAGCTATTACCGTCGAGCATCTTTATGTTTCCTACCATGGGAACGAAGCGATCAAAGATGTATCCTTCTCTCTTGCCCCGGGTAATCTGGTCGGAGTCATCGGCCCGAACGGCGCCGGGAAATCGACTTTGTTAAAAGCGCTGCTCGATCTGATTCCGAAAGACAAAGGCAACATTACGTACTTTGATAAATCGATTGCCGAGATTCGCAAGCAGATCGCCTATGTTCCGCAGCGCAACGATATCGATTGGACCTTTCCCATCACGGTGCTGGATACGGTTCTTCTCGGCACCTATCCCAAACTGGGCCTGTTCAGGCGTCCGAAGAAGGAACAGCGGGAATGGGCCTATCAATGTCTTGAGCGGGTCGGAATGGAAGCCTTCAGCCGGCGGCAAATCGGTGAATTGTCAGGGGGCCAGCAGCAGCGCGTGTTTCTTGCGAGGGCATTGGCCCAGCAATCGGAAATTTTCTTCCTGGATGAACCGTTCGTCGGTGTCGATCTGGCCAGCGAAGAGACGATTATCGCTATTCTGAAGCAGTTGAAGGACAGCGGCAAAACGATCATCGTCGTGCATCACGACTTGAATAAGGCGAGCGCCTATTTTAACCAATTGATCCTGCTAAACCGGGAGCTGATCAGCTTCGGCCCGGTGGAAGATGTGTTCCGCCCGGACATTCTGGCCAGAGCCTATCGCGGCGAATTTTCGTTTATGAAAGAATTGGGGGTGGGCCTATGATGACTTTTATCGATGCCATTATGAACTATGGCTTTATGCAGAAGGCCCTTCTGACCTCTATCATGGTCGGTATTATCTGCGGCGTGATCGGCTGCTTCATCATTCTGCGCGGCATGGCTTTGATGGGGGATGCCATCTCCCACGCGGTTCTTCCCGGGGTAGCCATTTCTTATATGCTGGGCATTAACTTTTTTATCGGCGCCGTCGCCACGGGAATATTGACCGCGGTCGGCATCGGCTTCGTCAGCCAGAACAGCCGGATCAAGAACGATATTTCGATCGGTATCATGTTTACTTTCGCTTTTGCTTTGGGAATTATTTTGATCACCCTGTTGAAGAGCAGCACCGATCTATACCATATTCTGTTTGGCAATGTGCTGGCTGTCCGGGCCTCCGAAATGTGGTTTACATTAATTATCGGGATTGTAGTCATCGGGACGATTCATTTATTCTACAAAGAGCTGCTGGTCAGCACCTTCGACCCGACCATGTCGGCAGCTTACGGATTACCTAACCGGTTGATCCACTATATCCTGATGACCTTGCTGACGATGGTGACCGTCGCTTCCCTGCAAACGGTGGGGATTATTCTCGTCGTAGCCATGCTGATTACGCCTGCAGCCACGGCATACTTGCTGACCAACAGGCTGTGGATCATGATCTATCTGTCGTCCTTGTTCGGGGTTATTTCATCGATCGCCGGAATGTATATCAGCTACGTCTATAATTTGGCTTCCGGGGCCAGTATCGTCATTGTTGCGACCGTTTTGTTCTTTGCCGCATTTATGCTGTCTCCGAAACAAGGGCTGCTCATTCGCACGATAAGGACACGGCGGAAAAAGGCGATGCTCGGTTCATGAAATGGAGAGTTGGAGGGAGAGAGTTGAGACCGATTATCGTAAAAATCACTTTGTTACTCCTCGTTCTGCTGTGGGTTGCGGGATGCGCCCCCGATAACCGTCCAACGGATTCTTCCGGCGGCTCCTCCGGACAGCAGAATGACAAGCTCAAGGTCGTTGCCACCTATTCCATCATTTATGACATTGTCCGAAATGTCGGAGGAGACCGGGTAGAAGTCGTCAGCCTTGCCCCCGTCGGCTCCGACCCGCATGAATACGATCCCCTCCCCGCCGATGTCAAGAATACGGCGGATGCGGACGCGGTCTTCTATAACGGCATGAATTTGGAAGCCGGCAACTCCTGGTTTGAAAAATTGCTTGAGGCCACCCATAAGGACGGCCCCGATGCACCCGTATTCCAGATAAGCGACGGTGTAGAACCGCTGTTCCTCACATCGGCCGGCAGCGAAGGAGAAATAGACCCCCATGCCTGGCTCGATATCCGCAACGGAATCCGTTACGCCGAGAATGTCCGCGATGCCTTGATTCTTATAGACCCGGAGCATGAGACGGATTATAAGGCTAACGCAGAGCTGTACATTGCTGAGCTCGATAAGCTTCATCGGGAAGCCGTGGAACGCTTTAACCACATTCCTGAAGATAAGCGCATTTTGGTTACCAGCGAAGGAGCCTTCAAGTATTTCAGCCGGGCTTATGGCTTCGAAGCGCAATATATATGGGAAATCAACTCGGAAAAGCAGGGAACGCCGTCCCAGCTTATTACAATCATCGATCTAATCCGCGATAACCAGGTGCCCGTCCTGTTCCTGGAAACAAGCGTAGATCCGCGCAGCATGGAGATGGTTTCCGAGGATACGGGCGCTCCGATCGGAGGCACAGTATTTACCGATTCCCTCGGAAAACCGGGGACGGACGGAGATACTTATCTCAAGATGATGAAACGGAACATCGATACGATCCTCAACGGATTGACCATGAATTCGAACTAACCGGTTAATAGCGGCCTGACTTCGAGTATGACTTCCTGCATGACCTCCGAACAGCGGCCGTACATTTCCTTCGCTACTTTATCCTCGGAGGACAGAGCGAACATTTCCAGATCGGCTTCGCATTTCTTGAGAGTGGCGAGCAAAGCGGCTTTCTGCGAGGGCTCGGGAACTTTGATCAAATCATCGAACAAATCGACGTATAACTGCCCGTAGGTGTCCACTTGTCCGAGAAATACGTTCTCCTGTGCGACTCCCAGCTTCTCCAGCTCCGTTTTGAGCCATTCTCGGCTGAGCCCGATGGTGGCCAACGGCTCATCCATGATAACGCCGTCCATAATTACCGTCTGAGGCTCCTGCTCGGGTCCGACCTTGATCCCCAAGTGACGCGGCGTGATCGGCTGGTTTTCCCGCTTAAGCAGCACATTGATTTCCCCGCTAGGCTCCATAACGGCGAATTCAACATCCGCCGCCCGGAAGGCGTTCTTCCTGCGAAGCTGCTCCAGCAGCTCGTCCGTGGAGAGACGCTCCTTCTTCAGATTGTCCTCCATTATTTTGCCGTCCTTGATCAGGACCGTCCCTTTCCCGTCAATCCAGTTTCTGAATCTCTTGCTTTTGATCTGAAGAAATTCCGCTCCCAGAGAGACGCCTACCCACACGACCAAAGCGACGATTCCCAGATACCAGTTCGCTTCAAGATCGAGGGAAATATAAGCGGCCAAGCTCCCGATGGTAATTCCCGTAATGTATTCGAAGACCGAAAGCTGAGTAACTTGTCTTTTGCCCAGCAGCTTGGTTAACACGAATAAAATGACGACAGCCGTCAATGTGCGCAGCGCCACTTCGAGCCATTCCTGCATGAAAATCCACCTCTGGTCCCATAATTGTTAAGACATAACAATTATTCTCCTTTTTCCCTGTTTTTATGAAAAAAACTCTACCGGAGGGTTCGGTGGAGGAATGACCGTTTTGCCGGACTGATTTCTAGGCTCCTTTGGCTGTTATCCCATTCGCTCAGTAGTGGCAGGCCCGTACGCTCTCCCCGATCCTTTGGCTGTTATCCCGTTAGCTCAGTATCATCTGGAGGGGTGTGATCTTTCTTGTTATGAAACAGAAATTTAACGGGCTGGAAGGAATCTAGCCGATGGAATTCATGGTCATCTCGCTTTTCTGAGGCAAGGGGATAACAGTCCAAAGCCTCGATATAGAGGTAAACCGTGTAAGCAACGGAATCTGCTTCCGGTCTGTCCCTTTTCCATTAATATTTCGGCGAAGTTGACGTAGATTCTATCCTCAGTGGGCTTCCGCAGGAGTACCAAATTCCGACCCGCAAGGGCCCGAATCCGGATTTCCTTCCAATTCCAGCAATTGACCGTCTCTAGTATATAACGGGTTATAGAATTGACCGATTTGGCGAGCGGATATTCCCGCATAATGGCAAATAAAAGAACGGCGAAACCGGTTGGCGGAACGGTTCGGATAAGAACCGTGAATAACGCTGCCGTTAAAGAACAGAACATCGCCCGCGTTGAGCCGGGTAGGGATGACCTTCATCCCTTCAGGTACATTTACTTCTTCCTTGGAAAAGGAAACACTCGGGTCAGCCAAATGCGGGCACTCAATATAGAGTCGGTGAGAACCGGGCACCAGCATAATTCCTCCGTTTTCCTCATCCGACGGATCTATTGCTGCCCAAGCCGCTATACATGTGCCGGGCTGAACCTTCAAATAGAAATTATCTTGGTGCAGCGCCTGACCCCGGGCACCGGGGGGCTTGAAATAAAACATGCTTTGCGCCGCGATCGGCTCTTCCTCCAATAAATCCTCCAAGACATTCATGATATCCGGATGAAGCATATAGCGCTTAGCCAATTCATTGAACCGGTGGGGGTGCATAACCCGCGGAAATTGTTTCAGAATATCGCCTCCGGATTCCTCTGCGGAAACCGGTGCGAAATAACCTGGAATCGGGCCTTGTCGATGCATTTCCATAAAGGTCTCTTTAATCTCTCCTACCTCCGGTTCGCTTAACAGTCCTCTGACTATCGTATAACCCTCGCTTGCAAACTGCATTTTGTACCTTTCGTTACCCGCCTCCATTGACAAACTACTCTCCATCTCTTTTACCTCTCCTTATTATAAAATTTTGCCGAATTTCAATCATTCGATCCGGGCCGGGCTTCTCGTTGTCGGCAATCTTCACCGGCTATCGGCAGTCTTCACCGAAAAAGCGTGCGGTTCCCGCCACACGGCATGGCATTGTCCGACGGCGATCCCCCCTTTGCAAGGATTCAGGCCTTCTGGATCGGATGCTTTCATTGTAGAATGAGATGGAGAAGGGAGGAATGCTGGAAATGGCTGAATTCCTTAACGATCCTGCTGTCGAAACGGCAAGCCCCGCTCCGGGCATACTCGTTGCGGATCATTACTCCGAGCCCGATGGCTATCGGGTGTACCGTTCAAGAGGTACCAGAGACTGGTTGATTACCTACACCCTCTCTGGAAGCGGTTCGTATTGGATCGGTGAGCGGAATTGGACATGTCATAGAGGAGATATCGTCGTGCTGAAGCCGGGCACCGTTCATCACTATGCTGCCGGCGAAGGGACGATGTGGGAGTTTTATTGGGCTCATTTTATTCCCCAGCCTTCCTGGCTGGAATGGCTGGCTTGGCCGGAGCCGCATCCCGGACTGTTGATTGTCCGGTTGAACGATGCTTCCGTAGAAGCACGGTTACAAGCCGTATTCGAAAGGATGATCGGGGATTGCAGGTTAGAGCAGCCGTACTCCGGGCTGCTTGCCCTTAACGCGATGGAGGAAATGATTCTGCTGCTGGCACAGAGAGTCAATGATACGGCCAAGAGGCTGGATTCAAGAATCGAAGAAGTGCTCGGAATAATTACCCGTGACTTGAAGCAATCCTTCAGCATTGCCGGGTTAGCCCGCCAGGTGCAATTATCGCCTTCCCGCCTTGCACATTTATTCAAAGAACAGGTAGGCGATTCAATTGCAGCCACCCGGGCAAAAATCCGGCTGCGGCAAGCCGCGCGGCTGCTTGAATTCACTTCACGTACGGTCGCTGAAATCGCCGAGGATGTCGGCTTTCAAAGTCCGTATTATTTTACCAAACAGTTTACTTCCCACTATGGGAAGAGTCCTACTGCATACCGCAAGCAAATCCGCTAATCCGGAACACGGGCCATCCACGGCAGGGACTAATGCGGGCAACTCCCTCCCTTAGAGCACTCTATCCGGAAAGTCGCGGAAGTCGCTAGAGACTGCCTTTGCGGACTTCGCGGAATAAATCCACTCGGGAGGAGGCCGCTACTGCCTAAAATCCGTTCTTTCGGAGCCATGCGGCACATAGCCGCGTCCACTGCTGAACATGTTCGTCTTCTTCGGCTAATCCCAGACCATGACGGCCATGCGGGAATACATGCAGCTCGAACGGAATGCCGAAGCTTGCCAGCGCGTTTACAAACTTCAGGCTGTTCTGAACGGGTACGCTCAGATCATCCGCCGTATGCCATACAAATGCAGGTGGTGTATCGGCACTTACCCGGTTTTCAACTGAAAGCTGTGCCCGAAGCTCCGGCGATGGATCGGGCCCCAGCAGGTTGAGGCGGGAACCTTCATGCCCGCCTTCCCCGAAGGTAATGACCGGGTAGCACAGAACCATCAGATCGGGACGGGTGCTTTCCCGTTCAACAGGATCAGTGTTCCCCGAAGCGGCCGGGGCTTCCATTGTTCCGGCGGATGCTGCGAGATGCCCGCCCGCGGAAAATCCGAGAATGCCGATTCGGGACGGATCCACGCCCCAATCTGCAGCCCGATGCCGGACCAATCGAATGGCCCGTTGAGCATCGGACAATGGCAGCGGATGACGATGCGGCGCCACCCGGTAATCGAGAACGAAGGCGGTAATGCCGATTCCGTTCAGCCAACGGGCGACCGGTTCTCCTTCATGTTTCGCTTTATGTCTGTAGCCTCCTCCCGGGCATACGATCATAGCCGGCTTCGGCCCTTCTCCATCCGCCCAATAAGCGGTTATGGAAGGGGCTTCCGTTAAATGGGAATCATCCGAATATAGGGAAATTTTCATCTGAATCATCCTTTCTCCGCTGTTTTTTGAAAAACCGCACGACCGCACGAACTTCTTCTGCCTTTACACGTTCTGAATAACAATTTATCGTTGCCGGCTCTCTTCATCAGGATAATTTGATTATACAAGCTACCCGTAGAATAGGACAGTACAAGTAACTCAAGAGACTAGCGCATATTATTCCATCGATGGCCAGACCCTTGAGGAAGTCACCGGCTTGAGCTTTATTGAATGGCGTGATTTATGGCAAGAAAAGTACGGCCAGTAGGAGTCGAATCGAAGCTCGCGACAAGTGATATTCTTAGCCCTAAATAGAAAAACCCCCTCACCGCAAAAGGTGAGGAGGTATAGCGTCAAGCTTTTTACCCCAGGTTAGGCCGGTCTGTCAGCGTAACGGCCGCTTCATCGGTTCCATGCAGCTCGAAGATGACTATTTCATTCTCGCCTTCTTTTAGCAACGGACCCGGGATGTACAGCGTTTGCTGCGGACCGCGCTTCCAGTACCGCCCAAGGTTAAATCCGTTAATATAGGCTACCCCTTTAGTCCAGCCGGACATATCGAGGAAGGTGTCCGCCGCCTCCTCCACCTGGAAGGTTCCCCGGTAGAACACCGGCTTCTCAGAAACGGGACCGCTCTTCTGAAACTTCAGCGGAGAGAGATCATCCAACGGAAGCGTATGAATCGTCCAGTGATACAGAGCCTGATAGCCTAACCGGACCGCCTCCGTAATTCCTTTGTAGTCTTTTAACTTCGGTCCGTAGTTGACCCTTCCCATATTTTCAACGAGAATGCTCAGCTCGGCCCCCTCCTTAGGGATTTCCAGTTCGACCTTGGATTCCTTATCCCATCTCTCCAGAACTCCTTTATACTCGCCGTCCAGGAAAACGAGCGCCCGGTCGTGAACCTCCTGCAGGATGAGGCTCGCCTTCTCTCTCGGTCCCGACACCCGGGTCGTGTACAGAATGAATCCGTAATTCTGCCCCAGCTTCTCCATCGGCTCCGGACAGGTTCTTTCCACCGGACGGGAAAGCAGGGACAGGCTGTCGAATAACTCTGCGCTCGCGGTTAACGGTATCCGGCCATAAGCTTTCTTGCGGATCGGTTCCGGCAGAATCGACTCATCCACTTCAGCGTACTTGCCGATAACCTCACGGAAGGCATAATATTTCTCCGTCAGCTCCCCATTCTCGCTCAGAGCCGAATCATAATCGTAGCTGGTCACTGTCGGTTCATAAAAACCACCATAATTAGCCCCGTTATAGAAACCGAAGTTCGTTCCGCCATGGAACATATAGAAATTGACCGATGCACCGATCTTCAGCATATCGTCCAAAACGGCGGCGGCATCCTTCGCATCTCTCGTATGATGCTCTTCCCCCCAATGATCGAACCACCCGTTCCAATACTCCATGCACATGAGCGGCTTGTCCGGCTGGTATTCCAGCAGCTTGGAGAAAGATTCTTCGGTCCGGGAGCCGAAGTTGACCGTTGCCAGCACCCCGTCAACCATACCGCCCTGCAGCATAACGTCGGTAGGTCCGTCCGATGTAAACAACAATACATCCACTCCGCGACGAATCATGCCGTCTTTAAGATATTCCAAATATCGCTTATCGTTGCCGTAGCTGCCGTATTCGTTCTCGATTTGCATGGCGATAATAGGTCCGCCGTTCGTACACAGCAGCGGCTTGAGTTTCGGCAGCAGCACATCGTAGTACGCATCCACTTTATCGAGGAAAGGCTTATGGTAGCAGCGAAGCTTCATATCCGGCTCGCTCAACAGCCAGGCCGGCAATCCGCCGAATTCCCACTCCGCACAAATATAAGGACTTGGACGCACAATCACGTACAGGCCCAGCTCGCCCGCGATCTCAATAAACCGAACTAGGTCGGCCTGGCCGGAGAAGTTGAATTGCCCTTCATTCGGCTCATGAACGTTCCAAGCCACATACGTTTCAACGGTGTTCAAGCCGCAGGCCTTCAGCTTCAGCAGCCGGTCTCTCCAATATTCCGGGACGATCCGGAAATAATGAATCGCTCCCGATAGAAGCTGAACCGGCTTTCCGTCATACGTAAATTGCTTACCGCTAACCGCAAACTGTCCCATAGGAACCCTCCGTTATCAAATAGTCATAATATCCATACTTTTATAATAGAAAGCCCGGGACATTTGTACAATTAGCAAAGCATCCTTATTTTTGCACATTTTTGCTGCGGCAGTGGTATAATCACTTTAGTTGAAATCTTATAGTCGCTCCGTCAGTTAGGAGGATTGCGGTGAATATCGACGTCCATTTCCCAAACATAACCAGTACGCTGCAAATCGTCGGCTGCCACTTCAGTGTCAAGCCTCCGGGCTGGTCTTTCCCTAACCATCATCATTATCTTTTTGAGCTTCTGTACTGCTGGAGCGGAAGCGTTACTCATATGATCAACGGAAGAAAGCTTGATCTGCATGCGGGCGATTGGCTGCTGCTGCAGTCGGGGGTCCGGCATCAGATGCAGAACGTCTCCGGAGAAACTTATTCCTTTTTCAATCTTCATTTTGATATCGATGACCCCAAGCTGCGCAAGCTGTTAAGCGGCTCCAAATATAGACATATCACCAAGCAGGATTCGGAGCATTCGAGTCTGCCCCTGTATAAGAAAGAAATGGAGCTGCTGCTGTTACGAAGCTTACTTCCGGTTAACGGACAGTCTGCCGCTAACGGCACTTTGGAAGCTGTACCCGACGGGGGGCGCATAGAGCTTACCTCGGATAATCAAATGGCTCTGCAAGCCTATACCTTGCTGATCGTGAGAGAATTTATCCGTTTCTCCTCAGCCGGTGCCGCCGCCGTCCAGCAGAATTCTCCGTCTATCCCTAATGAAGCTACCCAATCGGAAGCGGATACCGCTCACGCGATTGAGGAGAAATTGCGTTCCATGATATTTGCCTCCGGCTCCATCTCGGATATAGCAGAAGAGCTTCACCTTAGCCGGAGTCAATGCAGCAAAATTTTCACCCGCGTTTACGGTATCCCGCCGCGCCAGTATTTAAGCCGGTTAAAGCTGAACAAAGCCAAGCAGCTGCTGGTAAACAGCGACATGACGATAGAGGAGATTTCTTCGCGGCTCGGCTTCGGCTCCATTAGTCATTTCTCCAGACAATTTCGCCGCTGGTCCGGCATGCCCCCTACCCAATTCCGGCCCAAGCCCAGCATTTCCAAGGAGTCCGGCGAAGCGGAGGGATAAGAGACGCTCCTCTCAGGTGTAAGAGTGATCGGTTTGCCGGGCTTTGGTAAAGAACGGCTTAAATAAAAATGCATATACGCGCTTATTCCGGGCATCGGCACGATATTCTATCGGTGCATTCATGGTTGCGACAACCAGGTACAAGAATAAACGGCTATCGCCGTCCTTAGGACGGGAGCGTTTACCGATGAAATATAAGAACAGGTATAGATGAAAACTTATACTTTCCTATATTTTAAAAAAAGCTCCTAACGGAGCCTCTTCGAAGACGAATAACCCGGTTTTAAAGGTAGCTTTTTATGCCAATTAGAAAGTTGTTCCTTTTTAACGCTTTAATGAACAAAACTTTCTAATGTGGTAAGAAAAAGGGCGTCCTCTTTAACAAGGACAGCCCCATTTTCCAAATCATTTATCGAAGTAAACTGCTTTGCCTGTCTTGGAAGATTCATAGATCGCCTCTAAAATTTCCGAAACGACGCAGGCTTGCTCCGGTGTAACTACCGGATCGGTATCATTCTCGATGGCCTCAATCCACAGTCTGGCTTCCAGATCGGCTTCACTGACCGATTTTCCTTCGTAGAAAGCGACTCCGCCGCTGTTCAGCGAAATTTTATTTTCATAAAGCCGGCTCCGCTTCTCGCCGTTGATCGTCAATCCGTCCCACATGTCCGCTCCGCCTTCGGTCCCGCAGAGAGTACATTTGGCTTCGCCGACCTGACGCATGTTCAACGCCCAGCTGGATTCCAGTATGATCGTTGCGCCGTTCTCCATCGTAATCATGCCGAAAGCCGAATCCTCGACCGTAAACTTCTGAGGATCCCAAGGGCCCCAGGCATTCGCCGCATCCGCTTTGCTCGACAGCTTATGGAAAGCCGTTCCGAGAACCGCCTTGGGCTTGTAATTGTTCATCATCCAAAGGGTCAAATCCAAAGCATGCGTACCGATATCAATGAGCGGGCCTCCACCCTGCTTCTCTTCATCCAGGAAGACCCCCCACGTCGGCACGGCACGGCGGCGAATCGCATGAGCCTTGGCAAAGTAAATGTCACCCAGCTCGCCGTCCCGGCAAACCTGGTGCAAATATTGGCTGTCGGTGCGGAAACGGTTCTGGTATCCGATCGTCAGCTTCTTGCCCGTCCTTTTGGCTGCTTCCACCATTCTTCTGGCGTCGGCTGCCGTCTTGGCCATCGGCTTCTCGCACATGACATGCTTTCCGGATTCCAATGCGGCAATGGAAATATCGGCATGGGAATCATTAGGTGTGCAGACATGAACGATGTCGATCGAACCGTCGGCCAGCAGCTCCTTATAATCCTCATAAACTTTCGCATCCGCAGTGCCGAATTTCTGAGCGGCCTCCTGCGCTTTCTGCAGATCGATATCGCAAAACGCCACCATTTCTACCTTGTCGATCTTGGCGAGACTTGGCATATGCTTGCCGTTGGCAATCCCGCCACAGCCAATAATAGCTACCCGATATTTAGTCGTCATCGTAATCCTCCAATCATTTGATTATAAGTAATTGGTTTTCAGCCAGCGCATACTGGTTTCAATGCTCTCCAGAGGCGGATTCTGACAATGGTCCTGTTCCACGATCAACCATTCGGCACCGGCAGAGCCTGCCGCCGATATGACCGCCGGAAGGTCAATTTCTCCTTGGCCCAGTTCAACGGTTTGAGCCTTGCCATTCTCCAGAGTCCGCATATCCTTCAAGTGAATTAGAGGCACTCTTCCCGCATATTTGCGAATATATTCCAGCGGATCCTGTCCCCCGTGATGCACCCAGCATACGTCCATTTCGACAAAGCATTCTTCGTTACTCATCATGCCGAACAGCCGGTCAAAGAGCCTCTCGCCGCCAACGGTCTCGGTCAATTCGAAGTCGTGATTGTGGTATCCGAAGCGAATCCCGTGCTTGGCCAATTCACGGCTGGCCTTCTGGAATAAGGATACCGTATCCGCAAGGGCTCCCTCGGAACGCTGCTCCACGGTTAAATAAGGACATACAACATAGGAGGCGCCGATAGCGGCATTCATTTCAACAACCTCTTCCAGCCTGTCCTTCAAATCGCTGACGGAAACATGACTTCCAATTGCTCTCAACTGAAGCTCTTCCAATAGGTTTTTTAATTGTGGCGGTGTCATTCCTCCATATCCGGCAAACTCTACGCCTTCATAGCCGAGTGCGGCTACTTTTCTCAGTGTGCCTGGAAAATCACGCGCCGTTTCGTCCCGCAAAGTATACATCTGCAGGCCGATCCCCATTCGCCCCATGGCCATTCTCCTCTACATGAAATATTTTACGCCATTTAATCTACTGATTTGCCCCGAACCTTGCTTTCATTCTAAACCCGGGTTAACTATAATGAGAATGAATGATCTCACTATATCATGAACTATCTTGCTATAATAATAACCTGGAAGGAGTTGCTGCAATGCATGGAACGGCATATTTTGCAGAGAGGCATGTGCTCACGGCAGGCTATTCCAGACATAACAAGCCTCATACCGTTAGCGAGAAAAAAGGATTAAACTGCTACTTATTACGATGGCAAACCCAGGGAAACTGTTTCGTATGGGTACGGGACAAATATGAATGGATCCAGCCCGGAGACCTGCTTCTTCTGCGTCCTTCGGACCCTTATGAATTGATCGTAGGCTACCAGAATCCGAACTCTTTGAAGAGATTAAGCAAAATCCACAGCTCGGACTATTATTTGATGGTCGTCGGGGAATGGTTCGATCAATGGTGGAGGATTCGTGATCGCCCTACGAAAGTAAATATAGCACCCGATGAGCGGCTGTTAGCGATTTGGAGACAGATCGTACAAGAGAAAAGAAGAGTTAACGACCAAAGCGAGGAAATCTTGACCTGCTACAGCCAAATTCTGTGCCTGACCATCGACCGGCTGCTGGATGAAACCAGACAATCACCGAAGAAATCTTCTCTGTCTTCCATCCCTTACCGGCTGAAAGAATATGTCGAGCAGCATGCGACAGAGCCGATAACGTTGAAGCAAGTCGCCGAATCGGTAGGGATCAGCCCGTCCCGGGCCAGCCATTTGTTCAAAGAAACTCACGGCAAATCGATCATCGACTACGCAATAGAGGTCCGGCTCTCCATTGCCAGGGAAAGGATGGAATACAGCTCCATGACGCTTGAGCAGATTGCGGAATTTTGCGGCTTCCAGAGCTACTCCTATTTCCACCGTGTATTTCGCTCAAGATTGGGGATTTCCCCCAGTGAATACCGGGAACGAATGGACCGGGAAACCAACTCGCCGCTGTCTCCCGGCTCCCGAAAGTCCCCTCCCCGAGACGATAAGCGCTGACATTAAGGGGTGCAGCAAGCCTTCAAATGCTATGGAAAAGGCGGAATTTTTCAACGACAGCATTCGGCGGCCGACAGTGTTCGACGTCACTTTCCGCTTCTCCTGCCGGCAGCCCAGAATGCCAGAACAATCAGCGGAATGGCAATAAACCACGGAATCGTAATGCTGCCCCCTATCAGAAACGCCAACAAAAGCAATAGAACGATGCCAATAATAATATACAAACAGCCCCTGCCAAAAGTCTCCAACCCCCGCCCTCCTCTCCGGAATATCCGGGGAATGAAATGCCACTCTATTTTTATTCGCTGCCGGCCGCAATCATTCCTGCGGATTGTTCACAGGCGTTGGAGTGAATCTCCTTTTTCTGGACGTCTCTTGCAGTAAAAATTAAGAAAACAGAGAAGCCCGTTCATCCGCGCTATCCGAATAAATGCTGGAAAGCATAACGGGCAGCCACGGCAAATCCGGCGCCGGTCACCGCACCGAAGACGACATCCGAAGGATAGTGATGTCCGAGATATATTCTGGACCAGCCTACGGCAAACGCGGCTAGATACATAGCCGGAGCAATCGAAGGAACAGCCAGGCTGATGGAAGTGGCGGCCGAGAAGATGGCTGTCGTATGGCCGGATGGGAAGGAATGGTCCGAGAGAAGCTTGGCCGGAGCCTGCAGGTGGGGAAGCGTAACGTATGGCCTTGTCCGGCCGAAGGATCTTTTGGCTGCCTGCACCGCCAGATGGCTCGCCGTCAAGGAGACGATTCCGTCCCATCCGAACGGGAAGGCCAACGGCAGAGCCATCAGCAGGGCGACCGTAAACATAGCCCCTCCCAGATGAGTAATGGCGGACATGGTTCTATCCATCCATCGGGATCTCATTTTCCCGTTAATAAAGTACAGTAAACGAATTTCGTTTTCCCTTATTTTTCCAATCCAATGCTGCAATCAGACCACCTTCTCTCGTATGATCTTGGAGTGTTCGTTTCGGTTGGCAGACGGCTCCGGATGAGTCATTGTGTACAGCGTAATGAGCAGAGTCAGGAACGACAGGGCGACGATCAGCAGCCTGACTAATCGGTCAACTTGGATGGTCCCCATAATTACTCCTCCATTCAGCCTTTTTTCTCATTATCTCACGCGATTTTCAAGCTTATGTTATAGGGATATTAATCCACTGTAAAAGTTTCGAAAGACATAACAACGAAGGACAATCCAATTTCGAGAATTGGCTCGCTTCCCGTCACTTCACCCATGTTGCAATGGAGAGCACAGGTGTCTCCCTCCTTCCAGCAAAAATCAATCTAAAGTTAGGTTTTATGCCGGTAAAAATATATGTTGACGCCATGTTAACGCAGCGGAAACGCAGCGGCGGACAGAAAGCCTGCAATTGTGCATGCTTTTGGCCATTTTGCCCGTAGTCCGCAGCAATGCCTGAAAAAATACATCTTTTTTCTAATTCCAGGGGGGGATCGGGTGATTGGAGACCGAAATTAATGTATTTTCGCAGGCTTTTCTCCATAGGTGTCTGAACCGCTTCTAAATGGATGTATTATCGCAGGAATTCTTGCCTGCATTAACGGCGTCTAAACCTTCCTCTAAATACGATAGTTCCTCTTGCTTTACTTCGATAAAGGTTTATACATTACACTTTGGGGAGCCCTGTTAAATCCCCCACAAAGTGACGCATAACCTTCTAAGCCTATTCATGGTACTTTGCGGGGAACCCCCTGAATTGAAAAAGGGCCGCTCCGCCAACGGTTGCCCGCTGATGGAACGGCCTGAACGTCACCCGCGCCCGTTCGTGTTAATTAAAGCCAACACTTCTTCAATTGCTGTATTCGTTCTACAGGGTTAGGACGACTTCGTGATCCTTGCCGTCATCACTCAAATCGACGAAAGGACCTTCCTCCCCGAATTCGGTTAAGGGGATCTTCCGGCCGTCCACCTCAAAGACCGCCGCACCGTTGCACTTGCGCTCCGGATTGCGGATCGTGATCCGGTATGAGGCATCTCCATAGCGATAACGGATGGTGACCTCCGGCCAGTCTGACGGAATGCAGGGCCGGATATACAGACGTGCGCCGCGCCGCTGCAGCCCGAGAATGCCCTCGAGGCCGACCTGATACATCCAGCCGGCGGCACCCGTATACCAGGTCCATCCGGCATGCCCCTTATGCGGGTCCGTCGTGTAGACGTCTGCCGCCATCACGTAAGGCTCGCCGACATAGCGCCGCACCTCTCCGGGCGTCCGGGTATGGGTGATCGGGTTCAGCATATGGAACAGCTCGAATGCTTTGTCCCCGTTGCCAAGCCGGCACCAGGCCAGAATCCCCCAGAGAACGCCGTGCGTGTACTGCGCCCCGTTCTCGCGAATCCCCGGCGGATAGCCTTGAATATACCCGGGAGACGGATCGGTGTGGTCGAACGGCGGGGTGAGCAGCCGGACAACGGACAGGCTGCGGTCCACCAAATTCCGGTCGAACGACTCCATGGCGCGATGCGCCTTGTCGGGCTCGCCCGCTTCCGAAATAACCGACCAGGATTGGGCAATGGCGTCTATCCGGCACTCGTTGTTATGGAGCGAGCCCAGCCACTGCCCGTCATCCGTGAAGGCTCTCCGGTACCATTGACCGTCCCAGGCATGCTCGTTGAGGGATGCGGCCAGTTCACCGCGGACTTGCCGGTAACGCTCCGCCCTGTCCGGCTCTCCCCGGCGGGCGCACAGGTCGGCGAACCGGTCCAAAATATAGCATATAAACCAGCCCAGCCAGACGCTTTCTCCCCTTCCGGCATCCCCTACGCGGCTTAGCCCGTCGTTCCAGTCCCCTATTCCGATGAGCGGAAGCCCGTGCTCTCCGAAGCTCAGGGAGCGGTCAATGGCGCGCAAGCAGTGCTCATAGATGGTCCCGCTCTCTTCCGAGACGACAGTCGGCTCATACCGTTCCAGCTCGCCTTCTCCCAGCGGATCACTATGCAGATAGGGCGCAGTCTCTTCCAGGATGCTCTCATCCCCGGTATGCTCCAGGTACCTCGTAACCGCATAGGGGAGCCATAACAGGTCATCGGAGAATCGCGTCCGGATCCCTTTATGTGTCTCCTCGTGCCACCAATGCTGCACATCCCCTTCTATATATTGATGGGAGGCATGCAGAATAATTTGCGAGCGGGTCAGATGGGGCAGGCTGTGCAGCAAGGACAGGGAATCCTGCAGCTGGTCCCGGAAGCCGTAGGCGCCGCCAGCCTGATAGAAGGCCGTGCGTGCCCACATGCGGCAGGACAAGGATTGGTAGAGCAGCCAGCCGTTCATCATCAGATCCATTTCCGGACTGGGGGTAGAGATCTGAACCTGCTCCAGAACCCGATCCCAGAAGGCTGCGACCTGGCCGAATGCCTTCTCGCATTGACTTGCTTGCTTATACTTCCGGACCAGCTCCATGGCGGATTCCCGAGAATCCTCGCAGCCCAGCAGCGTATAGACCGTCACCTGCTCGCCCGGCTCAACGGACAGCTTGGCTTGTACGGCCCCGCAGCTGTCATACACCGGTCCCGTCCGGCCGGATAATCTGCTTCGGCCCATCGCGGCCGGCCGCGCCGGTGTACCGTTGCGCCCGATAAATTCCTCGCGGTCCGCTGTCCATGACAATTCCTTACGGGCGCTTGCCGGCATCTCCTTATCCCCCGTTCCGGTTAAATCATCGGAATCCGTCAGAACGGTCAGGAAAGCGGTCGCCTCGCGGAACGATTCTTGATAAGTGTTGCGGGCATACAGCATGGAGGCGCGCTCGTCCCACTCCGTCACGATGAAAGGAGACGTTGCTTCGCGGCGCACCCCAAGCACCCAGTCCGCATAGTACGTTACCGACAGACGGCGCTTCTCCTCCGTCCGATTCGTCAGGCTTAAGCGGATGACTTTCACGGGATCGTTAAGCGGTACGAATACCGTCATCTCCTGAGACAGCCCGTGGCTTTCCTGGTTGTAGCGGGTAAATCCCCTGCCGTGCGTCACCGTATGGGAGCTTCCCGCCTCCGTCCGGCCATGCGGGATTTGCCAGAATTGGCCGCTTTCTTCATCGCGCAGATAGCAAATTTCCCCGGGCCGGTCGACAACCGGATCGTTGGACCATGGGGTCAGCTTGCATTCCCGGCTGTTACGCCACCAGGTATAGCCCGTATACAATTCGGACAGAACCGTACCGAATCGAGGGTTGGCGATCACGTTCACCCAAGGGGCCGGCAAGTGGTTTCCATTTTTGATGACGATCCGGTACTCCCGGCCGTCCGGACTGAAGCCCCCCCACCCGTTAAACAATGTGAGCGGCTCGGCGGCTTCGGCAGAAGGTTGATCCCGCGTCGTCGTAATCGAAGGATTCCGCTGCTGCCAAGATTCTTTCGCCGGCACCGGAGAAGCCGACCATTCCTGTTGGCCGCTTCCGCGAGCCGGCTTAAGCTGTGCCTTGAGGCTCGGCCCCCCTGCACGGAGAAGCACTCTCGCCGTAGCCAGGAGCAGCGTCTTGTCCTCTTCCGAAAGCTGATTGGCCGCTACCAGGAAGATGCCCCCGCGGTCATTGCCGAAGCGGACCGCTCCTTGCTCCGCTATACGCCGGATCGCTTCCTGCAGATCCTGCTGATAACCGCCCTGGGATTCGTTCAGAACAACCAGATCGAGCGGCATCCCCAAACGGCGCAAGTATTCATGGCCGACAAGCAGCTTCGTAACGAAGGCCAGGTTAGCCGTATCGTCAATGCGGACCAGCACGATCGGCCGGTCTCCGGAAATTCCGTGGGACCACAAGCCGGACTGGCCCCGGACATTGTCCGCAATCCTCCGGGATTGCTCCTCGGCAAGCGTGTGGGCATACAGAGCCCGGCCGGCAAGCTGTTGGAACAGAGCCGCATCCGCCGCTTTCAGATGCAGATGCCTAAGTTCAATCTGACTGCGTGTCCAGGCCATCTGGAAGCTGCGCTCGACTTGGTGGCCGCTGCCGAACCGCTTCATCATTTCAATCACTTCTTCCCGAGAGTCTGCCACTCCCGTTACGGCAAACAATTGGACCCGCTCTCCCGGCTTCAGCGTCAACTGCCTCCGCATGATGAAGGCAGGATCGGCGACCGCCCCTAAGGTGCCGCCAAGCCTGGAGCGAAGACCTTGCGGATCGGCCAAAGTATGCCCGCGACCGATGAAAGCCGCACGGTCCGACTCGTACTCCACGGGCCCATGTTCGGAAGCAATTAGGGCGTGAGCGGCCCACAGAGCCTGCTCGCCCCCGTCCCGCGGCCTTCGTTGGGCAAGCAGGCACTGGGCATCCGGACAGTATTCCGTCTTCACAAATAGCTTGCTGAAGGCCGGATGCGCATCGTCCGCATCGGGCGGAGCAAGGACGACCTCCAGGAAAGTCGTTACTTCAACCGTCCGAATTTCCTTCCCCCGATTAGTGAGGGTAAGTCTGCGGACTTCCGCATTAGCCTCCGGAGAGACACAGACCTCGAGATGGGTGGCGAGCTCCTTATTCTCGCGGGTATACACGGCCTTCTCCAGCATAAATTGAGTCAACTGCTCCTTGACCGGCACTAGGCAAGGCTGATGTGTCGCCGACCAGACGGCATCCTCGGCGACATCGCGAATATAGATATAGCTTCCCCAGTCATCGGCAACAGGGTCCTCACGCCAGCGGGAGACCGCTATTCCCTCGTATCTGCTGAACCCGCTGCCGCTGTTGGTCAGAACGGTCGTGAAGGTCCCATTGGACAATACACAGACTTCCGGAGAAGGCGTATCCGGAGAGGAGAATTCCCGCGTCGCAGGGACACCCTCGAGCTTGGCGGCCGGGCGGGGCACTCGTTCCATGACCAGTCTCTCAATAACTTTTGGTCGCGCCGCTGCCCGTTCCTGCAGCAGCAATTCCGCTGCCCGCACCCGCTTGTCGCTGTGGAAACGGTCATACATTTTATGCGGAAGCAGCAAATTTCCCAGGGTGAGCAGACTCATTCCCTGATGATGCGCCATAAAGCTGCGGACGATCTGATATTCCTGATCCTTGGGCATCCTTTCCTGTGTAAAATCGATCGCTTCATAGTACCCATATTTGCCCCGGGCACCTAGCTTCTCCATCCTTCGCAGATCCTCAAGCCCCTGATCCCGGGCGTAGGGCAGTGCCATAATCGTCGCGTACGGGGCAAGCACCAAATCCTGTTCAAGTCCCCGCTTGAATCCGAGACCGGGAACACCGAACGCCCGATATTGATAGTTAAGGTCATAATCGAACGCGTAGTATCCGGATTCGGAAATTCCGA
The DNA here is from genome assembly GCF_051966115.1 of Paenibacillus sp. SAFN-117. Taxonomy (NCBI): domain Bacteria; kingdom Bacillati; phylum Bacillota; class Bacilli; order Caryophanales; family Paenibacillaceae; genus Paenibacillus; species Paenibacillus sp. SAFN-117. Next base: position 316,425 of record NZ_JBQCLK010000001.1, read on the forward strand.
ACGGCACCCCCCGGCTGTGAGCATATTGTATTTGTTTACGGACGACACTGCGGTACGTGCGTTCCCATATAGTGTTCGGATAGGTTCGCATGATCAGCCACGGCATCATATATTCAAACATGGTCCCCGACCAGGAGATCAATGCCGCTTCATTGCCGATCTTCGTCATGGTCCGTCCAAGCGCGAACCAGTGAGATACGGAAATCTGGCCGAGGGCAATCGCGACAAAGCTGGCCTGTCTCGCTTCGGAGGCAAGCAAATCATAGAGAATCCCTTCCCGCTCTCCCGCGGCCACATGATAGCCGAGCGAGAACAGCTTGGCCCGATGATCGTACAGAGGCCGGAAATCCGTCTCCTCGATTAATGTTTCCAGCCGGGCCAGGAGCTGGTGACCGTATGCGAGCCACTGCTCCCGGTCGGCCGCCTCCGCAGCAGATTCCCCGGAACCTTCATCATCCTCCGAAGGAGCGAAGGGGCCTTCCCCTATAGGAAGCCCGGGCTCATCGACCTCACTTCTCTCCGTCGGCTCCCACTCCACGGCAAATTCTTCATGGACGGAAAGAGTGGGCTTGCCGATACCTGCCTCCGTGTTCTGTCTTCTATCGTTCTCCCGTTTTGAATAACGGCCCCTGTCGACCTGCTCCTTACCGGAGAAGCCCTGCAGCCCGAAGTCTGTCCGCAGCCACTCCGCCAAGCCTTCCTTCACCGTCATCAGACTGGCGACAAAATTACCGGAATCGACAGTTGATACATATAACGGAGGCAGGGGAGCCAGCGTAACGGTATCGTACCAGTTGTACAAATGACCATTCCATTTATCCATCCGCTCGAGCGTCCCCAAGGTCCTCCCTATTCTTTCCATCATTCCGCGGGTGTCGATAAACCCGAAATCCCTTGCCGCTAACGTACAGGTTAACAGAAAACCGATATTCGTCGGGGAGGTGCGATGAGCAACTCCGTTCGGCGGATCCAACTGCACGTTGTCCGGCGGCAGCCAATGATCCCGTTCCCCGGCGAAGTCTTCGAAATACATCCAGATTTGCTTGGCCAAGGTTCGCAAATGCTGTTCTTCCTCACGGGTGAAGGAAACGGCCGAACGGGACGGACGCTCGTCCAGCCAGCGGATGCCCAGCGGAGCCAACGCCCATATAAGCGACAAAATAAGCCCGATAGCCGGCCCGTAGCCCGGCGCAAAGAGCGAAACCACGGCAAAAAGTGCGGTGCAAGCCAATCCCCGGCCCATCCCCAATACAGGGGCGCCGTCTTTTCCAGAGCTGCGCCGTTCGATTTCCGCAGAGCTGACCCATTCCAATAGATGCTTCTTGGAAATATACAGCCGGTAGAGACTTCTTCCCGCGGCATCAGCCATTATTACCGCTTGGTAGGGCAGCGTTCCAATCGCCAGCAAAGCTTGGCCGATGGATGCCAGCAGGCCTCTGATCCGCAGCCCTCTTCCCAAGGCTGCCAGTTGACGTATGACCGGCAGCATGAAGGTAAGGAATACGACGGCCAGCCAACGGACGGGCGATCCGGGGAGAATGGTCAGACCCAGCAGCAGGATAAGAAAAAGAACCGGAGGCATCAAGCTTCTCCGCAAATTATCGATCATCTGCCATCGGGTCAAAGCGGATAAATCGATGGGCTTGAGCGTGCCCCGCCGGTCACATATACGGGGAAACAACCAGCAGACCAACTGCCAGTCTCCCCGCACCCAGCGGTGCAGCCGCATTTGGTACGAGCGGAAGGTGGAGGGATAATCATCCACCAATTCAATATCCGAGAGCAGGCCCGCACGCAGAAACCCGCCCTCCAGCAAATCATGACTGAGCACATGGTTGTCCGGAATTCGTTCGCACAATACCTGATGGAACGCCTGGACGTCGAAGATGCCTTTTCCCGTAAAAATTCCTTGCCCCAATCCATCCTGGTAAGGGTCCGATGCGGCGAAGGAATACGGATCGATGCCGGGGTTCCCCGACCATAGACCGGCCAGGCGGGAACGCATGGCCGCCTCCAGACTGGTTCCGATCCGCGGCTGAAGAACACCGTACCCTTCAATTACCCGGGACTTGCTCTCGTTAAGTCGGGGACGGTTATAGGGCAGATGGATCGTGCCGATCATTCGCTGGGCCGACCCGAGCGGAAGCTGCGTATCCGTATCCAGTGTAATAATGTAACGAATTCGCTGCAGCACGGAGTCATCTCCGATGGTGTACTGATAGCTCGTGTCCCGGCTTCCCTGCAGGTACTCTACGAATTCGACCAGCTTGCCGCGCTTTCTTTCCCATCCCATCCAAACTCCTTCGGAGGCGTTCCATTGTCTTCTTCTCTGATAGAGATGGAAGGTCGTCCCTCCCTCCCGGGAATACAGATGGTTCAGTCTTTCAATATGGCCCTTGGCGCTTTCCAGGATGATTTGATCCTGTGGCGTGCTCTCCGTCTCGGCATCCGTAAAATCACCCAGAAGAGCGAAGTGGATGTGGGGATCGCGGTTAGCCAAATAGTGAAGCTCCAAGCGGTCCGCCAGCTCCCGCACCTCCTCGGCTGTGGACCAGATGACGGGAATGACGACCATCGTCGCCGCTTCCTCGGCGATTCCCGCCGAAAAATCATATCTCAGCAAAGGGCGCGGGCGCGTCAAGCGTTCAATCAGCCAGTGCGCCGCGGTTACGGCCCATTCGCTGGCCGGCAGAACCAGCAAGAGGGCAACGACTATCCAGTGGACGGGCCGTAAATCATAACCCGCTCCCATCCATAGGGTGAAGCCTAGCAGGGCGATGAAGAAAGCAGCAGACAGCAGAGAAAAATAAGAGCCGGTTCCCCGGCGAGTCATCCCCTGCGGCCTCATCCGCAAACGAGATTCACTGCACATTTTGAGCGCCTGACGCAGCTTCTTAATTCCTTCATTCTCCAACAAGTAATAAGCGAGGAAGGTCTGTCTCGGCAGCTCCGGCACAGGTCGGGAGGCGCTGTGGTCCGCCCCGGTTACGGTTCCCTCCGAAGCTCCCTCTACCTCCCGCGATTCGCTGCTCGCTTCGATAGCTTCGGCAGCTTTGCCGGCATCTGCCGGAGAATTCGACCCGTCCCGAGTCACTTGACCGGATTTCGCTTCGGCGTAAGCGGCTTCGGCCAGCTCTACAGCCTGCCTGGCAACCAGGTTTTCCGGCACCCGCAGCCCGCGGGCGATCTCTTCCACCCGTTTGCGTATCGTGTCTCTGCTGGATTCATCCAGACGGGGATAGACGCCGGTAGCGTCTTCCCGGAGAGTTTGCTCTACGAGGCAAATTTTCTCGAAGGTCTCTCTCCAGTCCCATCGCTCCACCCTGCGGAAGCTCCCGATCAGATGACCGGCTGTCGCTTGAAACCCTGCCTGAAGCTGATGCTCATAAGTAACCAGACGATCCAAGCTTTCCGGACCGTTCTCGAGCTTGCATAACAGCCACTCTCGCACCATGGAGGCATCGTCGGCCCACTCCCTGAGATGGCTTACCATATGAACGATCCACGGGCCGGACAAGGGAATATCCTGTCCCGCTTCATCCAGCGCTGTACGGAGAACTTCCGGATCCAGCCTGGCCGGTTCTATTTTGTTGAGAAAATGCTGAACTTGGGCGCAGACCTCTCTTCGTTCACGAACAAGCTCCATTTCTTTGGCCAGCCGTGTCATCAGAGAGACTCGCAGAATAAGCGGAATGGCCCATGCTTCCGCAATGGTCAGGACCGAGACCTCCTGATAGGCCCGGATGTAGGTAGCGAGTGTTTCCGGATCAGCGATGCCGTCCACATGCTCCAAATAATCCGCACAGACCGATTGAATCCGCAGCTCGCCGCTCTTGCGCAGACAAGGCAGACGGCGCAAAGCATAGGAAGATAATTCTTCACGAACCGTTAATTCCTGCTCTTCTATAAATTCCGCATTATCCAACAGCCATTCTTCCGCAGGCTGCGAACAATTTGTATCCTTATTCTGCAAAGACCGCACGAACGAACGCAGGCTGTCCACGTCCGCATTAAAATTTCTCCATAACCGCGCAGCTGGACGCATCGCCGCACGAGTATCGTGCTTCAGTGCCAGCTCTCGAGCTTTCTGCCTTAATGAATCATTGTTAAGAATCATGAGTCCCCCCCGAAGAAGGCCAGTAGTTTTGACAAAAATTTCATTGCCCATGCAATGAAGCACCAGTTCAATCTAAATATTCCCATCTTGCCCTGCTTTTATTAATTTCTGTATCCCGTTCCATCCTTCTACACGACAAAAAACAGCAAAAATCCCCAGATCTTCTGAGGATTTTTGCTGTTATGGATAGTTGGTTTCAAGTTATAAAATACTGCGGTTATGTGGACTCGGAGCGCTGCCTGCCAGAATGGCTTCGCGATCGGTAATGCCGATCCTCCGGTTCTTCATCGAGCAGGGCCAATTCATTAAACAAGCTGTCCATTCTTTCCACTTCCAATTTTCTCCCCGCTTTTCTCTTGCCGTAGATCCTCCGGCCGTTTCGCGGAGCCTCACTCTTGGGATCCGGAACGATAACGGTTCTCGACTCGGGTGTGTCCTCGGGCTGCTTCTGTTCGGCCCGTCTCTGCCTCTTCCTGGGCACAGCCGTCGATTTTGTCCTTTCCTGTACAACCTTTGATGAAGAAGCATTCGTTTCATTCGGCTCCGGGGAAACCTCGGCGGCCGCTTCCGCATTCGGGGATTTCCTTGGAACGATTTCTCTTTCCCGGTCCTGCCTGTCTTCCACAACTGCTTCAGGTGGGGCCTCCGAATTGCTCTTCCGGATAACAGGACGTTGGGCTAACCGCCCCCCCTTCCTGATATTTCCTTTAATGCGGTCGTTAAAAAGCGGGAAGGAAGACTGGCCAAAGACGCCTTTGCGGTTGTAATAGGGGATGGATCCTCGATTTTTCATACCATGGTCTCCCTCGTAATAGATTTGTCTTTACAGCATATTCAAGTACTAGGAGAAGGACAGACAAATGAAGAAAAATGGATGGTTGTCTCCCACATTCCAACATATTCCGGGGCCAACCATATGGGATGAACCATCAGAAGATAGAACGATGTCCCAGCAGCTTTTTTTCCTCTACCTTGAAAATCGGTCTATTTTCATTTTCAGCTGGTGCCTTGCAAACGGAATGGCACGTCTAACAGAAAAAAAAGCGGCCCCCTCAGGAAATCCTGCATAAGGAACCGCTCCACCGCAATATCGCTTTATTCTTCCGGATCTTCCACCAGATCAGGCCGTCCGACAAAGCGCCAGAAATTGTTGCGGAACAGATCCGCCACATCCCGCCGTATTTCGGACGGATCGATCCTCCAGCCTGTCCGGAGGAGATCATCATACTTCTCAATCAGCACCTCGGCGATGATCTCCTTCGAATGCTTCCATTTATAAATCAATTGATCGAGGACCCGGGCATCGGAATGCTGCGGTACGATGCTTAAACCGAGAAGCTCCAGACGCATTCGGGTCATTTCGTTAATAATGACCGGATTGTTAAGAAACCACCAGCAGCCGAAAATCATCAAATTGCGGAATTTACGCCCCAGAACAGCCAGCTCATGCTGATTTTCCCGTGACAGCATCGTGACGATAAATTTGTTGTCGGGATAATGCGACAGCAAATATTCCAACGCCTCCATCCCGGCCTGACCGACGAAATCTCCGGCATCGCCCAGTGCGGGATGGACCTTCTTCTTGACGCCGATCATCATGGCAAACGGAATGCCCGCCTCGCGCGCAACCGGAAGAATACAATCGCGAATGATCCGCCCGCGGTCGGACTCCTCCGGATAAGCGAAGCCCGGAGGAAGCGAAACGGCCATATACAGGGGATTCATCCGTCCGATCCAGTCCTTCAGGAACCGGCGGACCTCCCCGGCAGACGGCTCGTTCCATTCGTCCCCGACGGCGTATCCCCACTCTCGAAGACGATGCTTGCTGGCGGAAAATTCATTCAGCAGCGGATCGATCCTGAGCGCCGCATGAAAACGGGAATCGGGCTTGGTCCCTGCCAGCCAGACGGCCCTTTCGCGGTCATCGAACGGATCGTTCGTCATGACGATATGATCGACATTGGCCAATCTCATCACTTCATCCACCTGGCGGAACCGGTCCGACTGCCCGATCCGCTCACGATACTGCTCCAAATTGCGTGTCGACAAATCTGCTCCCAATCCTTGCAGGGTGGTAAGAACGCCGCGGCAAGCTTCGCTGACAGGCGAATGCTCTACGAAGAGCTTATTCCATATGAGATCGGCCTGCTCCCGCTTGCCGAGCTCCCAGAAATCACTGATCGGGATGTCGCTCCACCTCATCACCTCGGCTACCAAGTAATGGTAGGTCAATAATTCGTCTACTCCCCATAGCAGAATGTCGCCAAAATTCGGGGAGTACAAATGGGTGTGCATGTCGGTGACTTTCTGCCGTTGGACCGCATCTTGCACAACGGCTTTCAGCGTTTCACGTTCGCTGATCATATCCATGCCTCCTTAAATCATAACTAGTGCAGCATTCCAACAAGAAAATCAGCCAAATGCGTTTGTAAAGGACATCGGCGCCGTTCATAACGGCATATGTCCTACTTGCCTAACAGCTCCAGATGGCGGCCGATATGATGGAGAAGCGCCTGCTCATAATCCGTTTCATGCTGTTCCAGCGTCTGATACAGCTCCTCCTTGAACAGACTGCGGCCCTGTTCATCCTTGGCCTGCAGCAGCAATCCGTAGGTAATATGAATTAACTGGCGGGCATTATTATCTTCCATATACTCCGGCAGACGTCCGTCGTCCAGCTTCTCCGGCGGAACAATCGCATCGAAATCGGTGGTTACATGGTAATAAGCCAAAGCTTCCGGGTAATGCTTCATCGCGTATTCATGCATTCGCCGGTACAGCTTCGGATTTACCCTGGCTACCGTTCTCATCGCTTCCAGCCAATTCGTTCCCGCTGTTTTCACATGAAAACGGCCGCCCGTATACCGGGCAATCATCGGAAAAACGCTGAATTTATCACTGCCCGAATGAATGCTCAGCTTGTAGCCGAAATGATCCGCAATGGCCGCATGAACCTGAAGCTGCCGCTCGAATTGTTCCAGATCGCCGATGTAATCGATCCCCTTCTGGAATTCTCCGCAGAAGCGGGGAGCCACACTGTATAAATCCAGCCCGGTCGCGTGAAGCTCGTTCGCCACCATATAATGCGCGGCGGGATCGGTCGGCGTCATCGTTTCGTCAATAGACAGTTCGAAATCGATCGGCCGCCCGAGATTCCGGATATACCGTTCATAGATGTCTATTGTGAAGCGGATAGCTTCTCCGTAAATGAGCGCATACTTTTTTAAATGGAGCGGATCAAAATGAATTACATAAGAGCCCGCCTGGAATTCCTTCTGCAGGTAGGTCTCTTCCAGCCGCTTTCTTTCCTGCACCGGAAGTTTCGCATATCGGCGGTCAATCTCCTCCTCCGATTTACCGTCAATCGTATTATCGATCCGTTCGGAGCAGTCCAGGGTCAGCATGGTGAATCCAAGGCCGAGTGCCATCTCGATATCGGCCTCCACCTTCAAGTGATCGCCGTCCGCACCATACCCGTCCCGGTAGCCTTCCTGAAGCACCGCATAGCTGGCGGCATCGAGCACCTGCTTATAATCGCGGTTGGTCAGATTAAGCTCGCGAATGCTCTGCTGTGCAAGGACCGGCCTGATCTCCCGGCCCCGCACGGTCTGGATATGGCCCGGAGAGGCCAGGCCCAGCCGGTCTCCCAGACCAATCGTTGCCGTCTGTTTGCCCAGCGCCCGGGGAGCGGTAAACGGCAGCAGGCGGTTCAGAACAAGCCGGTTCTCGTGGGTCAGCCCGCACAGCTTGTAGCCGCTGCCTTCCTCCCCGTTTAATTGCCGATAGAGCTCCCCTTCTCCCCAGACAAGCATTTTCTTTCCTTCCGGGCCCTTGACCATCAACAGCCTGGCGCCATCCAGCGATGTATAGGATTGCCCGTATACCGTCCACTGCCCCGCCTGATCCCCCGTCTCCGGAAAGCGGCTCTTTCGCAAAATATTTTCCGTAATCGCATTATTTTCCGCTTCGTTCCACTTTTCAATCAAAGATAAATAAAGGTCCATTCTCGCTCCCCCTAGCCATGATTATTTCCTCCGCCTACCCTCAGCTTGGATTAACGTTCCGCCCCTGGCCGCTATCTGCCCATCTGCCTCACAAGATGCAACCGAATATAATCAGCATGGCGTTATTAATCAGAAACGGACCAGATGATCGATGCTTATCGGCTGTCCCGTACGCAGCGAAATATTTCCCGCGATACCGGTCAGAATCGAGATGGCTCCATCCACGTGCGAGGCCGCCCGATTAAGCGGATCCGGCTCCGGATTCCCGAAGAGATCGTTCAGCAGAATGGGATCACCGCCTCCATGCCCGCCTTCCTTCTCCTCGATAGCCACTTGATACGGGACATCGAACATCGGGTGAACGGTCACGGTTTTGTGCTTGAGGGCGCCTTCGTCGGCTTTATTGCCGCCGGAATTGACATAAGGGCGCTCCACGACATTTACCTCCAAGCGGCCCTTGCTGCCGTTAAACACAACATTGAACCCTTCCCAAGGCAAGTAAGCGTTTAAAGAGTAGGTCATGATCGCTTTGTTCTTGTAGCGCACCATGACTCCCAGCGTATCCTCAATGCTGATTCCGTCCCCGAATACGCTTTGATCCCTTTGATAGCCATCCTCATGCTCGGCATCCAGATAAAGAGCCTTCAAATGGCTGTTGTTCTCCATATGCAAAGCGAACGGATCATTGAGCGCCGCCTCGCTGCCATGAGCTCTTTGATAAAATTGCGTCACCCCGCGGCTTTCTGCATTCTCGCGCCCGTAGAACCGAAGTCCTCCCATCGCGTAGACGGTTTCCGGCCGGCTGCCCAGCCAGAAGTTGACCAAATCGAAATGATGCGTAGACTTGTGAACCAGCAGCCCCCCGCTATTTCGCTTATCCCGATGCCAACGGCGGAAATAATCGGCCCCGTGCTGTGTATTGAGCAGCCATTCGAAATGGACCGAGAAAACTTCCCCAATGACACCGTCTTTAATCAGCTCGCGAATTTTCGTATTGTGCGGGGCATATCGGTAATTGAAGGTTACCCGCAAGTGGCGGCCTGTCCGCTTCACCGCATCGATGATTTGCTGACATTTCTCTTCATCAACGGTCATCGGCTTCTCGGTAATCACATCGCAACCCAGCTCCATGGCCCTAATAATGTAAGTATGATGAGTCCGGTCGATAGAGGTCACAATGACAATATCCGGCTTGGTTTCGGCAATCATCCGGTCGAACTCGTCGGCTCTGTAAGTCGGAACAGGGGCACTTTCGTACTTGTCCTGTAGCAGCCGGTTAGCGTAATTCATCCTCGTTTGATTGATATCGCAAAAAGCGACTAACCGGGAGGTTTCCCGATATTTTTGAGCCAGCGGGCCATAGAAAAACTCCGCACGGCCGCCGGTTCCCACGAGCGCATATCTCTTCAGCGTCATCTGACATTCTCCTCTTTTATAATCAATTTTTCCTAATTCTAGCGCAAGAATAGATTATGATCTAATCAATTATTGCTTAAAGAGGATAAAACCTTGCATTTTTTGTCCATATCAAGCGCAAATATTGTATAATATTCTGAAACAGTACAAGAAAGGAAGAGCGGCTGTTGAAATCCTTCTTTATCGAGCACATTCGCAGAACCGGCCACTACACCATGTCCGATAATCATTTTCATCCGTATTATGAAATCTACTACTTGCTGCGCGGGGAGCGGGATTATTTTATCAAGGACCGGACGCATCCTCTTAAGGAAGGCGGCATTGTATTTATAGATAAATATGAGCTTCACAAGACGACTGATACCGGAGTGGCGGATCATGAGAGGATTTTGCTTCATTTTGACGAACATTGGCTGAATTCGTTTGCCGATCCGGTATGCTTTGCGCCTTTCCAGAGCCGGACCAGACGGCTTCAATTAAACTCCGGGGACCGAAGAGCCGTAGAGGAGCTGTTGTTCTCGATGCTGGAGGAGGAGGACACGAAGTCGCCGGGATGGAAGACCAGCCTGCAGGCGAAGCTGGCTCAACTGCTCATTCTGGCCGGGAGAAAATGCTTGGCGGAGCCGGAGCCTTCCCCCGAGCAGGCTAATCCGCTGCAGCTTAAAATTTATGATATCGTCGAATATATCAACAACCACTACATGTCCGCCATTACCCTTGGCTCGGTTGCGGAGAAGCATTATATCAGTCCGTATTATTTAAGCCGGAAGTTCAAGGAAGTGACTGGATTTACTTACGTGGAATATGTAAATACCGTGAGGATCAAGGAGGCACAGAAACTTCTTAGGGAATCCCGTCTGAAGATAATAGAAATTGCGGAACAGGTAGGATACGAGAATATCGCCCACTTCGGCCGGGTATTCAAGGAACTGGCCAAAGTGAGCCCTCTGGAATACCGCAAGAGGGCCCGAGGGTAAAGCGGTCATGTGGAAAGATGATAAGCCCGTGTGACGGGTACTTTCCGGGGAGCCCCGAAAACGCAAAAAAAGACAGCTCCTTGGAGAGCTGTCCCCGGTTCGTTATCCGGACCGATCAGAGGTGAGAATGGTCAGTTCGGGCATCCATTGGGTCATATGCCGACGAATCTCTTCACGATATTCAGCCGCTCCGGGGAGCTGCTGCTCCGTAACCTGATCGAGGGGGATGATTTTATATTGGCGCCAATTTTTCTTATGGGTCCAGGTGGGCAGCAGAGCCGGCTCCAATATGGATATAGATCGCTGATCCCCTCTTTCGCGCTTCTCAATCGTTACGTGAAGAATTCCCCCGATTTCCTTGTACACCCCTTCCTGCCCGGAAAGGAAATTGCCCAGCGAATAGATGACGAAGGTCCGTCCTCCATCCTCTCTTTCAATCCATTCGCATGGCTGGAGCACATGGGGATGGTGCCCGATGATCAAATCCGCCCCGGCCTGGGCCAGCCGTTCGGCCAGCTTCTTCTGTTCCTCATTAGGCATCCGTTCATATTCGCGGCCGAAATGAAGATTGACGACGACGGCATCCGCTTTCCGGGAGGCTTCCTGAATGTCACGGACGATCACTTCCGGGTCAATCAGATTAACCAGGTAGTCCTTGCCCTCCGGTACGGGAATTCCGTTCGTTCCATAGGTGTAACCAAGAAGTGCCAGCTTAATCCCGTTCTGCTCGGCGATTCGCAGAGTCTCCTGGTCTTCCCGGGAACGATAAGCCCCGACATAGGTCATCCCGATGGCATCCCAATGCCCGATAGCGTTGAGAATGGCCTGTTCGCCGCGGTCCAGCGTATGGTTATTGGCAATCGTCACCGCATCGAAGCCTACTTCCTTCAAAGTCGTTCCGATTTCGAACGGACTGTTGAAGCTGGGGTAGTCGGACAACCCGATCTCCACTCCACCAATCATGGATTCCTGATTGGCCATGGCGAAATCAGCATCCTTGATTGTTTGCGCAACCAGTTCGAACATCGGATCGAAATGATATCCTTCAGGCGTGTAGGCGTCTTTGTATAAGGAACTGTGAATGAGTACATCCCCTACCGCCACGAAGGTGAGGGAAGTGACCGTCTCTTCCGGCTCCGGAGTTGGAGAAGGCGTTGGTGCCGGTGCTGCCGTATTCGCCGCTGCCTCCGTGCCTGACGGTTCCTTAGAAGCGGAGGCACCATCGTTCAGCGATTGACGGCTATTGGATTGTCCGGGAGCCGGCTGGCTGGCGCAGCCCGTTGTCCCCCACGCCAGACAAAGCAAGAGAATCCATAAGAGGATTCTGGAAGTGCGTTTCATATTGGGCCCCCATCATTAAAATATTATCTACCTCCTTAAGCATATCGTGAAAGGTACCCGGCTTCAATGAAAATCCGCTATTTTTTTACATTTCGGATAAACAGTACACCTTCCTATTCATCCGCCTGTTCTCCCCGGTCTCGGTCCGGCAGCTGCTGCAAATAACTGTCCGACAATTCCAGGAGGCGCAGAGCCCGTTCATAGTCCCTCTCTTGTACGGAGGCAGTTTCCTCATAGCCTGCCAGCGGATATATCTCTCCATCCTCTACGCCCACGCCGGGAATGAAAATAAAATCATCGGAAATATAGGAGCCGGATGGCAAATAATACCTCTCGGGAAGTAAATTGCTCGTATAATTTATCAAGTCTTGGCCGAAGTGGATGTGATCCTTAAGCGATACTCCCATCAGGTTCGCTATCGTAGGCATAATGTCGACGTGTCCCCCCAGATGATCGACGACGCCCGGTTCAACGATTTCGGGAGCATAGATCAGCAGCGGGATGTTCAACATGTCCACATATTCGTATGGTTTGCCGAGGAGTTCCTCCATATATTCCCTTTCGGGTCCATCGAGAGAATAGATCGGCAGTCCCATATGGTCTCCATACATAACGATTACGCTTTGGCTGCGGACCGCTTCTTCCTCCAGTCGATCGATAAACAAACCTAACGCATAATCCGCATAGCTGGCTGCCTGCAAATAATTGCCGACAAGCGTTTCCTTGTATTTGTCGGGAATCTCGATCCGATGTTTGTCTTCCGGCAATTCAAAAGGGTGATGGTTCGACATCGATATAACCTGCGCATAGAGTCTGTCTCCTTCGCGCACCAAATCGGCTATTTCGGCTGCCGCCTTGTTATACAGCACTTCATCGGATGCCGCGAAAGCGATCGGATCCTCATCCCCAAAAAATTCACGGTCATAATATTGATCGAAGCCTAGGGCAGGATACATCTCCATACGATTCCAGAAATTGACGCTATTCGTATGAAAGGTGGCCGAGCGGTACCCTTTCCCCTTCAGCAGCTTGGGCAGGGATGGAATCTCCTTATGGCCGATCACCTCCGAGGCCGCTCCTCCTGCTGGAATATAAAATGACGTATTGGACATATATTCGGAATCCGATGTGTTCCCTTGTCCGACCTGCTGGTAAACTTTAGGGAAATACAGGGATTGCTCCACCAGCCTGTTCAATACCGGAGTGACCTCCTGGCCGTTGACTGTAAGGCCGATCAGGAAGTTCTGAAAAGATTCCAGCTGAACGACGATAAGATGTTTATCTTCCGCCGCTTTCCAATAAACCCGGTCTTCGTCTTCCTTCCATTCGATGTTCTTAAGCTCACGTATCGTATCCAAATCGACCGGAATCGGCTCTTCCTTCCGCATGTTGGCAAATACTGTATAGACCTGATAATTCAATATCCCCATCTGCTCCGCCTGCTTCAATTCATTGGCTATCCCGCGATTGGACCAGACCGTCATCAGACAGGTTAACAAGGAGACGGAGAGGATGACCGGAATCCCCTTGCGGGCAATGGGGGACTGCGTTTTTCCCCAGGTCCGCGATTTTTTGCTCCATAGAAATACTCCTAGCAAAATAACGATATCCAGATAAATCAGCAAATAATGCGGATGCATCAGATCAAAGACGCTCGCTTTAACCTGAACAACCTGCTTGGCTTGCTGAAGCGCTTTATAATTAACTATAACCCCGTAATATTTATAGTACATGATCGCAGCAAAATAAATGGATGTCGTTATGAGATTGGCCAGCATATAAAACAACAGCTTTCTCTTGACCGCCAGCCATTCGATCAAGCCGAAGAGAACCCAGACGGACGGAATACTGACGACCAAAAAAGGAATGACGTTCGCCGCGCCAAAAATGACGAACCAGGCTAAATTAATTTTTAACACCATCAGAAAGGAAAAAACGACGAACGGCTCAGACCAACGGAACCTTGAACTGTTCAACTACGATACCTCCCCTGCTACGTTTCCTTAACTTAACATAGAAACATTAATGTAATCTTAAAAATCGCGCTTATGGTTCTTTCGAAATCTGCCGCTGAAGGTCAGATATATAGAAAAAACATCCGTAGTTTACCGTTTCTATCTTTCACGGCAAGAACGGATGTCCGTACGAATGATGGTTTTACCTGCTTGCCTCCTTTAAATCCGCCTGACGGCTTAGGGCTATTCGGGAATAACAGCTTCCTCGGAATGGATTTTGACGTTAAACACCAGTCCGATGGCTATCATGTAGGTGAGCAGCGAGCTTCCCCCGTAGCTGACGAAAGGCAGGGATATACCCGTAAGCGGCAGAAGTCCGATATGCATCGCAATATTTTCAAACACCTGAAGCGTAAACATGGAGACGATCCCTATGATTATGTAGGAGCCGAACAAGTCTTTACAGCCGAGTGCTATCCGGATCATCCGGTAAATAAGCAGAAAATAGAGCAGCAGCAAAACCGCCGAGCCGATGAAGCCGAATTCCTCCCCGATTACTACGAAGATGGAATCGGAATAATGATAGGGAATGAAGCCGTTTTGGACGAAATCCCCATGCAAAAAACCTTTGCCGAGCAAATGTCCGACGCTGATTGCACCTATGGAATTGAGAACATGCCAGCTTTGCTGGGGATTTGTCGACGGGTCCAGGAAGGTTTCTATTCTTCTTAGCTGATGGGGCTTAATAATTTTGGCAAACAAATCAAATTGATTGTAATAGAGCCATACAAGCAGGCCAACGGCAAGTGCGGCCAATAGGAGCCCCAGAAGAATATGGGCGAGGCGCACGTTTGCCATCCACAGCATTCCGATAAATATCGCAACGAATACAAGCGCTGTTCCCAAATCCGGCTGCTTCATAATGAGCAGAACGGGAACCGCCGTTAGCAAGCCGGCCGGAAGGATATCATTGACCAGTCTGAGCTGTTCTCCCTGTCTGCGGGAAAATATTTTCGCCAGCATCAGAATCATAAAGATCTTGACAAGCTCGGAAGGCTGAAACTGTTGCCCGCCGATGCTGATCCATCGAACCGAATTATTAATATTGACTCCTCTGAGCAGGACATAGACAAGCAAACCCAATCCTATAACATATAACCCGTAAGTACCGTATCGAATCAAAAATTTATAATTGATAAATGCCGCCAAAAACAGCGGGATCATAAGCAGGAAATACAGCTTCAGGCTGCTGATATGAAGTCCGTCCAGCCGTGTGCCGGAGGTCGCGCTGTAGATGACCATCGTGCTTAGAATCATGAAGCAGCCTAATATACAAATAATGACCGGATCAACTTTCTTCAATTTGTGAAGCACCGAATAAACCATAAAACTAACCTCATTAAAAAAATTTTGGAAAAGGGCAATATTTAAAGGATAACATTTCCATGAGGGCACAGCAAACCAAGATGGCCATTTAATGCAAATTGACCCGGTTTCATCCGGCCGGATCGGCAGCATGATTAAGGGAAAGTTTATCGTATCGCTCTAATGGCGCCTATTTTCAGGCTTGCATCCATCAAAAGTGAGGCGTATAATGGTCAACGTATCAAACATCCTATGTTTGGATGATTGGATAATGTTTACATCATCTATCCAAGCCTATTTTTGCCAGTTTCATCCATTCTTAAAACCACTGCTCGTACCGAGACAATTGAGTAATTACCTATACATTTATGGAATAAAGGAGGTCATGAAATTGAAACTGCAGCAACCTACCCGACTGACCCTGTCCCAGCAGGTAGCGGCCCAGTTGGAAGAGCTGATCAGTTCCGGAAAATGGCCGGTAGGCTCACGAATTCCCGCGGAGCCGGAGCTCGTGAATCAATTGGGAGTCAGCCGGAATACGATTCGCGAGGCGGTTCGGGCTTTAATCCATACAGGGCTGCTGGAGGCGAAGCCCGGGGACGGCACTTATGTATGCTCCTCCAGTGAATTGAGGGCGGCGATTCAGCGCCGGCTGCGCAAATCGAGCGTTGCCGACACGTTTGAGGTCCGGTATTGCCTCGAACGGGAAGCGGCCAGGCTGGCCGCCATGAGGCGTACCGAAGAGGACATCGACAAGATGCGCGCATGTCTGCAGCGTCGTAATGCTGCGCTCAGAAGCAACGATACGGCCGCTTACATCAAGGCGGATCTGATGCTGCATCAAGCCGTACTGGCGGCTACCTATAACGGTCTGCTGATCGATTTATACGAGCACATGGCGGATGCGCTTCTTCAATCCATCGACACCGCCGTGGACGAAACGCTAACTATTGAGCCTCATCATGAGGCGCATCATGATATGGTTGAGGCGATTGCCAACTCCGATCCAGAAGCGGCGGAGGAAGCCGTGCGTTCTTACATCGAAGCTCTACAAACCAGTCTTCACCACCGGGAAGGAAGGAAAGCCAACAATGAGAAACATGACAAAACCTGCAGTAATGAATAAACCTATTAAACTGACCGGAGCCTTGCTGGTCATCGGCGTTATTCTGGTAGCCGCCAATATGCGCGCTTCCATTACGGCCGTCGGGCCTTTAATCGGAACGATCCAAGCGGACACCGGCTTATCCGGTGCGCTGGTCGGCATGCTTACCACCCTTCCTCTGATCGCCTTTGCCATTCTCTCTCCGCTTGCACCGTCCATCGCTAATCGGTTCGGGGCGGAGAATACATTGTTCGCCAGCTTAATTACGCTCGCTGTCGGTACCGTGCTGCGGTCGCTTCCTAATACCCTTACCTTGTTTACAGGAACGCTGCTGATCGGGCTTGCGATTGCCGTATGCAACGTCCTGCTGCCCGCTCTGGTCAAGCAGCATTTCGCCAATCATGTGGGACTTATGACTGGGGTTTATACCATGTCCATGAATCTTTGGGCAGCATTGGCCTCCGGAATCAGTGTCCCGATGGCCGTCGGACTCGGGCTTGGCTGGCGGGGGGCTCTCGTCTGCTGGGCAGGGGTTACCGTGTTGGCTATTATAGTATGGCTGCCTCAACTGCGTTCTCATCGGCCGGAAGTGACAGCCAAAGCCGATCAGAACAGCCCCTTATGGAAATCGGCTTTAGCCTGGCAGGTTACTTTCTTTATGGGGCTGCAATCCCTGCTCTTCTACGTAACCGTAACATGGCTGCCTGAAATCGTGGCGGACCGCGGTTACAGCGCTACCGCTGCAGGCTGGATGCTTTCCCTGATGCAGCTCTGCAGCCTGCCGACTTCTTTCCTTATGCCGTTGTTGGCCGGACGCCGACCCAGTCAACGCAGCTTCGTCGTCCTTACTTTCTGCTTTTCCGCGATCGGCTACCTCGGCCTGTTTGCCGGAGGGGCGTCTCTGCTGCCGCTTTGGGTAGCCTTCATCGGCCTGGGCGGCGGGGCATATATCAGTCTAGCACTTGTGTTTATAGCTTTGCGGACGAAGAATCCCCGGCAAACCTCCCGGTTGTCCGGTATGGCCCAGTGTATCGGTTATTTGCTGGCAGCCGTCGGCCCCATGCTCATGGGCTGGATTCATGATTATACGCTTAACTGGACCGTCCCGCTGCTTCTGCTTCTGGCAACCGTCTTGCTTCTGCTCATCTTTGGCCTGGGAGCGGGACGCGATGCTTATGTGGGCTTGTCCTCGGACAAAGAGCATCAAGCCTAGGCCTAACGGGCGGTCTCCCGATAATCGATATTCAATACTCTTTCCGTAGCGGTCTCATACCGCAGCGACACATACAGCCCCATCGGCTTACCGGCTTTCTTAACCCAGAATTTGAAGGTTTGCTCGGTAACCGTGGGGTTGATTTTTTGTTTACCTACATATTTGTAATCTAAAATTTGATAGCCCTTCTTGCTGGCTTCCCTCATAGCCAGGTTTCCCCACTTGGCGTATTCCGGGACGTTCCGCTCCGCATTATGGACTAAAGAAAACGTGAACGGTCCCTGCCATTCAAGACTTGCCGGATTCCCGTCGGCAGACGCTGCCTCAGGGGCGAACATGACCACACCGATACAAATAATGGCTGCTGCCAATGCTTTTTTCATACAGGTTTCCTCCATCACTATTTTTCCTAACTTTTGTCGGGATGGAATGAATTATTCATGTGGAAGGAGGCCATGCTCATTTATTCGGCTTCAATCCGTTCCAAAAGAAGGACCGCGGCAGTATGGTCTGCAGCGGTCCTTGCCTCGAAGTGCCGTTGGGGAAAGTTTAATGGATAAGCACGTGCAATAATGCAGGTGCTTAGACGAAATTTAGCTAGCATCAGCTAAAGACGAGCAAATGTGCAGGCTAATGTCAATCGAAATCAAGGCTTCGGGCACTAGGTGAATATTATACTCTCCTATAGTTTCTAATATTTTAAAGTAAACCCAACTCGCGGGCTTCCGATTTCTTCATGCCCTTGACGACCAATTCATAAGAGTGATCCATCATCCACTTTATATCTTCCTCGGGCACGGTGCCGTCCAAGCTGATTGTATTCCAGTGCTGCTTGTTCAGATGATACCCCGGCCTGACCGAAGGATGCTGCTGCCGAAGCAGATGGGCCATTTCCGGATCGCATTTCAAGGACATACTCCCCGGATTCCCTTCTTCATCGATGAGGGCAAACATTCGGGTGCCCACCTTCAGAACCAACGGCTGCGCTCCGAAGGGGTAATCCTTGAACGCCCCTTTCTTGGCCAAGCCATATTCAATCCACTCTTTCATTCACCGTGTCCTCCTGCCAATCGTAAAAAAAGTCTGATAAATACCGAACAAAACGATCTGTCGGAAAGTAACTCAACTATGGAGCATTATCGGTTACAAGGAAGCCGTCTCTCCAACCAGCCACGCTCTGATAGATTCCGACAAAGCGATTCAGCTATTTGTTCTCGCGAAAATCCCTGCGGCGGGCTACACCTTCTGCATAAGCCGCATCGATGACCGCCTCTCTTACCTTCTCGGCTACGCTCTGGTTGAACACGCTCGGGATAATGTACAGCTCGTTCAGCTCATCCTCCCCGACAACCGAAGCGATCGCCTTCGCGGCTGCCAGCTTCATCCCTTCCGTAATCCGCGACGCCCGGCAATCGAGAACGCCGCGGAATAAGCCGGGGAAGCACAGCACGTTGTTGATCTGGTTCGGATAGTCGGAGCGGCCCGTCGCCATGACGCGCACGTAGCCCTCGGCCTCCTCCGGCGCGATCTCCGGCGTCGGATTCGCCATCGCGAACACGATCGCGTCCGGCGCCATCTTCTTCACGTCGTCGACCCGCAGGACGCCCGGAGCGGAGACGCCGACGAAAATATCGGCTCCCGCGATGACGTCCGATAGCGCTCCCTCCTCGCGGTGGGGATTCGTATGCGCGGCGTACCAATTCCACGCCTCATGCGCATACGTCTTCCCCGCGACGAGCGCGCCGCAGCGGTCGACGCCGATGATATTCTGCGCGCCGGCGGCAAGCAAAATTTTCGTGCAGGCGATGCCGGCCGCGCCGAGCCCGCACAGCACGATTTTGCAGTCGGCGAGCCGCTTGCCGACGAGCTTCACTGCATTGAGCAGGCCTGCCAGGAGCACGACTGCCGTTCCATGCTGATCGTCATGGAACACGGGGATGTCGAGCTCCTCGCTGAGCCGCCGCTCAATCTCGAAGCAGCGCGGGGACGAGATGTCCTCGAGGTTGATGCCGCCGAAGGCCGGGGCGATCGCTTTGACGGTGCGGATGATTTCCTCCGTGTCCCGGGTATCCAGACAAATCGGGAAAGCATCGACGCCCGCCAGCTGCTTGAACAGCATCGCCTTGCCTTCCATGACCGGCATCGCCCCGAGCGGGCCGATGTCCCCGAGCCCGAGCACGGCGGTTCCGTCGGAGACGACCGCCACCGTATTGCGCTTGATCGTCAGCGTATGGGCGCGGGATGGCTTCTCGTGGATCGCCATCGACACGCGGGCAACGCCCGGCGTATAGACGCGGGACAGATCATCGCGGTTCTTGATCGGCATCTTCGGCGTCACTTCAATTTTGCCGCCCAGATGAAGTAAGAACGTCGAATCTGAGACGTTAATTACCTGGACGCCGGGCAATTGGGCGACGCTTCGGACGAGGTCTTGACTGAGCGAGGCGTCCGTCAGTTGAACGGTGATATCCCGGGTCGTCGAGGTTTTACCCGCCCGGGTAACGTCGACGGCGATAATATCTCCTCCGGCGTCGCCAATTGCGGTCGCGATCTGTCCGAAGGATGTTTGCTCCTTGTCGATTTCCAGGCGCAGAACAATGCTAGTACTGGCTGCTGCGTTTTTCAAGGCCTGAGCCCCTCCTCTTCCCTTTTTTTGACATAAGGTTCATCGGTTTGCAACGGTATCGGTCAAGCACTCAGCGGTATGAAATCGAAGCTCTGCTTTGCTTTTATTGTGAAATATTTTGCCAAAATAATCAAGCTAAGGCTAAAGGTGCCATATCGCCGTCATTTTCCGGAATCCTCCTTAATCAGCCTCCACTCACGTTTTCCGGATAGGAAGGGTTGAAAATCGAAAGGAGAAGGAGAAGGAGAAGGGGAAGCCGATGCGTTCGTGAGAAAGCAAAGACGAATGGATCGCTCAAGAGATATCCAGACAAAGCAGCAGCGTGCCTTGAAGGGTTGCGGAAGCGCCGGCCGGGACCGACTCGACACCCCATCCGGCATACCGCCGGTTCTTGGTTTATATGTTGGAAATATTTTTCTTGAGTAAAATATGCCTGCAAGCTTTGGTGCCCGGGCGCCCTCCTTGCAGCGCTGCAGCGGCGTCATGTGGCGAAAGAATATAGGAGCACCGGCCAACAGGCTCGTTAATTTATATCGCAGCCTATGCAAAAAACCGGCCGCTTCGCATGAGAATGGCCGGTTAATTACTCTATAACTATTATCGGTGCTGTCTTAATAAATGAATGGAATTAATCCGAATCCGATTCCTCCCATTTCCTGGAATAGGCTAGCCGGGTCACCCAGAATGTCATAGCGGATACAATGATCACGCATATGAAAGAAACAACCATCGCTGTGCCCACAACGCAGTCACCTCTTTACCGTATTTTGTTTCATTGTAGCATGCCCCTGCCGGTTTGAGGACGGGGTTCACCGAATGTTCACTTTTATTAAGTTTTTCACTTAAAAAACGGCAACTTATTGATGAGGGATAGGGCTATTTTTCCAATTCTGGAAGGAGCACTTCGTAAAAACGGTCTCGTGCATATCTTTCGATCCACGGAGTATGTCCGCATTTCTCCAACAAAATATACTTGAAGTCTTTAACGCGTCCGGATAAAGGCTCGATAACGCCTTGATACGGATGAGGATCATAGGTTCCATGGATTGCTACAACCGGACAAGAAATGCTTGTTCCATACTCCGCCAGCTTGCCGCTTGCTCGCAGAATGCCGGCCTCCGGCCAAATCCTCTGATAAATCTCCATGTCTACATTCAAGGAATCGGCTTCCAATGGAAGGGGAGCATAACTGTCTATTTGGGTCATCAGCCTGCCGAAATCTCGTAAATCATCGGATTTCGTAGTCCCGTTACGATTGAGTTTGCTCACCAGACGATCATGAGCCAGCTTGTCCTCCTCAGACATTCTGCTCCTTCTGGCTGCCGCGATCTCAGGGGCATAGTGTTCATAGAAGGGCCCGCTGCTGATGAGTATGAGCTTTCTTACTTTGTCAGGGTATGTTGCGGAATATATATAGGACAGCCAAGCTCCCCAGGAATAGCCGCATAATGTAACCGGGGAGTCACATGCTTTGTCAATGATGTCATCTAATTCTGTCAACAGTTCATCTATCGTTCGTTTGGTTTGGTATGCTTCGACCACACCTGTTTCGCCGCTCAGCCTCTCTGCAACAGGGGCCATCTCTCCGGCCGCCCCGGGCCCTCCGTGAATTAACAGGACTTGGTATGGAGCCGTTCCGTAGGTGCTCAAGTTTCCACTTTCCCCTTTCCTTTGTTCTCAACCTCTGCGTCCCCGGCAGCAAACTGCCTGCTAGAGGTACAAATGCGTGTTAGCTTGATGCGAACGGGTGCATTTTGTATGAAATACCGTACAGATGGGCGCACTAATTCCGTGAGTGAGGCTCCTTGGTATGAAATATCATACAGTTAAATGTGCACATATGGTACGAGGGTCCAGCCTTTGCACACCAAAAACTAGCAAATAGCCATTTTTTTGGGAGCGAACAACCTTTCTTCTCGCCGGATATTAAATGGACGGCTGGCTGCCCGATTCTTCAACCTTCATGATAAAAAGTAGAAGAGGGAAACTTCTATAGACTATAATAGGTTTGAACTCCCGCTCCGCGGGAAGGCGTGGGCGGATTGCGGCATCCGGCCGCATTTTGTCATAAGGTCCCGCTTTCCAGCCAGCGGCACATCGAATTTTCACTTCATCCACATGGACGAGCCTGTTCGTTCCATGATTTCGGATGAATTGCCCGGAAACATATGCGGTTGCGGATAATTAGGATGCATGTCCAGCTTAGCAATATTGGTTGCAATGGACACCAGAGACCTTATTCGGTCCAGAAAGGCTTTTCAGCGATTTTACCGGACTCAGATGACCTTATTTATACGAAACGCAGGCGAAAACAGCAGAAATTTATGAAATAAGCGCATCTGTGTCCGTTTAGCACGAAAAACGGCCGATTTGGGCAGAATAAGGTCCCCTAAGAGGCTGTCGATTAATGGTATGCAACCAGAGATCATGCGAAGATCCTGCAGGGTTTTGGTTTTAACGGAACCAGATGACCTTATTCGCCCCAAAAGGGCCTTTCGGTCATTTTAACGGAACCAGATGACCTTATTCCCTAGAAATGCTCGCGAAAGTAGGAGAATTCCAAGCAATAAGCGCGACTGGTTCCGTTAGTTTAAAAAAACGGCCTATTTTGACGAAATAGGGTCTCCCAGTTCCGTTACATTTTCGCTGTTTAACCATAACTAGTTTCATTGATACTATATCAATCAGACTTTTCACTAGTACAACATCCTGTTGTAATACCTTTCCCAAATGAATCGACAGCCTTCCTAAGTCCGTTACAGTTTCATTACCGTCTGTTGTGTCATTGATGCCCGTGCTGTTCAATTACCATTTGTTGTGCGCCATTGTTAATCGTTACAGGCTCAGGGCCATCTATTGTGCCATGTTGCCTTGTACTGTTCAACTGCCATTTGTTGTGCGCCATTGTTAATCCGTTACAGAATCGTTGGCCTCGGATGTGACATCGCTGCCTGTCCGGTTTCATTGCTGCTACACAGCCGTTGAACTTTTACCCCGGCACAATCATCTTAATTTCGCTTTATCCACCATGAACTGACAGCTGAGCAATAGTCTAAAGATCATTCGGTAAAAAGGAGCTGATATGTATGGCCAAACCAAACATTACGCCCGCATTCTCTGCCAATGAAACTGCTTCGGGGCTTTCTACCGACACGAACGCCGCCCCATCCTCCGCTTCCTTGCCCTGGTACCAAACCGCTGTCAGCGAAAAACTGAACCTTCGCTACCCGATCATCCAGGCCGGGATGGCCGGAGGCAGCACTACGCCGGAGCTCGTCGCCGCCGTCTCCAATGCCGGCGGACTCGGCTCGCTGGGCGCAGGCTACATGACGGCGGAGCAAATCCGCGAAGCCATTCGCCGTATCCGCGAGCTGACGGACCGGCCGTTCGCCGTCAACCTGTTCATTCCGGAGCCGTACGAAGTGCGGACCGAGGACATCGCAGCGATGAACGAAGCGCTCGGTGCGTACCGCCGGAAGCTCGGCCTCCCGGAAGCCCCGCCGGCTCCCGACCGGTACAGTGAACCGTTCGAAGAACAGCTCGAGACTGTGCTGGAGGAACGGGTGCCGGCGTTCAGCTTCACGTTCGGGCAGCCCTCCGGCGATGTGATCGACCGGCTGCGAAGCCGCGGCATCGTCACCATCGGCACGGCGACTACGGTGAGCGAGGCCGTCCGGCTGGAGCAGGCCGGGATCGACCTGATCGTCGGCCAGGGCAGCGAAGCCGGCGGTCACCGCGGCACATTCGCCGTCCCGCACGAGCAGGCGCTCGTCGGCACGATGGCGCTCATCCCGCAGATCGCCGACCGCGTCCGCGTGCCGATCATCGCCGCCGGCGGCATTATGGACGGGCGCGGGGTAGCCGCTGCGCTCGCTCTCGGCGCGTCGGGCGTGCAGATGGGGACCGCTTTCCTGACCGCTCTGGAGAGCGGGGCTCACCCCCGCTACCAGGAGGAGCTTAAGCGGTCCACCGATGAGAGCACGACGCTGACCCGAGCGTTCTCGGGCAGGCCCGCGCGCGGCATCCGCAACTCGTTCATCGCGGACATGGAGCGATGCGAGGCGCGGATACCGCCCTACCCCGTCCAGAATGCCCTGACGCGCGATATCCGGCAAGCGGCCGCGAGGGCCGGCGATGCCGAAGGCATGTCGCTATGGGCGGGACAGGCCTCCGCCCTGTGCCGGACGGAAGGGGCGGCCGACATCATCCGCCGGACCGTCCGGCAAGTGTCGGAGCTGTTCGGCCGTCTTAACGCTTGACCAAAGAGAATGCCCGGGCCCAGGTAGCTCAGGCCTCCTGGAATGCCGGTCAGGCGTTCATCGCCTCCACTTCCCCCAGCGCCGTCAGCCTCCTTGCGGAATGTCTCTGCTGCTCATAGTTTCCCATCCGCAACCAGACGGAGGATGCCGTGAGCGGAGCTTCACTTCTTTTGATGCGGCATGCTTGACTGGGCACGCCGCAAACTAAAAGGCCCCGGTTCCTCGGGGCCTTCCTCATGCTAACTGTTATCTCCGTTGTTATTTCACGATAAGCACCGGAATTTCGGCATGCTGGGCTACGCTATGGCTGACGCTTCCGAGCATGAACTCGCGAAGTCCGCCAAGCCCGCGGCTTCCGATGACGATGACGTCAAAGCCGCCTTCCTCCGCATACTCCAGAATCGTACGGGCCGGCGCACCGCGCTTGAGAATCGCCTTCGCTCCAGAGAACTCGGCCAGCCGCTCATTCACTTCCTTCACGACGGATTCCGCCTGCTCGTACATCTCATTCTCGAGGTGAACCGGAATGTTAATCATCGCTTCTCCTATAATGAGGCTTTGCATGTTCAGGACGTAGACGACCTCCATCTGGGCTGCCGGATTTTCCTTGACGTAGCTGATCGCCTTATCCAGAGCTTTCTTCGAAGTCTCGGACCCGTCATAAGCTACCAGTAACTTTGAAAATAACATCGTCTTCATCTCTCCTGTCAAATACGTGAACGAATGGTGGGTTGTTCCGTATTTATAATTTTGTTGTCCAATACAAGTAAGTCCACTTATTTGAAGGGTAGCATTTGTCCGGCACCGATGTCAATCTCGTAAACAGGGCTGCGGCTCCATTTCCGAGTTCGGGGTTCGGGGTTCGGGGTTCAAGGTTCCGGGTTTCCGGGTTCCGGTTCGGGTTCCGGACCTGATTCAGCCTCCATCCCGTTCCCCGGCACCAGCTCTCTTTTAGCTTCCACAGCCCCCTTAATACCTCTTCCTTCTGCAAAAGAACAGACCACCGATTTCGAATCCCGAAGAAAAAGCCCGCAGCCCGGAACGGGAAGCAGGCTTTCTTATCTATTTCATATACGTTGTCATCGGACTGCATTCATCCCTGTCTCCAAGGCGGGTGTCCCGCTCTTGCCGTCTAGTCCAGGGTCCGATAGACTTTCGTTATGCCGCTGACGATTTCATCCAGATCGTTCTGCTCCAGCACCGGGCTGAGCGGTACGAAGACGGTGCGCGGCAGCAGGTCAACCGCCCGCGGACACATGTCCTCCGTATAGATAACCGGTTTTTGAAACGGGTAATTGAAGGGGAAGTTATCCTTCTCTGCGGTCCGCTGATGAAAAATTTGCGGAACCCTGTAAACCGGGAGATTTCCATATAACGTATGGGCAGTAATATTTTCCGCCTGCATAGCCTTCATGAAGGTCTGTGCTTGCTCAGCCGACGGCAGGATGATCCCGAGATTGGACCCGATATCACCCTCCTCATCCGGGGAAGAACGGAACCGGATGCCCGGCACACTGTCAGCCAGTGCCTGTTTCAAATACCGGTGATGGCTCCTCATCGTCGCCACGATTCCGTCCAGCTTCTTCCATTGCTCGATCAGAACGGCTCCGGTAATTTCGCTCATCCGGTAGTTTTGCCCGATGAACGCCGCGGTTTCCTCATCCGGATTTAGCCCGTGACGCTCCTTCAACTGCGGCCGC
Source organism: Paenibacillus sp. SAFN-117 (assembly GCF_051966115.1). Classification (NCBI taxonomy): domain Bacteria; kingdom Bacillati; phylum Bacillota; class Bacilli; order Caryophanales; family Paenibacillaceae; genus Paenibacillus; species Paenibacillus sp. SAFN-117. The sequence goes on from NZ_JBQCLK010000001.1 coordinate 342,503, forward strand.
AGCAGCCCCTGGTCATGATACCTTGCCGCACGCTCATATAGTTCCGCACTGTGAGTGACCACCGCTCCACCTTCGCCGGCGGTAATGATTTTATTCATCTGAAAGCTGAAAACCCCGACATCGCCGATAGCGCCGGCGTAACGACCCTTGTACTGTACCCCGCAGGATTGGGCCACATCCTCGATAACCGGAACTCCATGCTTGCGGGCAAAGTCCATAATCGGGTCCATGTCGCAGGGAACGCCGAGGATGGGGACCGCAATAATCGCTTTCACTTCCTCATCCATGACGCGCTCCAGGTCGGCGGGATCGAGATTCAGGCTCTCATCCACATCGGCAAAAACCGGTACCGCATTGGCGGATACTACCGCTCCGGCCGTAGCCAGAAAAGTGACGGCGGGAACAATGACCTTATCCCCATACCCTATGCCCAAAGCTTTCAAAGCAACGACAAGAGCGGCCGTACAGGAGGTTACCCCCAAGGCATAAGGGACATTCAAGTCCCGTTCCATCATGCTCTCCAGCGTCGTTACCGCATTCCGCACATCGGGCCCATAGAAGCGAAAAGGAGACTGTGCCCTAATGATCTGACCGGCGTGAACCGCCTCCTCCTCTCCCATGACGACTGCCCCCGGATAATTGGGCGGGAGCGGCTTGCTCCGGGCAGGAGCTCCACCGTTTAAAGCCAGCTTCTCCAAATCAACCTTTTCCATTGTCCTTACCCTCTTTCCTCATAATGGATTCGTGCCTCGGACCGACAAAGCTGACAAGACAGGCCATGACAGCCCTTTCAGGATCGGATGGCGGGCGGCTCCGGCTGCATTTTCTACCGATCCCCCTTACTTACGACCATTATAATGCAAAAGAGAGTAAGCGACTTAACTATAAAATGTCTATAATTCACTCCCGGTTAATCAGCCTGCCTGCCGGCTCGAAGCCTCTCACGATTGGCTATCGTCAACGGCCCTACGTCGATGAAAAACCGAATTATCCGTTTAAAATGGCTTCGATTTCTTCCAGATCTCCGGCCGGCAGCTTCACTCCCGCCGCCTTGACGTTATCCTCCACCTGCTCCGGACGGGAGGCGCCGATGATACAGCTGGCCACATTATCCTGCCTCAGAATCCAAGCCAGCGCAAGCTGAGCCATACTAAGCCCGTTTCGCTCGGCAATCGGCCGCATTTTCTCCACTTTAACCAGATTTGCTTCCTGAATGAATGATTGCATGAACATGTTGGATTTCGGATCGGCGGCTCGGGAATCTTCCGGCGGAGCCATGCCCGGCTTGTATTTTCCGGTCAACACCCCTTGGGCCAGCGGAGAGAAGACGACCTGCCCGATCCCGTGCCGTTCGCACAAGGGCAGCACCTCCTGTTCCAGACCCCGCGCGAACATGTTGTACTGGGGCTGATTGGAGATGATCCGGTCCAGGTTATACTTCTCGGCGGTATGGACGGCATCCGCAAGTTGGGCCGCCTTCCAGCGGCTTACCCCGGCGTAAACAATTTTCCCCTGCGTGATCAAATCATCCAACGCCCGCAGCGTCTCCTCGAGAGGAGTGTTCGAATCGTAGCCGTGACATTGATACAAATCGATATAATCGACACCCATCCGCCGCAGACTGGCTTCGCATTGCTCCATAATATGCTTGCGGGACAGCCCTCTGTCGTTAGGCCCGTCCCCCATCGGATGGAACACTTTCGTCGCAATGACGTAGGAATGCCGCGGGTATTTTGACAACGCCTTGCCCATGATTCGTTCTGCGGCACCTCTGCCATACATGTTGGCCGTATCGAAAAAATTGATCCCCAGCTCGTAAGCCTTGTCCACGACCGCTTCCGATTGCTTCTCTTCCATTGAATTTCCATAGGTCAGCCAACTGCCCAAGCCAATTTCGCTTATCTTCAAGCCGCTGGCTCCTAAACGTCTGTACTGCATTCCGATTCCATCCTCCATCTTGGTTTGAGTTTAAAAATGCCCACCCGTTGACCTGTCCCGGCACGGGTTCGAAGGCAAAGCTTTATCCGCCTTTATCTTTATTGAAGACTCACAAGGGGAGTGCTCACCAGCCTTCCCCATTCGTCCACGATTTGAAAAAAATACGCAGCCGCTTGCTCCGGGAGCTCGGCGCTAATTTTGCCGGTATCCTTGTCGATTCGGGCTTCCCGAGGCTCCCATTCGACTTTATACTTATCCGAATGGGATACCCTCAACTCCGCCTTGGTTACGGCAATGTCGGAGCGGAATTCAGCTTGAGCTTGCTTTCCGTCCGAATCTTGACGAATGACTTGTACAAGCGGCTTTCCGCCCCGGGCCACATGATCGGCGAAGGCATAAATTTCCGGCGGACTCCACCCTGCGTGATGGGAATGACCCAAGCCAAAATGAATGCACATCGCGGACCCGGGGATGCCGTTATGAGCGGCCTCATATGATTTGCCGGTCAAATGCAGCGGAAAGTGAGAATCCTCGCCCCCATTGACCCATAGCACAGGAATCGAGACTTGCCGGAAATAAGAGGACGGGTCCCATAGGCGCTTCACCATGGCGGCGGCCTCCGGCGGCATCTCCCTGAAGCTGTCGCCATACTGGTTGTCGGCTTCATATAAATATCCGCAGCCATATACAGGAATGGAGAAGGCCAGGCGGTGATCCACTCCCGCTGCGATACTCGCAATGACCCCTCCCCACGATATTCCGCTAATCCCTATCCGCTCTGCATCGACCCGTTCCAGGGTTCGGATAAAGGAATGGGCAAGAATGACATCCGCCACCGCGTGGTACATCCATTGATCTTCCTGGGATTCACCATAATCGGCGAAAATTCCCTGCCTGCGCGGGCCTCCCCATTCATGCCCGGGTCTCAACCCCCGGCTGTCCTTCCCCAGAGGGAGCTGGCCCTCCAAATCCATGGCAATGGCGGCATAGCCTCGGTCCTTCCACAGCCGCACCCATTCTTTAAAAGCCGTTCCCCCTCCTCCATGCGCCAGCACGATGGCGGGCACCTTCTTCCCCGCAGACGATTCAGGCAGGGCATAGTAAGCGAAGACACGGGTGGAACGGCCCTGGTAAGGCATTCCCTCATAGAACAGCGCTTTAATGTCCCCATCCTCCCATTCCGGCAGCGGAAAAATCCGGGGACTTCGCGACAGCGCCTGCAAATTCCAAGGGGGGCTTGCTTTATCACTTGAATTCATACAATTTGTCTCGCAGCAGCGCCGTATCCTTGTTTTCGCTGTACCATTTGGCATACCATTCTTCGACTTGCTTGCCTCCCGCCTTGTCCCACAGAGTCTTCGCCTCAGTCATGGCTTGATCGGCAGTATAGGACGGGCCGCTGACGATGGCTTTATTCCACAGATCATCGATCTGCTTGTTGACGCTGGAGACAATCATCTGAATATCTTCCGGAGGTGTTGGCATATGCTCTCCATGCGTAATGTCCGCGATCGGCCTCTCCGGGTTCAAATAAGCTTCGTCAGCCATTTTAACCAGATTGTAAAACTCTTTCTCCACCGGGATTTCCTGGTTCAGCGTCTCTACATAATACCCGCACTTGCCTTCCAATACGGGAGAATAGAGCATTCTGAAATCATCCGTGTAGGACAGCTCTTTGGCCTTGTCCTTATCCACGAAGGTTTGACAGCCGTTGGAGCCCTGGGTGCTATGGGTGCCTTCCAATCCGTACTTCAAAGTTTTTCCGGCCGACTCCGATGAGATGAAATCGATATACTCCATCACGGCCTCCGGATTTTTGGCCTGGGCGTTAATCATTGCAGTAAGCTGCACCGGATTTTGAATGGTGGGACTGAATTGGCCGAATGGGCTCTCCGGCAGTGGAATGACGATAACTTCAGCCGACGGATTGTTCTTCTTCAAAGACTCATAAATTTGAAACCAGGCCGGACCGTTCGTCTGTCCCCCCCACATGCCTATTTTTCCGTTAACCCAGTCCTGCTGCGCCTTCTGCCCACCCTTGTCGGTCAGAAAATCTTTGTCAACCAAGCCTTCATCATAAAGCCGTTTCCTGAACTCGGTGGCTGCCTTGGCCCTTTCCCAATCGCGGACCAGCTGTCCGTCCTCGACGACCCAGCGTACATTCTGGAACATCGCATTGATGATATGACTGGTGATATAGGCGAGTGATGTGCCGTAAGTGTCCTGGATTCCGTTGCCATCCGGATCCTGCTCCGTAAATGCTTTTAACACTTCATAGAGCTCTTCGGTCGTCTTCGGAACCTCCTTATTGACCTGCTTAAGCCAATCGGCCCGGAGATAGAGGGCATGATTCGTTTGCAGTCCGTTGATTTTACCGAAGGAGTACATTTTTCCATCCGGCATGGTGGCGACCGATTTCAGCAGCGGATATTCCTCAAGCAGCTTCTTATAAGTTGTGCTGTGCTTTTCAATTAAATCGTCAACGCTTAGCAGCTGCTTTTGTGAATAAAGCTGATCCCGCAGAGTGTTGGAGTACTCAAAGATCAAATCAGGTGCGCTCCCGGAAGCGAACAAGGTCGTCAGCTTCGCGGTAGCATCGTTGCGGGGAATGGCGACGAACTTGACGTTGGCCGGTCCGTTCTCGTTAATCCACTCCGTCCAGCGGTTCTTCTCAATCGTTCCTTCACTCTCGGGAACCAGACCGCGATCATAAACCGAAACCGTTATGTTCTCTTTCTTCTTCGATCCCGGCTCTTGACCCTGCTGCTGAGAGCCTCCGCCTGAGCAGCCCGACATCACTACCGTCATTGCCAATGCCGGCAGCATTCCGGCGGTCATCCATTTGGATCTTCTTCTTTGCATCATATCTACCCCTCGCTTTTTTGAAATAAATAGGCGCTGCAGCCACGTCCGTGCACTTCCCACGCCTGCGGTCGTGTAACCTTCAGTCGTGTAACATCCGCCCTCTGAAACGTTGCCGCCATACAGGTTACATTTGTTTGAAAACTCGCCATGGCACCGGCCCTGTTGCGAATCCAATCTTGCCCGTTCATTCTGCATTTTCCCTACCCGCCCATGCATCCGGCTACCCTTTGACCGCTCCTATCATGACGCCTTTGACGAAGTATTTCTGGAGGAACGGATAGACGGCCAGCAGCGGGAGAACCATGACCACGATTCCTGCGGTTTTGATTCCCTCGGGCGTAATGAAGGTTTGCATGTCGCTTGCGTTAAGCTCCTGCATTAAAGATTGGCTCTGGATCATCTGCTGTACCAGCACGGTTAAATTGTATTTGCTCGTATCGTTGATATAGATCAGGACCGAGAAGAAGGCGTTCCAATAGCCGACCGCATAGAAAACGGACAGCGTCGCAATGACCGGGAGCGACAGCGGCAGCACTACCTGAATCAAATAACGCCACTCCCCACAGCCGTCCATCCGCGCGGCATCGTCCAATTCTTCCGGAATTCCGTCGAAATACGTGCGCATGATCAGCATATTGAAGGTGCTTATGAGTCCGGGAAGCCACAGAGCCCCGTATGTATTGATCAGGCCCAACTGCTTGATGACCAGATAGGTGGGAATTAAGCCGCCGCTGAACAGCATGGTGAACACGATGGCCAGAGTAAAAAAACGGCGGAAATAAAAATAGTTGCGGGACAACGGATAGGCGGCCAGCGTCGTAAAGAGCATGCTCAGCAAAACTCCGACGACGGTGAGGACAACACTATTTTTTAAAGCGCTAACAATTTTGGACCCTTTAAACAGCAAAGAGTAGGATTCCAGCGTCCAGCCGCGCGGCCATAGAGTCACCGCCCCTGACCGGACATAATGGGGATCGCTGAGCGATACGGATGCAACATGCAGCAAGGGGAGCAGGCAACTGACGCCGGCAATGAACAATAGTACGGCGACCGCTCCATTAAACCATTTTTCACCTGACGTTCTTCCCATCGGACCCTCCTGAAATATAAGAATTTCGGATTAACTGCGGCCTACCAAAGTCCGCGATCGAACCTGCGGGCAATCGTGTTGGCCAGTACAACGAGAACAAAGCCAACGACCGATTCGAACAAGCCCATGGCGCTCGTCAGGCTGAACTGCCCCCTCTGCAAGCCGAAGCTGTAGATATAGGTGCTGATGACTTCAGAAACGTTGGCCACCACCGAGTTTTGCAAGGTATAGACCTGATCGAAGCCGACCTCCATCACTCTTCCCATGGAAAGAATGAGCATGAGGACAATGACCGGGGTAATTCCCGGAAGCGAGATATGCCATATTTTCTTCCATTTGCTGGCCCCGTCTATGCTTGCCGCTTCGTATAGGCTGGGGTCGATCGTAGACAAGGCCGACATATAGATAATGGCGCTGAATCCGGCTTCCTTCCAAATGCCCGACCCGACATAGATCGATATCCAGGAGAACTCGTTGTACAGGAAGGCGTAGGTGGACCCTATCCACTGCTCCAGAAGATGGTTAATGACCCCGGATTGCTGGGAGAAAATCGTTACCACCATGCCCCCGACAATGACCCACGACAAAAAATGAGGGAGAAAGACTAGGGTCTGCACCGCCTTCTTAAACCACATTCTCCTGACCTCGTTCAGCAAAATCGCGAGCATGATCGGAAACGGAAACCCGATAAACAAACTCAACAGGCTCAGCATCAGCGTATTACGAATAATGAGCAGTGAATTCGGGTTGCTGAACAACAGCTGGAAATTTTTCATGCCGACCCACGGACTCCCGAAAATCCCATCGGCAAAATTATAGTTTTTGAACGCGATGATCACGCCAACCATGGGCGCATACTTAAAAATGAGATAAAAAGCGATGACGGGAATAAACATGATGAGCAAAGGAAGGTTTTGCTTGAATCTTCTTTTGCGATCCAGAGATAATTTCCGATTCACTGCAGGTATGTTCGGGCTGTTTAACGGCTGCTCCACCGCCTCACCTCTCCTTCCATAAGATTGAAAACCAATGTAACTGAATCTTCGTCCGCAGACAATTGTCAATATTCCGTGGCGTTACAAATTTCCGGAAGGCTGTTGTTTCCCCCTGGCAGGAAGTCTATATGTCATATTTCTTCAAGAGTCATTTTTCCCTGCCGGCATCATTTCTTGCGATATTCCCCCGGCGTTACTCCCGTTACCTTCTTGAACACACGCAGGAAAGACCTCGCGTTGGTGTAGCCGACCATGGCTCCGATTTCCTGAATCGGCTTGTCGGTTTCCGTAAGCAGCTTCTCCGCATGGCCGATCCGTACCGCCGACAAATAATCAAGGAAATTGATGCCGAGCTTATCCTTGAACATCTGACTGATATATTTGGCATTCAGGTCAAATTGACAGCCCAAATAAGTAAGACACAGATCCGGGTTGGAGTAATGCTCATGGGTGAATGCTTTGATCCGCAGCATCAGATTGTCATGATTCCGGGATTCCCTCCATTGCTCCATCCGGCCGGCGGCCGTCTTAAGAATGGACAGCAGGTCCCGCTCCAATTCCTCAAGTGTATCCAGCCGCTCGACGGCCCGGTTCAGCAGGGGGAGCGTCTCATCATTCCAAATTTTCTGAATTTCCGGAGGCTGCTCCATCATTTCCCGCTGCAAATGATAAATCATATTGTGGAGAATAGCCGACAGATTGTCGCGGGTGAGAAGACCGTCGGCGCATTCACGGAACATTTGCTTCAATTCCGGCTCCCATTCCGCATCGCCCAACCGATACTTCCGGCCTACCGAGCGCAGTAGATTCAGATGCTTGTAAATTTCCCCCTGTGGGCATATTTTTACAGCTTCCATGCGGATAATCCGGTTTCCGCCAAGAACAGGCTTGTACTTCAAGGCCTCCAAAGCTTCTTCGTGCAGACCGGGAACGTCATCGATCTTTCCCGCCAGGGAGGAGAGCCCTATGGTGACCGTGAAAGCCAGATGTTCATTCACCCATTGAAGCACGTTCTCGAATATTTGCTCGGCGAAACGTATGTCGTCTGCCGTATCCGGAAGATGAACCATCACGCTTAATTGCGAAGACGTGGTCCATTCCATCCAGACCGTTATCCCGTCCTTCTGGAACAATTCCGCAATGACGCTGCCGAGAGCAAATTTGAGCAAATACTGATCCCTCTGGCCGTAACGGCCGCTGAACTCCGCATATTTGTCGAGCTCCACCGCCGCCAGCGCTATCTGTCCGATATGGCCTTGAAAGCCCAGCAGCCGCATCTCCGCCTGGAATTGCTCCGGTGTTATGAGGGAGGCTCCCTCGACCAGTTCCTTGAAAAATATTCTTTTGCGATAGATCAGATCGTTCTCCCTCTGCTTCTGATAATTAATCGATCTTTCCACCAGATCGTCCAGGGCCGTTTCTATAAACCGGTATTCGTCCTGGCCTGCGAGGGGCCCTGTTTTCTGCGCAGCGTAGGCATCGATCCGGGCCACAATGGCTTCAATCGGCCGGTAATTGCGGCGGGTCACGACAAGCATCCAGGCTAATCCGATGCCGATCAGCAGCAGATTCAGGGCAAAGCCCTGGGATGAGTAGGAAAAAATGAAGACCGGCAAGCGGCCGCCGACCAGGCCGCTCTCGATTTTCCAGCCGGTATAGCCCGATTCCTTGCTGGTTAATACTTTCCCTTTCGTCTCGTGGCCCAGAATAGGATGCCCCTGCCGGTCCAGCAGCCGGATAAAGTTCACGCTTGAGGCGGCCAAGTCCTCCATCATATTTTCAATGGCGGAGGTTTGTACATTGACCGCAATAATGCCCTGTTCACCGCTCAGAAGAGGGACTTGTTTGACGAGGGTGACCACCTTGATGGGACGCGGCTGATTTTCAAACACTTTGTAGCTTCTTATATCCGTCCACCGGTAAGTCCTAGCGGTGTGCTGGTTCAACGCTTCCATAATAAATTCGCGGTCTTCGAACTCCTTCACCGAAGTCATGAAATGGTTGCTCAAAATCGTCAGGTCGGAGGAACGGACCAAATAGACCGAATCGATCATCGGGACATTGACTATCCATTCTCTCAGCAGATTTGAGATTTCATAAAGAGTCATAGCCGAAGCCCCGTTATAATTTTCGGCATAGAACCGGGCCAGCTTGTCGTTCGTCTGGACTTCCTTGATGATTTGCTGCTCTATCGACCGCATCGTGTGATCGATCATCTGCATGACATGCTCCGCAAAGACTTCGTTGGCGTGAATGGCCTCCTTCTTGGAAAGCTCGCTTGCGGACAGCACGGAAAGAAATATGATGGCCGTAGTGGTGAAGAAAAAAATAGGCAGGTAGGAGAATAACAGGCGTCTGTATCCTTTTCTCTTCATATCCTTCCCCTCCTGAAGAAGCAGGTTTTATCGACTCTAATAGAACAAGCACTCGCTCCGGCAGCCGGCTGTCTGTCTGAATCCCCACGACAGCTATCTCTATAATCGGCAGCAAATCAGCAGCGTCTTGATTTCATAAGGCCGGATTGTTGTCCGGATGGGCCGGTTCAAGAAGCGTTCGCCCTCCGGCTTCTCCAGCAGATTGCACTCCTGCCACCAATCGACCGGGAATCCGCACTCGATGTCCACCTCCCCGCGCTTGCCTCCATATTCATGAAAGCGCAGCACGACCAGTTGGCTGTCCTCGGCTTTCTTGACGGCATCTATCATCACATGATCGGAAGAAAGTGCAAACAGGGCAAAGCTCGGGGTCACGGACCGGCCCCTGGTATATGTAAGCGGCTGATTCAACGCCCACGCCTCCTGCACTGTTCCCCCTGCAAACCAATCCCCGGGATGTGGGAGCAGCGAGTAAGTAAACGAATGCCGTCCTTGGTCGGCAACCGGGTCCGGGGCCATCGCCGATTTGATTAACGATAGGCGAAGAACCTGGCCTTTAATGTCATATCCGTACTTGCAATCGTTCATCAGGCTGACTCCATAGCCCCTCTCGGACAAATCGGCCCATTGATGGCCTACCGATTCGAATTTCGCATAATCCCAACTGGTGTTCCAATGCGTGGGCCTCTTCACGTTTCCGAATTGGATATCATAGGTCGCCTCCGTCGCCCGGACCTCGACCGGGAACGCCGCCTTGAGCAGCCGTCTTTGCTCGCGCCAATCGACCTCCGTCTCGAAATCAATGCGCCGGCTGTATTTGTACACGATCATATTCTGCACTATTTTCGAGTCCATGTAGGTCCATTCCCGGCGAATTACCGCTCTTAAGGGACCGAGGTCGGGGTAAGATACTGCGGCAAGCTCGTTGACTTCTCTCATTTTTTCCTGGTAGAAAATATCGATATCCCAGGCTTCGTGGCGGCTTTTCGGTTTATCCTCAAATACCTGCAGCACGTTACCCCGCCGGCCTTCCTGCAGCACCTCGCGTTCGGCCTCTTTATCATAGATGCGGGTTAACTGCCCGCTCTCATTCCATGTGATCTCGTAATAAGGGGTTGTAATCCCCCCTTCCGTAACGGAGAAAGCATCGTTGTCTTCCGAAGCCGGTTCCGGTGCCGAATGGCCGTCAAAATACAATGTCGTCCATCCCATGGAAGGAACGTTCTTCGCCCGGACCCGCCACTTCCTGCCGTCATACTGGGCTTCCAGCCTGCTCCCGCCGGCATCCCGCCAGACACCGTGCCCGGCCGTCTCCCCTAATTCGATTTCCACCGGCTCAGACCGTGTCCAAGGGGCGGAATTAAACACCGTTACGGCCACCTGGCCGCTGGGTACCAAGTCCACGATGGCTTCAGCCGCCTTCCTCCACACTTGCTGCCCTGTCCGCCAGGCTTCGTCATACTCCCTGCGGCTGTCTTCATAAACCTCCGTAATCGATGAACCGGGAATGATATCATGAAACTGGTTCCGCAGTATGATCTTCCAGCCGTCCTCCAGCTCGGCCTGGCGATAGTGCGACCAATCCTTGCCGAGCAGGCCGGCAGCCACCCCCATCCACTCGGCTTCCCGATACAGAAGCTCGAGCTTCCGATTCATCCGCTTATTATAGGCTTGGCTCGTATAGGTTCCTCTGTGCATCTCCAAATACAGCTCTCCGTCCCAGGTATGCACGTATTCCTCCGAGGCACCCACCCGTTCCTGCAATCGGGTAAAATATTCATCCGCCCGGCCGGTCGTTACGTGCGGAATACCCGGAAGCTCGGCCAGACGACGCCTCATCTCCAGCATCTCCCGATTCACCCCGCCTCCGCCGTCTCCATAACCGTAACAAAGCAGAAGCTCCCGGTTGATTTCCTTATCCCGATATCCTTCCCAGATGCCGGTTACCGAGAAGGGAGTTACCCCTCCGTTGTACGTATAATAGAAGGCACCTACTCCCCCGCCGGGGTCCGGTGTCGTAACAAAATGGGTCAGGATGTCGGTTCCGTCGATTCCGCGCCAATAGAACGTATCATGCGGCATCCGGTTGTATTGGTTCCAGCTTATTTTGGTCGTCATAAAAACTTCGATGCCCGCTTTTTTCATAATTTGCGGCAAAGCCCAACTGTAGCCGAACACATCCGGCAGCCACAAATATTTGCATTCGATGCCGAACTCTCTCTTCATAAACCGGGTTCCCGCCAGAAGCTGGCGGACCAGCGATTCCCCGGAAGGCAGATTGCAATCCGCCTCGAGCCACATAGCCCCGCCGGGCTCCCAGCGCCCTCCCTCGATGCGGGCCCGGATTTCCCGGTACAGCTCGGGATAATCCTGCTTTAAATAGTCGTAAAGCTGCGGTTGTGTCTGCATGAAGACATATTCGGGGTATAGCTCCATGAGACGCAGAACGGTGGCGAAGGAGCGGGCGCTCTTCTCGCGCGTATGCCTCAGTCGCCACAGCCAGGCTACATCAATGTGGGTGTGTCCCACGCAATGAACCGTTACCGCATGATGCTTGGGAAGCTTGGCTAATCCGGCTTTCAACCGCTGCAGAGCGCTTTCTATAGAATCGTAGAAAGCCCGGGAGCCGGGGCGCGACCAATCGACGAGCAGGAAGGACCGGTGAAGCACAGACAGCAGTTCATGCCTCTCCGGCTGATGCTCCGGCAGCACCTGGACGGTTTCGATCACCGCCCTGCTTGTATAATAGAAATCGTCGGCCGCCGGATCGAGCCAGGCCAAATCCGCTTGCATCAATTGATGCTCAACCGGCCTCCTTGCGCCGTAGCCGTTGAGACCCGTCCACAGCCTGAACCTCAGCGACACCTGAGAGCCCGCACAGTCAGACGGAAGAAAGACCTCTTGGTGGTTCGTGTCCACCCCCTGATAAAGCCGTCCGTTAAGAAAGAGCAGAGCTTCAAAGCCTCTATTATTTCCTCCTCCCCCGCTGCCGAAGCAAAATCTGCCGACCACCTTCCTGTCCTTCCATTCCAACGGGATGACTGTATCGGCCGCAAGCCAGAAATAGGCATCCTGCCCTTTCCAGCGGTCCCCTATCCGCACCTCGGTCCAATCTCCTTCCTCTGTCGGGTATGCGGCCGCCTCTCCTGAAGGATCGGGCTTGAGGCGCAGAGGAGAAAGGCGCCTCTGCTCCCGGTAACGATACTCCGCCAATTCCTCCACTTGCTTGCTCAACTGTTCTATTCTGAAGAACATCTTCACTCGCTCCTTTATCCGAAAACGGGTTTTCGTCTTGCGTGAGCCGATTCATCATTACGACAACCCAATGTCTGTCATGCAACGGACTTTTGCTCAAGAGTCGAACTCTATCTCCATTTTCAACTCCTGGCCTCTTTGAACAAATACTTCCCGGTAGAGTAGACCATAGGAAGAATCCCTGCACTCGCCGGTACAATCAAGCTGCCTTATGGCCCGCGGGAATTTGACCGTCAGCCATTGATCCCTGCTTGACCGAAGCCGAACCCCCGCACGGGCGGCCTCCATATCCCACCGTATCGCGACCTCCACTCCGCCTCTCGCCTGTATCCCCCGTATGCTGCCTTGCTTCCAGCGTCCGGGAAGAGCAGGCAGCACCTTGATGATTCCCGGGGCGGAGAACAGCAGCATCTCCAGCATCGCCGCGGTCCAGCCGAGGTTGGCATCGATTTGGTAGGGAGCGCTGAAGCCCCACATCGACTTCATCGTGATCCCCTGACTCCGCCAATCGTTGTGATAAGTAAGGAAATTGTCTCCAACACAGGATCGGCCTGAAATTTCCAGACATTCCAGCGCCCGGTCTCCCTCTCCCAGCCTCGCGTAAATGTTGGCCATATGGGACAGAGACCAGCCCGTCTGCTCCTTTAAGCCAATGACCAATCTTTTCTCCACGGCGACACGGCAGGCTTCGAACCATTCCGGATGCGTCTCCTCCGTAACCTCCAGACCGGGAAAGAGCGGATAAATATGTGATTGATGCCTATGGTGGTAATTATCCTTCAAATCCGGATGCATCCATTCCCGGATCGCACCGTCTTCGTTTATTTCATAAGGAGGAATTTTGTTAAGCATAGCCTCCCATTTCTCCACATTCTCCGGCTCTATCTCTAGCTCGGCACAAGCCTCGCACAGATGGCTCAGCACTTCCTTGGCCACGGCGAAATCCATCGTCGCGTTGACACAAACCGATATTTCCCGAGCCCCGTCAAATGACCCGTCCGCCCAGTTTTCCGGGGAATTCGAAGGGGATGAAATGTAGTACCCGTTCTCCCCTTCATAGAAGAAATCTTCATAGAATAAGGCGCACTCCTTCATGAAAGGAACCGCCCGGTTCCGCAAAAATTCCCGGTCTCCGGTAAACAGCCAATAATCGTAAAAGTGCTGGGCGAGCCAGCCCGCTCCGGCTGTCCAGTAAACGACGTGGGGCTGCAAATTTTTCTTCAAGCCTGAGTCTGGCGAGGCAAATAGCGGGGCAAGAATCCCGCGGCAGCCGTAGAAAGCTTGCGCATTCTTCCTCATATCGGGAACCAGCGATTCGAAGAAGTCGAAAAAAGGCAGCATCGTTTCCGGCATATTCCCGGGCATGGCCTGCCAATAATTCATTTGGATATTTTCGTTGTTGAAAAAAGCGCTGGACCAGGGAGGAGCATAGGAACCGTTCCAAACTCCTTGCAGATTGGCAGGAAGCCCCCCAGGCCGCGAGCTGGACATAAGCAGGTAGCGCCCGTAATCAAACATGCGTTCCATAAATGCCGGTGAGGCCTCTCCAGCGTAAGCGTCGAGCAGCATCTGTTCGTTCACCCCTGCTCTTTCGGATTCCGAGGCTCCCAAATCAAGCTCCGCCCGTAAGAAAAGCTCCCTATGCTCGGACTGATGCCGTTCGAACAGCATGTCGTAGTCAGGCGGCAGGGATAGCAGCTTCTCTTTCAGATTCGGCATCTCCGCACGGCTGTCCCCGTTCGGGAATAGCCGGATCAGCACCAGAACCTCGTCCGCCCCCGTGATTTCGAGCTTATCGCCGCGGATCGTGCGGCTTCCTCCAACGGCAGCGATTCGGGCCAAGGCTCCGAATTCCGTTCCTTCCCGCAGCCGTTTCCCGGTAATCATCAGGAACTCTTCCTGGACAGCGCTTTCAAAGGAAAAGGGAAGTTCCAGCGGACGTCCGGCCTTATCCACCGCATCCTTCAAATCATGAGGCTCAAGCCGCATCTCTACCGAAATTGCTTCCTTCTGATCTGCTCGGATGACGAGGGCGATCATATCATCGCTTCGTGAAACAAACAGGCGGCGTTCATACCGGATGGGACCATCCAACCAACGGACAGAAACCTGACCTGTCTCCATGTCCAGCTCGCGAACGTATTCGCGGAACGCATAATGCGTCTCCGTCCACAGCTTGAGATCGAACCCGGGGTGAAACCGGGCCGTCTGTACGATATAATCCGCTTCTCTAAGCTTATCCGGATACAATCTATTGGCTTCCCTGTGCCTCCCTTCGGCCAGCAATCTTCTGACTTCGGGCAAATGCCGGGACAGATCGGGCAGCGGCTTCGTACGGCTTCCTTCCCACAGCTCTTCATGATTTAACAGGATCGTTTCTTCCTGAATGCTTCCATATACCATGGCTCCCATTGTTCCATTTCCGCTCGGCAAGGCATCCTGCCATTTCAGGGCAGGCTTGCGCATGCTCATCAGGTGTCTGTGCCGCTTTGGTTCCTCTGAATGTTTTGTCAAAGTGGTTTCCTCCTTCTCATTAAAGACAATTATTGCTAATTCACGTTTATGTTATGTTTCAGAAACGTTTCATATTCACTATTGTAAGAGGTCTGTCAGGAACTATCAAGCAAATTTTAGCTGGTCCTCGTTTTCCTAAATATGCTGCACCTTTTTGCCATTCAACCTTTTGACAATAAAAACAATTCTAAGTTATGATTAGAATCATAATTGCAACGTTTCAGAGAGGAGACCGGCAATGTCGAAGCTTCAAGAAGTTGCGGATTTGGCCCGTGTATCGAAAGCAACCGTTTCCCGGGTCATCAATAATCATGAGAATGTCTCCGCTGCCGCCAGACAAAGCGTTTGGGAAGCGATGCGAAAGCTGAATCTGAACGCAAACGAGATGAAACGGTCCCATGAAGGGACAATGATGATCGGATTGGTGCTGCCTCTTACGAGCAGCATTGCGGCCAATTCCTTCGGAATGGATATTCTGTTGGGAGTGGAGGAGAAAGCCTTCGAGAAGGATTACATGGTTCTTATTGGAAACTCCAGCGGTCCGAATAAAGAAAAAGCGGTTGTCACCCAAATGATGGCCCGCGATGTCGAGGGAATCATCCTGCTGAGCAAGAACGAATCCAGCGATCACCTTCATCAGCTTAAGCAAAGCGGAATCCCTTGCGTGTTGGTGGACCAGAAGGTGGAAGGAGAGCAGCTGCACCTGGTGCGCGGCGATAATCTGTCAGGGGCGATGAATCTGACGAATTACTTGTTTTCCCTCGGGCATTCCAATATCGCCATGGTGACGCCGTCGCGTTTCTCCACCTATAAGGACCGGATCCGCGGATTCCGGATTGCCTTGCTGGAAAGAGGAATAGAGGCCGGGCCGGAGCGGTTGATCGATCTCGACAGAGACGGAGTAACGATGGAGCAGGCCATGCGAAAGCTCCTGGTTCAGGAGAACAGGCCGACGGCTGTCTTCATTGCCCAGGCGGCGGATTTGTTAACCGCTGTCCGAGTGATTAGCGAGTACCGTTTACAAATTCCAGAGGATATTAATCTGGTTACTTTCGACGACGTGTATTCCCCTCTGCCGGCAGAATACGTCGATTATTTCACCTCCATAATCCAACCGGCCAAAATAATGGGCGGCATGGCGGTGGAGCTGCTGTTCCAGCAGGTCAAGGAGCCCGCCGGGATGCAGGCTCAGGAAATTGTCCTGCCAGGCACTTTAAACATCCGGAAGTCAACCTGCCCCCTGGCCTGATTCAGCACTAAAGCTCCCCTGCCGCTGCGGGGAGCTTTAGTTAACGATCGGAAACCATAGGGTACATTTCGGCCAACAGATCGGATACTCCGACAAAGTTAAATTTCTTGTTCATACCGGGAATAACTTCCGCCAGAACCTCTGCCATCAGCTTGCCTCCGGCTCCCACATGGCCTATTGCTATACAAGGCGTATGGTCATCCAGATGCTCCTTCATATAAGATAACTGCCTGGTCATATGCTTCTTGGACTTAACGTCATCCAGAAATAGATGATTCACCAGGCAAGGGATCCCAACCTCTTCGGCCACTTGGGCAATAACGCTGCGGTAATGGGTATGGCTGTCGATGAAGAAGAGTCCCCTTTCCCTGCATGCTTCCAGAACAGCCTTCATTACTCTCGGGTCCGATGTCGCTTTGGAGCCCATATGATTGTTCAAGCCGATGGCATGTGGAACATCATCGATGGCGGCATGGACTCTGCGGCGAATTTCCTCATCCGGCAGATCGGTCGTGATGGCCCCCGGGCCGAGCCAGCTCTTCTTCCCCGATAGGGGCTCCATCGGAAGATGGACGATGACATCATGCCCGGCCTTATATGCCTTCTCCGCATCCTGCTTGGTCGAGGGCAAGAAAGGCATGACCGCTACGGTTATTTTGAAAGGAAGATTGATCATTTCGTCGGTTCCCTTCATGTTATTGCCAAAATCGTCAATGACCACGGCCGCCGAGCTCATGTTGGGCCTCATCTTATCGGGCTTGGCGTAAGCTATGCCGGGTCCAAGGATCAGAGGCGGTAGCCAAATTGCCTGTAATATGAATATGAACAGCCATCGCTTCACCAGGATCACTCTCCTATTCGTTGGATTTCCTATGGCTTGCCGTTCGCAAGTCCTTCCACCCCGGCTAAAACCCAGCTTCCAGCGGCATCCCTATGCATTCTAAAGAGCAGCTTGTGCCGGACCGCTTTCCGCCCTGCTCTCTCGATTTGTACCTCTGCCGGAATTTCCGCGGCCCATCCCGTTGCTTCCTGACTGATCTCCTTTTTTTGTTGGATCGGACGGAGTGAGATCAGCGGACGTACCTCTTCCATAAGACGGACATATTCCGGGGAACGGGAAGATTTGAAAAATAATCCGAGCATGTGATGCTGCTGGAGGTGGACGGCCGCGATGAAGGCATCTGCTAACTCCTGCGGGCCCAGGCTTCGCACATACTCTTCCAGGCGGCCCGAGGCTTTATGAACCATTAATTGATGCTCAGGGTCTCTAGCTTTGGAGCCGTGGGTGGTACTGTTCCGAAAATGAATGCAAAAATGCCCGGAGAAGCCGTTATCCGGAATCCCGTCTCCCCCATGCGGCATTCCATGCATAGAGGCCGCGTACAGCCTGTCTCCATGGCGAATCAGAACCGCCCTTCTTTTCCAGCTCCATTTATCATTATAAATTTGCTTCATCACCTTCGTATCTTCCTTCGTAACCGGCTGCGCATCGGCATGATGCCGCCCCGCTCTGCGCTGTGCCCGGAACGACAGACCTGTCTCCAAATCGATCAACGTCACTGTGCTTTTAACGGAAATCGCTTGACGGGCCTCCGTCCAGTCTACAAGCTCCCCGTAATGCTTCCTGCTCATTTCGTCGGCATACTGCTTTAACTTATCTGTCCATTCTCCGGCCAACTGCAGCCGTTCCCCGGATTCCGCATTATACAACCTCCCGTCTCTCCCTACCTGCCACACCGAAGATTGCCCCCCGCTTCTTATAGTCAGATAACGGTCCGTATAAGGCAGAGCTCCTGCATGGACACGATCGGCTTCGGCAATGGCTTTCTTTAACCCTTTGAAGGGCAGTTCCCCAGTCGTTTCGTATGAAGCGGAGGGAGAGCTCTTGACCGTTAGGAAGGCCGAATCTGCCGGGCGTCCCCGGGCAGCAGCTGGCGGCTCCAATCCGGTGCATATTACGGCTATTAGAAGCAACCCTATCCAAGATCTGATTCTTGCGTATCACCTTTAAGGGGCATTGATCTCATATGACCATGCCATAATATTTGCTTTTTAATATGAACATTCTGCCGGATAAATTATCGGAAGCGGACTTGGTAATACTATGCTTCATACCCAGCCATGCCCGGAATGGAATGGAGAAGGGCTGGACAACCTGTGAACAGATTAAAGACTACCGGAGGAAGCTATGCGATCCATTATATTTAGAAAAATTCTCCTATTGATGCCGCTCGCCATGGTGTTGGCCGCCTTTCCTTTCCCTTCGTTCGTTACAGCTCAGAAGCAAGGCGGAAGCAACGATAAAGGCCGGGAATACTATGAAGCCCGGGGGGAGATCGTATGGGAGATCAATACCGATGAGAAAGTCATCGCCCTCACCTTCGATGACGGCCCGAATGCGGCACAAACCCCGCAAATTCTCGACTTGCTCAAGTAATATGACGCCAAGGCGACCTTTTTCGTGGTAGGCAAACGCATGGAGAAGTACCCGGATCTTGTCCGCAGGGAAGCGAATGAGGGACATGAATTGGCCAACCATACTTATAATCACCCGTATTTCAAACAGAGCACCCCGATCGAACAGATTCGTCAGGAAATCTTGAAAAATGAGCAGCTAATCACTTCGCTCACCCGGCACAAACCGAGATTATTTCGGCCTCCTGGCGGATTTTATAGTGAGAATATAGTGGAGGCCTCAAAGGAAGCAGGCTATTTAACCGTACTCTGGTCATGGCATCAGGATACGAAGGATTGGCGTTCTCCTGGGGTAGATAAAATCGTCCGTAAAGTACTCGATAATGCAAGGAATGGTGACATCGTACTGTTTCACGACCATGTGGAGAAAAATCCGCAGACCGTTGAGGCTCTAAAGCAAATCCTGCCCGAACTCAAGCAGCGGGGCTTCCGCTTTGTTACCGTCTCCGAACTGCTTCCCTTTAATAAAATGGAATCATCCGTTCATTCTTGACGGTCGTCAGAGGTGAATCATGAACCCGATTATGCTGCTTCTAGCCGCCGGCTTGCTGTGTGAAACCTTCTCCTTTTCCTCTATGTCATTGCCTGATGTTGACGGCCCCTTGGAGCGGAAAACAGCTTTGGTTTGGATGCATCCGGATAGGGAACGGGGGATAGTCCGGGAATCTGCTCAATCCTTGGAGAATTGCTCTTCCCTGGAATGGATGGGCTCGACAGTTATTGGATCCATGGAACAAGCTATCGTTCAGAACGATGCTCAAGGGGGAAAACCAAGTCCTCTCCCGCCGGGCGAGGTAACGATTGAAATTCTGCCTTTGCGTAACGAATTAAGAGTTATGATTGACGGCAAGCTGTACAAAAAATACAAGATCGCTCTGGGGAAACCTCAGACTCCTACACCAGCTGGAGACTGGAAGGTCATTAACAAATATACCCATTGGGGCTCGGGCTTCGGCACCCGCTGGATCGGTCTGAACGTGCCTTGGGGCATTTATGGAATCCATGGAACGAATCGGCCTTCCTCCATTGGACAGGATGCCAGCCACGGCTGCATTCGCATGAGAAACCACCAGGTGGAGGAGCTGTTTGAATGGGTGAAGGTGGGAACTACCGTCTCCATCCTTGGGCATGCGCTCGGTGAACCTCACCGCAACCCGCGGGATCTTGCCAGAGGCGATAGCGGAGCCGATGTGCAGCTCATTCAGAGCCGGCTTCGCAGTGCAGGCTATTATGAGGGGCCTTGCGACGGCAAATTCCGGGCCTCTACGGAACAGGCTATGAAGGCCTATGAAAAGGCGCATGGCCTTCCGGTCGACGGGGTGGTCAACCAGCATGATTATATGGCTATGGGACTGGTGGAATAACGAACGGCCCCCAAAATGGAGGCCGTTTCATGCTGTGCTGCCGGACTGGACCTTTCCGATCAATAGCGCAGCCTGCGGATCAGGGACAATTCTTAACGCGCGCATCTCCGGCGTGCTTAGCAATGCATGGCAGATGACCGGATCGTATCAGCGATTGCAAACGTTAACAATGCCATAAAACCAGCAAATTTTCGTTAATTCCAGGACCAGTTCAAATCGGAAAGCAGCTTCTTCAGTCCGCCGGTAGCTTCCTTGAACAAATCCGGGCCGCTAAAGCCTTGGAACGTTCCCGCTGCCTGCAGATGAGGCTCCAGAGACATGAAGCCCGTGTATCCCGATTCCTTCAAAGCCGCCAACACCTCCGGAACCTGGCCATCCCCTTGTCCGGCCACAGTTACTGAGCCGTCGGCAAAAAGCGCATCTTTAATGTGAACATATTCCACATGAGGTCTGAGCGGACCGTAAGCTTGATCGAAAGGCTTGACACCGCATTGTACGAAGTTGGCCGGATCAAAAGCGGCGCGCAAATGACTGGAGCTGCAGGTCGTGAGAATATCCAGACATCTTTCCGTGTTGTCGCCGTATATTACTTTTTCATTCTCGTGAAGCAGAATAACGTCCGCTTCCTCGGCTATTTTGACCAATTCCTTCAGTCTTCTCATCACTTCGTCACGGTACACGGATGGGTCTTCGTTCTCCGGTATAAAGAAGGAGAAGATTCGGATATAGCGGGTGCCAAAGTACTTGGCAGCCTGCACCGCCCTATGAAACTTCTCAATATGAGGCTCGAAAGGATCGGTAATTTTAATTTTGCCGATCGGGGAGCCGATAGCGGAAATTTGTACTCCCCGTTCATCCAGCATTTCCTTAACTTGAGCCAATTCCTCGTCCGTCAAATCGAGGACGTTTTTATTCCATACCCCGCGAAATTCAAGATAACGGATTCCTTCGGATTGAAGGCAATCCAGTTGTTCTTTTAGATCTGCAGAAATTTCATCGGCAAAGCCGGTTAGCGTAATCATGCTGATATGCTCCTTCCATATTTTACGAATCATGTTTACCATTTGGATCAGGATAGCTTCAAGCCTTCCATCAGAATGAGCAGCGAAAGAGCCTGTCCATAAGTCATGGGACTGATCGGAATATCCTTGTAAAATTGCACGTCGTTGCCGACAGGAGTTCCATACGAAACCTGCCCGACGACACCGTTAGCGTCAATCTGTCCCATTACCGCTTCGAGCGCCCGGATGCCGCTGGACAAGCAGGACGAATCCAAATATCCTTTGCGGACTCCCTTCAAAATGCCATAGCCGAACGCGGCTGTGCAGGAGGTTTCCAAATAAGAGGACGGATCGTCCAGAACCGTCGGCCACAATCCGGACTCATCCTGAAGCCGGATCAGCGCGGCTACCTGGGCACGCATCGTATCAAGCAAATAATCCTTGATTCCGCCTTCCAGTCCGATCATATCGATGAAATCGACTACCCCGCAGGTGTACCAGCCATTGCCTCTGCCCCAGCGGACCGCCCCGTAATTATGTTTGCCGTTGAAATCCCAGCCGTGATAGAACAAGCCTGTAGTTTTGTCGTACAAATATTTGATATGAATCAGGAACTGCCTCTTGGCTTCCTCCACATATTCGGGGCGCTTGAAATAAACGCCCGCCTTCGCCAGGAACAGCACGGTCATAAAAAGGGTGTCGATCAGAATCTGCCCGTCGTTGGGATCACCCGTAATCATATGCTGGAACGCCCCGTCTCCGGTCCGGATCAGCCCGTCCATAATCCAGCGGCTCCATTCATCGCACACCGCCTCAAATTGAGGATCCCCTGTCTGCTCGCATATCGAAATCAACGTAATTAACGGCGAGCAGGTATTGACATTCTTCTCCGGCAATCCTTCCCGGATCCGAGCGCGGTACCAGTCCGCCAGAAATTGAAAGGTGGCTTCGTCCTTCGTTTCCTCGTAGTATTGATACATGCCGTAAAGTCCCACGCCCTGAGGCCATTCCCATAAATGAATATCGATCAGTCCGATAGGATACTGCTCTTCCATGCTGTCGTTTTTCATAGTTTTCATGGCTTCCGAAACCTTGTGAATGGCTGCCATTACTTGCTCTCTATTCACAGTCATTACTCTCCCTCCCCTAACCGATCACAAATACTCCAGCTTTCCTTGTATTCCAAACCCTTCGATAAGCTGTTCCTCGCCATTGACTATAATCGGACGATCCCATTGCAGTTCGACTTTTCCATAGTCGGGGTCGTTAAGCGCCAGATGCTGTCCGCCCTCCGCAGTTATCGCGATGCCGGCGATACGCTCAATAAACTGCTCGAAGCTGCCGCTCTCGTCCTGATCGGACACCCGGATAATCCAGGCATTATTCAAGCCGTCGGAGAGCAGCTCCTTGCCCCGGTCCGGACCATGCTGCTGAAGCCTCAGGCCATTAGCCGCATAGATGGCCGCATAGCTGTCTCCACTTCTAGCAAAATACCATCCGTTTCTTTCCGCATATTCATCGAAAATACCGGTCGGAAAATAAGCATGAGTGAAGTGAACGTCATGCTTCGGATTAATTTGATACAGAAGAATGCCCAGTCCCTTATACTGTCCCGCCTTCGGCAAATAGCCGTTGCCTGCCCAATTGCTCGGCCGGCCTGATCCGTGAACGGCCAATTCTCCGGGATGATTCACCCACAGATTAGCTTCAGGTCCGAAGGTCAAGTGCATGACGTGCTCCTGATAGCCTGGCTGACCCGGTTTAAAATCGGCTATGGAGGACAAGCTGTATCGACCGGTTTTATAGTTATACAGCTTGGCGTATCCTCCGATCCCCTGTTCAAAGCGGAAGATAAAGCGCTCGTCCTTACCCAGGGTTAAATATTTCCGGTAGGCCTCCGGGGGAGCATATTCGGACAGACACAGGGAAACGTTGCTGAATGAGTAATTGTTCAAATACCCGATTCCATAACCGATCCAGCACATGGATGAGGTTCCTACAATATAGTGACCCTTCAATTCCTTCTCGTAGCTTCTGCCATAAGTAGAAGCCAGCACCCCGCGATGCGAATTGAGTGTCATGTAATAATAGAGCAGGTCCAGAGCCTCCTTCGCCATCCGGCGAATTTCCGAAGACTGTGCCAAATCATGCAATTGGATGAAGCCCACCGCGTCGATAGGAAAA
The DNA here is from genome assembly GCF_051966115.1 of Paenibacillus sp. SAFN-117. Classification (NCBI taxonomy): domain Bacteria; kingdom Bacillati; phylum Bacillota; class Bacilli; order Caryophanales; family Paenibacillaceae; genus Paenibacillus; species Paenibacillus sp. SAFN-117. Next base: position 365,808 of record NZ_JBQCLK010000001.1, read on the forward strand.
TAGGCGCTCGAATTCCATTCCGCCAACCCTTCAGCCATAAACCGCTCGAACCATTCCTTAAGCCTGCTTTCCGCTTTTGCCTGATGCTGTGCCCCCGTTTCCCCGCTGTTCGTAAAATGCCCCTCAGGAAATAATTGTCCTGCCAGAAGTTCACAAGTATGGAATAACAGGGCATGGTTCTCGCTGAAGAACCACATCACATCATCCCCGGGCTCATCCATCCAGTAGCGGAAATTCAGAATGCATTCCCGCATCTCTTCCCAGAATGCTTCGGAGAACAAGCCGCTGTCCCTGTAATCCTGCCAAATACGGAATAACGAAACCAGGAAGAAGTCACTGCAGTCTGCACGGGAATTAATGCCTTCCATTCCTACACGAATCATCGCTTCCGCCGCTTCCACCGACCCGTCTGTCTTGAGCAAGGCCAGCGCCGTATGAATATTCGGTTCGCCATATTGGGCAATGGTCTTCAGAGCGGCATCCTTACGTGCGCGAATATCGCCTTCCGTCATAAATTCCAGAGCGGACTCCGGATAAATTTGCACCCCTAACCGTTTCTTAATGGACAGAGAGCCGATGCGGGCAGACAGCTCGATATATTTATAGCCCATCCCGAAATCTTCCGCCTGGCCCAATTCCATCGCTTCCGCCCGGGCCGGCAGAACCGCATCCTTGCTCTGCAGATCCCCGAAGATGTCGCTGCCGAACCGGAGCCGGAACGGAATTTCCCGATTAAGCGGGTTTCGGATATTCAGCACAACCGGACCCGAGAAAACCGTATCTCTCGAGAAATAAGCTTCAGACAAAGCGTTCTCCAGCTGCCGTACCTCTTCCTCCTTCACATCGCCGCCGAGAGGAAGAACGATATCTATGTCCTCTGTCCCCATGTAATCGAGCCGGAAGTAATACTGCGTGTCTCTTTCGGCCAAATCTTCGAAACAAACCGCCACTGTATGGATTCCTTCCATCCACTCGACTTCGATTTCTTTCTCCGCCTCATGATTTCGGGTAAACGGAGTGAAATCGTCCACCAGCTTGCCGTTTATCCACAAAGTGATAGAACCACAAGTAATCAGCTTCAGCTTCGATTTATGGGCGCGTGGAGAGTGAATCTGCGTCACGGCGTACGTGGACAGATGAGTAGGCACCATCCAGAAACCGGATCTTTCCACCCTGGGATTGCCCCAAGGGAAGTACAGCTCCGATGGCTCCGAATCTGCACCGCCGCCGGTACCCGCGCCCCCTTCCATTCTGCCGGGCGGTTCGGGAGTATTTTCTCTCCGCTTGGTTACGAATTCTTTCCTGCAGGGATTTTCATGGATCGCAAACCCCTCCAGCAGCCAAGCATTAATATCTCCATCCATCGTCATCGGTTCAAAACGAACTCTTTGCTCTATTGTCTGGCCGATCCGCCATCGATTGATGCTTTGATGCTTAAGGCGAAGAGGCTTATAGCGGGCTTCATTCTCCATAACCTTTAATCAACCTTTCATTCCTGTAGTGACGATTCCCTGCACTAATTGCTTCTGGAAAATAAGGAAAACGATCAGCACCGGAATCATTGTAATGACAGACATCGCCAGCAGGCTGCTCCAGTCTACGTTATATTCACCGATAAAGTTGGACAGCGCCAGCTGGATAGTGTATTTCTTCGGATCGCTGATAACGATTAACGGCCATAAGAAATCATCCCATCTCCACATGAAGGAGAAGATCGTCAACACAGCGAGAATCGGTTTGGCAATAGGTAGGATAATGCTCCGGTAAATTTTCCACTCCGAGGCTCCGTCCATCCTTGCCGCCTCAAGCAGATCATTAGGCACGGACAGCAGATACTGACGGATGAGGAACACCCCTGTAGGCGTAGCCGCCGGAGGAATAATAATTCCCCATAAGGAATTGTACAATCCCAGCTTACTGATGACCGAGAAGATCGGAATCATGATGACCTCGAGCGGAATCATCAGCGTAGAGATAAAACCGACCAGAATCAGCGTATCCCCTTTAAATCTATACTTGGCCAGCGCGAATCCGGCCATGGAGTTAACCAGCAGCAGCAAAACGGTGGAAACGACGGTGACAAAAGCCGAGTTCATGAAATAAACGCCGAAATTTCCTTTATCGAAGGCTGCCTTGTAGTTCTCCAGAGTAAACACGCTGGGAAAGATTTGAGGCGGCCAGGCGTATAAGTCGTTATTGTTCTTAAATGAAGACAGCACCACCCACAGGACAGGAAACAGAAACAGCAGGGAAATGATGATGAGCGCAGTGTAAACGAACGCTTTGTTTGCCCCTTTCATCAGTCGATCGCCCCTCCTTTCCCGAGTTTAAACTGAAACACTGTGAAAATAGCGATAATGATAAACAGCACGACCGACATGGCACTGGCCAAGCCAAGCTCCTGGGCCGTAAATCCGGTTTGGTAGATATGCTGAACGACATAAGTCGTTTCGCATCCCGGTCCGCCGCCGGTAAGCGCGAACATAAGCGGATAAGCCTTGAACGCATCAATCAGGGAAAGCATCAGAACAAGCAGGCTCGTCGGCTTCAGCAGCGGCATAGTAATGCTGAGGAAGGAACGAATTTTGCCCGCTCCGTCCATCTTGGCCGCTTCATAGTAATCCTGCGGAATGCTTTGAAGACCCGCAATGAAGATAACCATGAAAAATCCTACTCTGGACCACAGCGTGGCCACGATAACCGATGCATTCGCATAGAAAGGATCGGTCAGCCAGCCGATAGGCGACATTCCCATCGATTCGAGGACATAGTTCGCAATCCCGAAACTGCCGCCGAGAATCCATTTCCAGGTGAGACCGACAATAATGAAGGAAGTCATCGTCGGCCAATAAATAATCGCACGGAAAATTCCCTTTCCCTTCACCTGCTGAATAAGCAGAATGGCGATTCCTAGTGCGGCCGCAAACAGCAAAGGCACGACAAAAACGGCATAGACCGCAGTCCGGCGAAGAGCCGACCAAAATTCGGAATCCTGGAAAATATAAATGTAGTTTTCCAGTCCGATGAAGTTCATCTTGTTAATCCCGTCGTAATCGGTAAACGAATAAATAAGCCCGAATAAGGCAGGAACGACGATGAACACTGTAAATATCACTAAGTTCGGCAGGACAAACAAATAGGGAGCGATCGTTTTTTTCCACTTTGGGTTTTTAGGCGCTCTGTATTCATTGGAGCCGCCGGTGATGCTATCCGCCATAGCTCAAGCTCCTTTCCTAATGGGATAAAACAGGAGAGGCTGCCTCCAGTGCAGCCACTCTATGTTTTCCTTATACCGCTTACTTCCCTTCGATAGCTTTCGCAGCTTTCTCGGCTACTTTGTCCAACGCCTCCTGAGGAGTAAGCTTGCCGGTTAACGACTCGATAATGTTGGTTTTCAAATCGTCCGTAAACTTCGTGATGACATCTTGTCTGGACCAGTCATTAGCCGCTTTGGGAGTGGTAGCCGCCAATTCTTCGGAGAAGTTCTCGAAGAATTCCTTGCCGAATTCATAATCCAGCTTCGCACTGTCTTTGCGCGGGCTGATGAACAGAGATTCCTGATTGTACTTGCTGTTGATATCCTTGGAGGTCAGAAACTTGATGAATTCTGCCGCTTCTTTCTCCACTCCGGAATTTTGGAATGCCATCAAGTATTTACCGCCGGGAACCGAAGATCGTATTTCTTGTTTGGGCATATAGGTGACGCCCCATTCGAAATTATTAATATCCTTATAGTTGCTCAGCATCCAATTTCCAGCCAGATGAACCCCTACCTGGCCTGTGCGGAACAGGTTGTTCGGATTTTCGCCGCCGATCCATACCGAATCCGGCATGATTCCGTCCGCGTGAAGCTTTTTAAAGTATTCCAAAGTTTTGACGGCATTCTCATCATTAATAAGCGTCTTAGTACCGTCTTCATTGAACACGCTGCCGCCAAATTGATACAGCATGGTGGACCAGCGATGCGGAGTTACGTCAACGACCATTCCGTATTTCGCTCCGCCTTTTTCCTGAACTTGCTTAAGAGCTTCTGCGAATTCATCCCAGGTCCATACATCATCCGGGGAAGACGGCACCTGAACACCCGCTTTGTCAAACAGCGTCTTGTTATAGATCATTCCGTTCGCCGTCACATCCATCGGTGCAGCGATGACTTTGTTATCGACAATGTAATACGGCTTGATGGAATCGATAAACTGGGAAGAAAACTCATCCGCTGTTCCGAGATATTCCGTTAAATCCAGAGCCTGGTTGGCAAACATTCCGGTATCCGATACACGGCTTAATGCGGGTGGTTTACCGCCGGAAATCATCGTTTTCAGCTTGGTACCCAAATCTTTATAGGCTACTTCGATCAAATTGATTTTAACGTTTTCGTTCTGCGCCTCGTACTCTTTAATCAGCCCTTTCATGACCTCTCCCTCTACTCCGTCCGTAAACCAAACGAAATCAAGGGAAACTTTCTTGCCGCCTTCGGTAGAATCTTCTTTAGACCCGCCGCCGCATGCCGCAAGAAAAAACGCGAGAATGACAGACATAAGAAGGACTGCAGCTTGTTTCCATGTTTTTCTCATCATGACAACTCCCTTTTTAAAATAATAATTATTTAAGACCAGCCATTCCGACCAAAGAACGGCTGTGGCTTACACCGTAATGAATCGGCATTAACGGGATAATAATTTAATAATCGGGATTCGTATTCATATTCCGGTACGCTTGAGGACTGACGCCCAAATGCTGCTTGAACAGCCTGCTGAAATGGATCGGGCTGTTGAATCCGATCTGGTCGGATATTTGTCCGATAGGCAGATCGGTCGTCCTCAGCATTTTCTTGGCTTCATCCAGTCTTCTCTTGGAGAGATAGACATTGATCGTATAACCGGTCACTTCCTTGAAGCAGTGGCACATATAATATTTGTTCAGGTGCAGGGAGCCGGCAATCTGATCCAGCGACAGATTTTCCTGATAATGATCGTTGATGAAACGGAGGATCCGATGCACGTACATTTCCTTCTGCGTAGCATTAGGAACGACGAGGGCCGGGTCCATCTCTCTGGATTTGCGGTAAATATGCGTCAGCAATTGGGCCAGATAGGCCTGGACCATGAACCGATGCCCGGTCTTCTCCTTCTCCCTTTCCCAAACGATTTGGGTAAAAATAGACTCAATCTCTTCCTTCTCTTCCGCCCCCCAGCGAATCAACTTGCCGTTGACATTATTGAAAGGGGTTAACAATTTATCAAGAAGGTCCGCAGGCACCAACGATTCGAGATAGGACGGCAAAAAGTTGATGTAGCTGCGAACATACGGCACTTCAGTATCCGGATTGACGCGATGGAGAGTCTGCCCTTCAAAAATCAGCATATCTCCCGGCAGCAGTTGAAAAATATTGTCCCCAATAATATAGCTGGCCACTCCCTCAATAAAATAATAGATTTCATAGCCTTCATGAGAGTGCAGCGGCCAGGACGTTTGAATGCCCGATTCGCGGTTGCGGATATAAATTTTGTCTTTGGAAAGCGCCCGGTTGGTAGGTAAGTGGGTGTAGCTTTTCAAGATCCGTCCCTCCTTCACAACATAGGTTAACCGGAAGCCCGCCCATTTATTTGTGAACGCTTTCGACAATCAAATCTTAACATACGTTAAAAGCAAATAATTTTCATTTCTTGTTGAACTGTTAACATATCTTGCTTTCCCTCTCTCTGGCTAAAAAGACTACAAAAGCACCACTTTATTCCTATTTTTTCTATGAAAACGTTCAACTTTTCACAAAGTACGCCTTTTCAAGGTAAAAGTACCCAGATTTTTTTAACCAAATTTTGCTTCCGTCAACACAATATCAGTTTAGTCCCTTATCTTGATGACATAAAACCTATCTTGTTATCCCTAAGAGATAATTTCCCTGAAAAAATAGATACCGACCATTATCCCTTTCGTTCAGGATCTTTCACGTTGTGGGCCGTAATCCCTCTCGCAGCTCCCTTCCGGGCACTATCCCCTTCAGTCAGGTGTATTCAAGAAGAAGCGCCGAGCTTATTCACTGTTTGAAACAATACAGATGGATGAAGTCAGTCGGATGGAACCCGGGTTACGGGGACATTTCTGAGCAAAGGGGATAACAGTCAGAAGCGCAAAGCAAACTGGGCAATTCTTTCCGTATCCCGGAGAAGCGATGGAATCCCCGAAGCCTCAGTTTATGAAAAAAAAGGGCTGCCTCTAAGGTCAACAAGACCCGGGCCTCCCCTTCCATTCCATTAAAACCTCAAAAGCGCTTCATTATCAAACCGGCTGTCTCTTCAATGGCTTTGGCCGTCACATCGATAACGGGACAGCCCAGTTGTTCCATCACGCGGGCCGCGTGCTCCAGTTCATCCCAGATTCTTTCCATAGAGGCATACTTGGCGCTCCAAAGGGAAGCCCGACGGCTTGCAGCCTTTCCGTGCGGATTTTCAGCAGATGCCCCGGCTCCATAGTCAATCCGATGATTTTCTTCCGGTTGACATGATAGAGCTCCCTCGGCGGCTTGATTTCCGGGACGAGCGGAATATTCGCCGTTTTGTAGCCCTTGTATGCCAGGAAGATGCTGAGCGGAGTTTTGGAAGTCCGGGACACTCCGATCAGCACCACATCCGCATGCGTTAATGAATGCGTGTCCTTGCCATCGTCACATCGTACGGAAAATTCGATCGCTTCAATGTAACGGAAATAATCGTCGTTCATTTCATGCAGCAAACCGGGCTTGCGCTTGGGCGAACCGTTGAACGTATCGATATACGCCTGCATCATAGGCCCCATAATGTCAACGGCTCTTATTCCGAGACGAATCGCCTCGGCCCGCAGCATCTCTCTTAATTCCGGCTGTACCAGCGTGTAGACCACGAAACCGCCTGTGCTCGCCGCTTCCTCCATTACCGCCCTAATCTCATCCTCAGTCTGAATATGGCCGAACCTGCGAAGTCGTACAGATTGCGAGTCAAACTGCCGAATCGTGGCCCTCGCAACCGCTTCGGCCGTCTCGCCGACGGAATCGGAGCAAATATAGACTGTGTAGCTTTTACTCTCGTTCAATGATATTTCCTCCCTGCCGCGGACCTGGTCCGTACCATTGTCCGTAATTGAATGGTTCTACTCTCCCGCCATCCCCATGAATACTTTAGTTATGGTCGTTTTCGTAATCCGGCCCACCACTTCCTTACCATCCGGATGCTCTTCCTCGGACACGACCGGCAGCATGTCCACCTCATGAGAAATCAGCTTGCGGGCCGCATCCAGCACCGTATCTTCCGGAGTAACGGTGACGATATTCGGTTCCCTTGTCATAACAAGGCTGATGGGCATAGAAGCGGCGGCCGCATTGCCGAGAGTCACCTTGAGCAGATCTTTCCTGGAAACAACCCCGGCCAGCCGGCCGTTGTCATCCAGTACGGCAAGCCCGCCTACGTCCTCTGTAAACAGAGTGACCACCGCATCCTGAACCGTACTGGTATGCTGCACAACGACCGCCACCGCCTGAACATCTCTTACTTTCAATCCCAGAGTGCGGGCATAAGTTCGCGACGTTTCCGCGGCGAATGTCCCGAGAAAATAACCGACCTTAGGCTTGGCATCCAAATATCCAAGCATGACGAGCAGCGACAGATCAGAGCGGATGGTCGGTCTGCTCAAACCAAGCGCCTCGGCGATCTGCTCGCCTGTAATCGGTGCATGCCGCCGGACCAGCTCCACGATCTCCAACTGTCGGGTAGATAATTCGATGACGGCTCCCTCCTGACATCTAAGCAGGTTTCCCTGCGAATGATTTCCTTTAACAATCCCTATTATAACGTCATATTGCTGCCAATAAACTAAATATATCGTTTGTCGTGAACAAAGTAAACTCCGGTCAATTATTTTTTCTCCCTTGTCATTATTGGTAATTCACCTATTTCCTTCAGCCATACGAAACCAATGGACCGTATAAAAGCCATCCTAATTCGTAATTTAATAAAGCAAAATAAAATAATTGCACATATATATGATATATCATAAAATTATTTATGATGTATTACATAATTGACAACAAGGGAGAGAGAACGATGGAGAGAGAATTGGCATTGGAAATCGTGAGGGTAACGGAACTGGCCGCGCTGGCATCTGCCCGCTGGATGGGACGTGGAGATAAAATAAACGCAGACGCCGCAGCCACCGAAGCGATGAGAACGATGCTCGACTCGGTTTCCATACGGGGGACGGTCGTCATCGGCGAAGGGGAAATGGATGAGGCGCCAATGCTTTATATTGGAGAACGTGTCGGTAATCTTCAAGGACCGGAGGTGGACGTCGCCGTCGATCCGTTAGAAGGAACGGAGCTGGTGGCGAAAGGCCTGAACAATGCGCTTGCCGTCATTGCTGTTGCAGGGAAGGGCAATCTGCTGCATGCTCCCGATATGTACATGGACAAGCTTGCGGTAGGGCCTGCGCTTGCCGGTAAGGTAAGTCTCGATGACCCTATCGAAGCCACTCTGCGCACCGCTTCCTCAACACTGAACAAGCCGCTGTCCGATTTGACCGTAATGATTCTTGACCGACCCCGCCATCAGGAAATTATGAACACGCTACGCCAGGTAGGAGTAAGAATTAAATGCCTGAGCGACGGCGATGTTGCCGGAGCGATGGCTCCCGCCTTCCCGGAATCCGGTATCGATCTGTATCTCGGATCGGGCGGCGCCCCTGAAGGAGTGCTTGCCGCCGCTGCGTTAAGCTGCCTGGGGGGAGAGCTGCAGGGAAGGCTGAAGCCTTCCGGAGAGCAGGAATATGAGCGCTGTATTCAAATGGGGCTGAAGGATCCCGTCCAAATCCTGGCCATGAAGGATATGATTGGCGAGGAAGACGTTATCTTCGCTGCCACGGGGATTACTCCCGGCGAATTTCTGGGCGGGGTATCCTATTTGCCCGGACAGCGCGCAGAGACGCATTCCATTGTTATGAGGGTAAAGACGAGAACCATCCGATTTATCAAGACGCTGCACTATTTACCGAATAAACCGTTTATCCATGCAGTGGAACAGGAGGAATAAGGAGGCCGGTCAATGACCGCCTCGCTGCCGTCAGCTTACGGAGGTCAACTTATTCATCACCCGAACGGGAAATCCGGTGGCTGACGGCGTAGGCGGCCAACTGAACGCGGTTGTCCAGACTGAGCTTCTCCAGCACATTCTTCACATGATTCTTAACCGTGTTCTCGGCAATCACCAGTTTGTCGGCGATTTGCTTGTTCGTGTCGCCTTCGGCAATGTAAGCGAGAATTTCCTTCTCCCTTGGGGTTAACAGGCTCGGCGGAGGGCCTTGAGACGGTTTCACTGCCTTAAATTGATAATATAATCTATCAGCCATTCGGCGGGCGGTTTCGGTATCCTCCTCCAGCAAAGCATGCAAATAATCGGCCCAATCCCCCGGGTCCATATTTTTCAATAAATATCCCTGGGCCCCGAACTGTATGGCCGTGAACAAGTCTGCGGCGGCGTCGGATACGCTCAGGATAACAATTTTAATGGCAGGATCCTGCGCCTTAATTCTCCGAGTCGCCTCTAGACCGTTCATCTCCGGCATATGGATGTCCATAAGCACCACGTTCGGCCGGAGCCGTTCGCAAGCTTCCACGGCCTCGATTCCGTTGGTTGCCTCACCTACGATGTCGAATGCCGGATCATCCTCCAGCAAAGTTCTTACCGCCTGCCTCGCTAACGGATGATCATCCGCTATGAGCACCCGATATTTATTCACTGCAGGTGGCCTCCTTTCTTGCAGGCTACGGTTAGCTCCGTCCCTGCTTTCGCTCCGTTGCCGATATGAAGAACGGCTCCTAATTGTTCCGCGCGCTGCTTGATCATCGAGAGTCCATATCTTCTATCCTGATCATTATTCGGCATAATGCCGATTCCATCATCCGCAATTTTAAGCACCCAGCCTTCTTTTTGTACGACCAACTGCGCTTCAGCGAGGCTGGCCCGCGCATGCTTGCGGATATTCGTAAACGCTTCCTGGATTATTCCAAATAACAAAACCTCTTCAGCGGAAGTAAACCGATGGCCGTTTAGCTCCATTTTCAAGCGAACCTCCACCCCGGTCACCATACTCCATTCATCGAGCCATTTCTCTACCCGATCTTCGAAGATAACCCCTTCTTCCGGCAAAGACCGCAGATTAAAGATCGCCTGACGCAAATCATTATTAATCCCGGAAATCATGGACCGCGCTTCCTCAAGCTGGCCCTTCTGCAGCTTTACGTTGAGAAAAAATAACGTTTGCGCGATATTATCGTGCAGCTCCGTAGCCAGCCGTTCTCTTTCTTCGTAGACGGCCCGTTTCGCCTGTTCTTCCGCCAGTCTCTTGTTCGTCATTTCAATATGCCGGAACATCCAGGTCGCGAACAGATAGAACAGAATCAGAGTCATGACGGTAATATAAACGTTACCGGCTTCCATCGTAAGAACATCCAGCAGGAATTCGTGGCGGATAAATTCGAATCCTCCGATAATCAGAGTCGGCAGCAGAATGGTAAACCATTTATAAACGGGATACTTCACTTTGTGATCCACACTTCCTTTGATGTTCTTTGACTGCCCCAAGGAAACGGCTGTCGCCGACCTTTGGACAGGCGCGTTAACCGATGAAATATAAGAACAGGTAATAAGGCGAAACTTATACCTTTCTATATATTTGAACCAATGCTTCCGCTCCCGGTCAGCGGATATGCCCGTAGAAAAAAACCTGCTCCTTGGATAAGGAACAGGAAGTTCTTCCTACTTTTATATTGTAAACTTAGACAGCGAATCTTTCAACGAGTTAGACAGCTCTTCAAGCTTTTCAGAGAGCTTGACCAGCTCATCGCTGACATTAAGCTGTTCATTGCTTAGAGATGCCACTTCTTCAGAAGTAGCGGAGGATTCTTCGGAAACGGCGCTGACATTCGTCATAGCTTCATGCAGAACAACCTGTGATTCCTCCAGCGTCTGGATGGAGTCGGTTACTGCGGATAATTGCTCCACGAATGCTCCCATCTGCTCCTGCACCTTCTGGAAGATCAGCTCCGCATCTTTAACCGATTCTATCTGCTCCTGGAACACCGGATAAGCCTCGGACAGAACAGACACCGTTTCATCTATTTCGCCTTGGATTTTCTCCGTAATCTCTCCTACGACTTCAATAGACTGCTTGGACTGATCCGCCAGCTTGCGGATTTCGTCGGCGACAACCATGAATCCTTTGCCTGCCGCGCCGGCCCGTGCCGCTTCAATCGTAGCGTTCAACGAGAGAATGTTGGTCTGTCTCGTCAAGTTCTGAAGCACATCCAATATTTTTCGAATGGAGCTGGTGCTTTCCTTAAGCTTGTCCACCTTCTCGACCATGGAGCGGGTCATCTTCTCCGTAAGGTTCGTCTTGTTGGTCAGTTCACCCATGTAAGCCGTTCCCTGCTCGCTTGCCTGATGAACCTCAGCCGCAGCAGATCCCATCTCGACATTGGCGGCCACCACTTGCTTCATCTGAATGCCGATCTCCTGAGTAAGACCGTTCCCCTTCTCCGCTTCCATGGCCAGGCTCGAAGCACCGTTAGCAATTTCCTCCGTTGCGATAGCGATCTCTCTTGCGGAGGTCGCTGTCTGCTTCGAGGAATGGAGAAGGACGCGGGCCGTATCCAATACATCGGCGGCAGACTGGTTCGTCTGTTGAACAAGACGAGTAATCTGCTCCATCATTTGGTTGAAGCTTGTCGAAACCTCGCCGATCTCGTCTTTACCGGAATGCTTGATTCTCACAGTCAAGTTCCCTTGTGCCCCTTGACTCATGAGATCCCGCAGATGAGACAGAGGTTTGCCGATCATCCGAACGACATACATTCCGATCAGGACAGCAACCACTACCGAAACGATGACCATAATTAGAGTAATGTTCGATATTTGGTTCGTGTCTTTGACCAGCCCGGCCAACGGGGAGTTGGTAACAACAGCCCAGCCGGTAGCATTCATCTTCTTATAGACGATTAAATGCTCTTCCCCGTTATAAACCTCTTTCTTGGACACGGAGCTTGCATATGCCGAGTTGTTGTCCGTCGTATCAATCTCGAATACCTCTCCGATTTGATCAATATCCTCGACGCTGACCAACCGGTTCTGGTTATCCACGATAACCGCTTCCCCTCCGGCAGTTGCAATGTTCGCTATGCCGGAGTTCAGTACGTTGACACGGATTTCAGCGAGAATGACGTATTCTTTGGAGAGCAGCCTCGATATGCCGAAGACGGTATCCCCGCCTACATATCCGTATCTCTTGGTGGGCAGCCATACGGGAACTCCGCCGCCTTCGATCGTTTCCTTAAACCATTCTTCATTTACGATTTCGGCCCTGTTAATTGTGCTGAGGGACCCGCTGCCCAGCATCCGGCCTTCTCCCGTCGGAATCAAATAAATTCCGTACATCATGTTGTTGGAATTGATAAGCGTATTCAAGCGCTGCTGAATCTTGTTGATTAAATCATAAGTGGTGTAGTCTTCAGTGGATTGAACGTTGATCATCTGCAAATTTCTCAAAAATTCACTGTCGGCAAAAAGCTGGGTCGTCACATCCATAATATTCTGAAAGATCAGATCCAGCTTATCCGTCGCCTGCTCAACGGTCTGCTCGCTTGCCTGGGACACTTTGTTCTCGATAATGTCTTTGGACAAGTTATAGGAAAATATACCTAGTGACACTACCGGCACCAGAATGCTGAAGAAGAAAATGAGAAACAGCTTCATTCCTACGGATTTGCCCGGGCTTTTCAGCTTTATATTTTTCCAGGAAAAAGAGCGACCATCTTGAGAAATAGGTCTTTGGTTGCGTGAAAACAGCTTCTTAAATGGGTTTTTCGAAAGTTTCAAAGACAGCCACCATCCTATTTAAGTCTTGATGACTATTTTCTCGGCATTTCGACCCATTTTTTTTAGTCTTTTTTAAAAATTAACCGTCCATTTTTTTCCGCATCATATCCAAAGGTTGAACCGGGCTGTCCACTTTAAGCTTTACAATCTGCAAAGGATGCCGGGCCGCAGTCAGCGGTTGACCTTCCTCGTCCCAAATCTCGCCGATGATTTGCTTGAAAGCCGTGCCGTTCGGGCCGAAGAATTCAACCTCCTGCCCCGGCTTGAAATGATTCCTTTGCTGGATTACGGCCATACCGGTGCTCTCATCATATTCCATAACCATGCCGGCGAATTCATATGGAATCAGCTTCTCTTCAGGCCCGAAAATATGATCCTCATGATCCGGGGCATCGAAGAAAAATCCCGTATTCAACGGCCGGTTCGCGGCCTTGTGAATTTCATCCAGCCATTCCTGCTTAAGCTCATACCGCTCGGGATCCGCCAGATAGCTGTCTATCGCCTGGCGATAAACGTTCACAACGGTAGCTACGTAATGGATGCTCTTCATTCTTCCTTCGATCTTGAAGCTCTCCACCCCGGACTCGATCATCTCGGGAATATATTCAAGCATGCACAGATCCTTGGACCCCATTGTAAATTTGTCATCCTCCGGTTCAAATAAAGGGGAGTCCTCGCTGCCTACAAACAAATCGTATTTCCAGCGGCAGGATTGGCAGCAGCCCCCGCGGTTCGAATCCCGGTCGGTAAAATGGTTGGACAGCACACAGCGGCCGGAATAAGAGCTGCACATGGCCCCGTGGATGAAGGTTTCAATTTCGATGTCCACCTGTTTTTTGATTTCTTTAATTTCGGCCATGCTGACTTCCCGCGCCAGAACAACCCGGTCGACCCCGTTGTCCTTCCAAAATTGTACCGCCTGCCAGTTCATGGTCGACTGCTGTGTGCTCAGATGAATTTCCAGCTTCGGCGCCACCCGGCGGCAAGTTTCGATAATTGCCGGATCAGCGACAATAATGGCGGCAATACCTATGTCTTGGAGAGTCCGCAAATAATCCTCCAGTCCCTCCAAGTCCTCATTATGGGCATAAATATTCGTAGCCACGAACACTTTGGCCCCGTAGCGGGAGGCAAACTGGACGCCTTCCCGCATTTCCTCGAATGTAAAATTGTCCGCATTCGAACGAAGCCCGTATTTCTGTCCGCCTATATAAACCGCATCCGCACCGTAATGAACCGCAAATTTCAGCTTCTCCAAATTGCCTGCCGGCGCCAGCAGCTCCGGTCGGGCAAGCGTCCGCTTTTGTCCTTCAGACGTTTCCAATTGCACTGACATCATATCACCTCAATAAACCTGTTCTTTGTAGAAAAATCCGAAAGAAAGCTCCCTGCCGGCCGGCTGAATCTTCTCTATCGCTTCCAGCCACTCCGGATTAAATTCATAAGCGGACGGATCAGCCGCATAAGCATCAATCGCCTGCCGGTAGGCTCTAACGGCCGTTACGTTATATTCCAGAGGCTTGAGCAAGCCTTCTATCTTGAAGCTATCGATGCCGGCAGCCAGAAGCTCGTGTAAATCCTCCAGCATACAGATGTCATCGGAGCTCATAATGTGGGTACCGTTGCAATCCTCATACACGGGGTATTTCTCCTCCTGCCGTTCCACCTCGATAAGGAATAATCCCTGATCCTTGCCGTGGTCAGACGGATTTGGAGCCAGCCCCTGATGCTTCCGGTAATTGGAGACCATTTCCCGCTTCGAATGGAAAATGTTCGTCATCCCGTGAACCTGAACCTGAACCTCCATCTTCACATTTTGCTTGACCGCCAAAACTTCCTCCAGATTCAACTCCCGGGCAAGAATGACACGGGTAGCCCCTTTGCCCGCCCAATAGTTGGCCGTCACATAGTTGGTCGCCGTCATTTCCGGATTCCAGTGCAGGGGCATTTCGACACCGGCCTGCTTCAGAGCCATCAAGACGGCCGGATCTCCGAATACTAGAGCGTCCGCTCCGATCCGGGCGACTTCCTTAACGTAGGCCGGCAATTCCGGCAATACGTCATTGTTCATTATGTTGTTGGCCACCACATAGACCTTGGCTTGCTTGGAATGGGCCAATCGGACAGCTTGCTCCAGCATCGGAAGATCGAAGTCTCCCGGCAGCCGCATTCCGTATCTCTGCTCGCCAAGCTGCACCGCGTCGGCCCCTGCATCGATCAATCTCTCCATTTCCTCCAGTGTTCCTGCCGTAACCAGCAGCTCCGGTTTGGTCATTGTCTTTCCCTCCTGCCGTTCCAACGAATTAGCCATCTTCCTGGCTTCAACTTATTGTTCAAGAATTACTGCTTCTCGCTCTCTTCCTTATTCTTCAAATGCTCGGAATAGGTTTCGGCGAACAGATGGCGCTGGGAGCCATCCTTTTTAGTCACATAGTACAAGTACTTCGTTTCCTGCGGATACAGCGCAGCTTCAATAGAAGACAAGCTGGGGCTGGCGATCGGCCCAGGCGGCAATCCTGCATTCTCATAGGTATTATAGGGACTGTCCACCTCTAAATCCTTGTAGTACAGCCTTTCTTTAGGCTTGTCCAGCGCGTACTGGACCGTAGCGTCGATTTGCAGCTTCATCCCTTGCTGAATCCGATTATAAATGACTCCGGCCACCAAAGGACGCTCGTCCTCCACGGCTACCTCCCGTTCGATTAGCGACGCGAGAGTAAGCAATTGATGGAAGGATAATCCGCGTTCCTTCATGACGTTCTGCCAATCAGGAGGCAGCTTAGCCAGCTTCCGGTTCCATTCGTCTACCATACGTACAATAATATCCTTGGGGGTGCTGTCCAGCTTAAGCTCATAGGTTTCGGGGAACAAATATCCTTCCAGCCGATACTTCACATTTGGATCTTCGGGAAGCGAATCGAGCCAAGGGGATTGGACTGCGGACGGATCCTGCGCGATTTGAATAAATTCCTCCGCATCAACAAAACCTTGCTCACTCAATCGCTCCGCGATTTGTCGAATGGTGAAGCCCTCCGGAATGGTAAAACGCATCATCTCTTCCTTAACGATATCCCCCGAATTTAACTTCGCGATAATCTGATCGAAGGTCATCCCGGGACTCATTTCATATTCTCCGGCCTGGAACCGCAGCCCTTCCTTCTTATATCTCAAATAACCTATAAATACCCACTGATTCCGTATGATTCCCTCCTGCTCCAGCATTTCGGCAATTTGCTTGGAGCCCGATCCCGGCTGGATAGTAACGCGCGCGGTTTCGCCGTTGGAGGCTGTCGGCTTCATGCCATTGACAATATATAGGGCAATCAAAGTAACCAGGACGGCCAGCAGCAAGAAGAAAATAAGAAGCACTGCAGGCCAACGCCTTTTTTTGCCGAGAGCGGCACCATGATTTCTATCGTTCTTTAATTGATCGTTCACTAAAACCCTCCCATAATCCGTCAAAATAAAATCCATAGCATTTTGTTCAGAGGACCATAAATCGTTTGCAGATCCCCCATAAATGCATCATTAAATAACCCCACAAAGTGACGTATGCCTTCGAAGCGTATTCCGAGTACTTTGCGGGGAGCCCCGGAACTTATAAATCAGAAAAAGAGCGGCTTCCGCCGCCCTTTTTATCCTAGCATATTCTAAAAAAATGTTCTACCCGCCCGCTAGTCGAAGTCTGCAGTCATTTCATCATAGATTTCGGATACGGTTTCCCATTCTTCATCATCCAGAATCGTTTCCAATTCAGGGGCTCCTGCAGCATTACGGGTAATACGAAACACCGATTCCGCCTCATCCTTCTGCGGTTCGGCCGGCGCCAGGACAGCATATTCATTCGGCCCGAGAGAAAATTCAGCGAGAAGCACGTAAGTACGCGAGGATTCCTCATCCTCCAACACCACTTCATCACCGAAGGTTGTCTTCAATACATCAATGGGCTTAGCGTCTTTCAATTGGTAGATTGGCATTACCGATCATTGGCCTCTTTATCGCCATCATCATCGTCTTCATCGTCGTCTTCCATCTCATCCATGAGTGTATTGAAGGTCTCTTCAACGATGTTCCACTCTTCTTCATCGTCGATCGTATACAGCTTCAAATCGTCACCGTCTTCCTCATAACGGAAAGCATACACCTCATCGGTCTCATCGTCATCGGCTTCCACGGGAACGACCATCATATACTTTTTGTCCGAGCCGTCGACTTCAAATTTCATGATGACCTCAAATTCTTCCTCGTTTCCTTCTTCATCTGGAATGTAGATGATTTCCGGTTCGTCCAAATGCATCTCATCGTTCGCCATTGTACAACCTCACCTTCTCTTATTAGAATCCAAATAGCCTTGCAATATTAGGGAGGCGGCCATCTTGTCGATGACTTGCCTCCTTTTTTTACGACTGACGTCTGCCTCCAGCAATGCTCTTTCAGCAGACACGGTCGTCAATCGTTCATCCCAAAGGTGAACGGGGAGTCCAAATTTAGTTTGCAATAATTGCGCAAATTCCATACTCAGCTCCCCGCGAGGACCGATTGTGTTGTTCATATTTTTCGGCAGGCCGACGACAATTTCCTCCACACCATGCTCGCGGATAATTTCTCCCAGCCTTGCCAAATCGGCGGCTTTGTTCGTGCGGCGGATAACCTCCAGGCCTTGGGCCGTCCAGCCTAACTCATCGCTCAAAGCAACGCCGATGGTCCTGTCTCCGTAGTCCAAACCCATCCATTTCATCAACTAGTCTCCCGTCTTGCTAATCGAAAAAAGACATTTCCTTCGATATTTTATTATTTGCGCTTCTTTCCCTGCAAATAATATCGAACCAATTCCTCAATCAATTCATCTCGTTCCCGTTTGCGGATCAGGCTCCTGGCGTTATTATGTCTAGGGATATAAGCCGGATCTCCGGACAGCAAGTATCCCACGATCTGGTTGATCGGGTTGTAGCCTTTTTCCTGCAGAGCGTCGTATACGGCAATCATAACCTCTTCCGGCGATGTCTCAATCCCGTCGGCTTTGACATTAAACTTCATTGTTTTATCCATGGAATTCATGACCGCACCTCCTTGAGAGTTCTGCCCCTTAGGCAAAACCTGCTTCATACCCTATTCCTTATTAGTCCGATGCCAGCGCCTAACCCGCCTGCGCACCTCTAACGCAGGACCGATCGTCCTGCGCCGGAGGTCTGCAATGGCCGACAACCTTTCATCTAACTGATATATTCTCTGCCTGTGTCGATAATTCCTCTTTTAACAGACAAATTTTCTCAGAATCCCCTATCGTGATGCCCTTATGGGCTAAATTGCCCATTAAGCCATACGCTTGATTAGCTCGGGAACTTGTCTTATGGCTTCCTCCAGCTTGGACGGATCTTTCCCTCCCGCCTGAGCCATGTCGGGACGGCCGCCTCCGCCTCCGCCGCAGATCGCCGCCGCTTCCTTGACAATCTTGCCGGCGTGGTAGCCTTTCCCCACCAGATCAGGAGTTACGGCTGCGACAAGATTCACCTTGCCGTCTACAGCCGCGCCCAGCACGATAATACCGGATTCCAGTTTCGTCTTCAATTCATCAACGATTGTCCGTAGAGAATCCATATCCCCTGCATCCACTCTAGAGGCCAATACAGGCACACCATCGACCTCCTGCAGCCGATCCGTCAAACTGCCCGCCTCAAGGTGGCTCAGCTTGCCGCGCAGGGACTCTATCTCCTTATTCAGCTCACGAACCTGGCCGAGCATGGAGTCGATCCTGCGGGGGACATCGCTAATCCCCGACTTCAGCATCGCTGCGGATTGTCTAAGAAGATCAAGCTGCTGCTCCAAATATTCATAAGCATAACGGCCGGTTACCGCCTCTACCCGGCGTACACCGGACCCTATTCCGCTTTCGCTCACAATCTTGAACAACCCGATTTCCGCCGTGCTCCCTACGTGGCAGCCTCCGCACAGCTCAATGCTGTAATCCCCGATCCGGACGACCCGCACAATGTCGCCATACTTCTCTCCGAATAGAGCCATAGCCCCCATCGCTTTAGCTTCCGCGATCGGCATGAGGGAGATGTCCAGGCCGGTCCGGTTCCATATTTGCCG
This sequence comes from Paenibacillus sp. SAFN-117, assembly GCF_051966115.1. NCBI lineage: Bacteria > Bacillati > Bacillota > Bacilli > Caryophanales > Paenibacillaceae > Paenibacillus > Paenibacillus sp. SAFN-117. Next base: position 384,797 of record NZ_JBQCLK010000001.1, read on the forward strand.
GTTAACCCGAACCTCGATGTCCTGCAGTTCCTCAGGGCTGATTCCGCCAAAATGGGAGAAGTCGAAGCGCAGACGTTCCGGAGCGACCAGGGAGCCGGCCTGATTGACATGCTCGCCGAGCACATCCTTCAAAGCTTGGTGCAGCAGGTGGGTCGCTGTGTGATTCTTAATGATATCATCGCGCTTGATCCGGTCTACGACAGCTTCTACCGTATCCCCGGCGCGCAGAGTTCCTTGCTCCACCTTGACCGTCATAACATGCTGTCCATGCGGGGCTTTGCTTACGTCCTCGACCTTGGCCTTCGCCTGTGCTCCCGTCAGCATTCCCGTGTCGCTAATCTGTCCCCCTGACTCGGCATAGAATGGCGTCCGGTCCAGAACGACCTGACAGATATCGCCTTCGTTTGCCTCTTCCGCCATTTGCCCTTCTCTTACGATCGCAATCACTTTAGCAGTTGTTACCAACTCATTATAACCAACAAACTCGCTTTTATCCGTGAAATCGGCCAGTGGACCGCCTTGAACCTTCATGCTGTCGTTGTCCTGACGGGCAGCCCGTGCCCGCTCCCGCTGAGCCTCCATCGCCTGCTCGAATCCTTCGCGGTCGACATCCAATCCGTGCTCCTGAGCGAAGTCCTCGGTCAAATCGAGCGGGAAGCCGTAAGTATCGTACAGCTTGAACGCATCCGCACCGCCAATCCGGCCCGATCCGTCCTGCTTGGCCTTGTCGGCCAGACCGGCAAGAATCGCCAGACCGTCGGATAACGTTTCGTGGAACCGCTCTTCCTCCGTACGAATGACTTTGTCTATGAACTCGGCCTTGTCCGTCACTTCGTTGTAATACACGCCCATGACCTTCCCGACAACGGGCACAAGACGGTAGAGGAAAGGCTGATTGATTCTCAGTACTTTACCATAACGGACTGCGCGGCGCAGCAGCCTGCGGATAACATAACCCCGGCCCTCGTTGGAAGGCAGGACACCATCCCCGACAGCGAACACGACCGTCCGAATGTGATCCGCTATCACCTTCAGTGCAACATCCTGTTCCTCGTTATCCTTATAACGGACGCCGGCAATCTCGCTGATTTGCTCGATGATCGGCACGAACAGGTCGGTGTCAAAATTGGAATCGACATTTTGCAGGATGGAAGCGAACCGCTCCAATCCGGCGCCGGTATCGATATTTTTATTCGGCAGAGGAGTGTAGCTGCCGTCCTTATTGTGATTGAACTGGGAGAATACAAGGTTCCATACTTCCAGGAAGCGCTCATTCTCTCCGCCGGGCCAGCATTCCGGGTCGCTGAGATCGCCGTAAGCATCGCCGCGGTCGTAGAAAATCTCGGTACATGGACCGCAAGGGCCTTCTCCTATATCCCAGAAATTGTCCTCTACCTTGTAAATCCGTTCTTCCGGCAAGCCGATTTTATTCTTCCACAGATCGAAAGCTTCCTGGTCCTCCGGATATACGGTTACGGATAGACGTTCCGGGTCAAAGCCTATCCACTTGGGATCGGTCAGAAACTCCCATGCCCACGTTATCGCTTCTACCTTAAAATAATCGCCTATCGAGAAGTTCCCCAGCATCTCAAAAAACGTATGGTGTCTGCGGGTCTTGCCCACATTTTCGATATCGTTCGTGCGGATACATTTCTGCGCATTCGCTATCCGCGGATTCTCCGGCTTCACACGGCCGTCGAAATAAGGCTTGAGCGGGGCCATCCCGGCGTTAATCCACAGCAAGGATGGATCGTTATGGGGAACGAGCGGGGAGCTCGGTTCGATTTTATGTCCTTTCTCCGCAAAAAAATCAAGCCATTTTTGACGAATTTCACTAGCTTTCATCCATACCTTCCTCCATTATCAATATATCAATATTAAAAAACTCCGTTGGGGTCCGTTCCGGTTAGGGCGAACAATGGGAAAATCAAATTTTCCACCGCTTCTGATGATGCCGCTTGACGAACTGGCGACGCTTTTCCGACTTGGATGTTTAACTGGATTTTATACAGCTAGATTGCTCCTCTGGAGCAAAAGACGGAAACTAAGTGGAAAAACTACAGCTAGTTTGTGCAAAAAAGGCGTTTTCGGCCAAAAACCTCGATTCTAAATGCAGTTTTTCCATTTACTTTAATCGCTTTCCACCATTCGCTTGAAATTACCTGCATAAATTACAGTTAATCGTCTTTACCAACTTCATGATTCAATACACTTATACTTTCTAATGCGGTAAAACAAAAAACGCCCCTTCATTCAGGGACGATTCTAATCGCGGTACCACCCTGGTTATTGCCTTGCGGACATGATCGTCCCCATGCAATCTCCTCTAGTGAGATGTAACGGGTCTCCCCGGTGGTGTTTATCCACACTCCGAAAACAGCATCCGTCATTCTTCATCCCGGAGGTTCTCGCAGCCTGTCCTTCGACAGGAACCTCTTCTCTGAGGGAGGGCTATGACTTCTTGGAATTCATCCTCGCTTTATCCGCTATTTAACTATTACTTATGCCCCAAATTATAGCGGTTATTCCGTGCCCATGTCAACATTTGTCATGGCCCGGTCTCTTCGATCCGTATGCGTCCATTCCCTGCCGGTTCTTATTGGCATAGATCCTAACCGGTAGGCTTGCGGTGAACATAATAAATGAAAATATGCTGAACGATCACCTTCATGACCGCGAAGAACGGCACGGCCAGAATGAGCCCGATAATTCCCGCCAGCTCTCCCCCTACCAGCAGTGCAAAAATAATCGTTAGCGGATGCATATGCAGGGTCCGCCCAACCACTTGGGGTGAGACTACATTTCCCTCCAAAATTTGAACGAGAGTGTTTACGATAATGACATACAACACCATTTTCCAGGAAACGGTAGCCGCCATAATGATGGCCGGGGCAGCTCCGAAGAACGGCCCCAGATAAGGAATAATATTGAATATACTGACCAGACTGGCCATAAGCAAAGGATAGGGCATATCGATCAGCCAGTAGCCGATATAGGCCAGCAGCCCTACAATTACACAAACAATAAACTGCCCGCGAATATAATTGCCCAATGCTTGGTCAATATCACGTAGCAGCTTGACCGTTGGCTTCCGGTATGATTTGGGAACGATGGTGATGACTCCTCTTTCGATTAATTTAAAGTCCTTCAATATATAGAATGCGATGAACGGAACGATAAAAGCTATAAACAGCGTATTTATCGTGCTGCCGATCCGGTCTATGTAATCCGAAATAGCGGTTGAAATCCCCTTCTCCCATCGCTCTATCGAATTATAAATTCCTTCGCGGATACTGTCGGGCAACAGCGGGTGATCGTTTAAAGTGATCATCAGACTTTCCGCCTGCATCGTCATCTGTGGAATATGCTCGTTTAACTCCGCCAATTGGGTCACAAAGACCGGAATCAAATTAAGCATAATGACGCTGAGCGAAGTGATGAACACCGCATAAATCAACAGAACCGCTACCGTCCGCGGAACCTTCCTCTGATTAAGCAGCGTGACGATCGGGTTCAGAACATAAGAAATAATCAAGGCAATAATAAAAGGGGCCAAAATAGTGCTAATCAGTCTATATCCCCAAACAATAATAGGCCGGACCAATATAAGCATATACAGAATCAACAATCCGGCAAGCACGAACAAAAAAAATCCGAACCATTTATTTTTGTAAAAAGGCTCCACCCGTTCTCACCCCGTTTCATCCGTTTCTCCAAAAACGGACTAGCTCCTACAATAGTATATGTAGCAGTCAGGCAATTTAACCCGGGTAGAGAGCTTAAACCCTGCCATGCAAAAGCATCCGGCTTTTCAGGAAACAGAAACCTCGGTTCCGTTTCGTAAAAAACCGGATGCATGATACGGCTCAGCAAACAAAATTAATTAGCATGAATTTCTTGCGGAGCAGGCTCTTCAAAAAACAAATCATCCAAAGAACTAAGTGTACCGTCTTCTTCCACCTGATATACGGACATCTTGTCTCCATTCACCGTCAGCTCAATGAAGCAGCCCCAGCAATAGAACTGGTGCGAACCGATTTTCCCTATATCCTTGGAGTTGCAATTAGGACATCGCAGCATCTCTTTCACCCTATTCCTCGTATAAAATATCTTCCAACGAATCTTTACAGCTTACAGGGACCATGATAACATCTTGTCCCATCGTTGCTTGCTCAGGAGCGGGCAGCCATTTGCGGCCGTCCTTGACATCGGCCAGGAAGCCTTCCGATAATTCAAATCCTATTATTCTTTTATCCATATTTTGAGAAAAATAAACATCCTCCACCCGTCCCAATTGCTGCCCGTTAACCGTCAGAAGAGGCAAGCCCATAATTTGCCCCGATCCCGTGAGCAGAACCCATGCTCCGGTGATGTCCTCCTCCGAGCGGATCACAGCTTCATCAGTCACGGTAACGGCGTCTTCCCCGAAAGAGTTGATATCTTCCCATAAGATGAACCTTGGGCTCGAGAACCAGGACTTGTTATCGAGCAGGATCGCCTGCACCTGCCATTCGGAATCGATCCATAAATCCTTAACGGATCCAAGCTGTTTTCCGGTCCGCACATCAATAACGGGCAGACCCAGCATATCTTTAGCTCTGCGCAAAAGACTTGTCTCTCCTTTCGACCGATCAAATTGCCAAATTCAATAATAAGGCTGCATGTCCTTACAAAATTGTTTGTCAATTGGGCCATGCTTATTCTGACCGTGCAAAAAGAGGACAAACCCGGGTATAGAGCTGCCCCAAGGCGGTGCTTCAATCATCACTCTAAACGGCTGAAGGCCGACCTTGGGACGTATGTCAGGTTCAAGGCTAACTGTTATTATTACGGATTCTGTTAACGATGGTTGCAGTTATGGAGGCGGCCCGTTCGATGTCTTCGATTGTGTTGCCGGGCCCGAAGCTGAAACGAACTGCCGATTGGGTAACCGGAGAGGGAAGCTTCATCGCTTGCAGGACATGGGAGATCTCCAGAGCTCCCGAATTGCAGGCGGAACCGCTGGCCGCAGCGATCCCTTCCAAATCGAGGTTCATTAGAAGGGTTTCGGTCGAAACTCCCGGGAAACTGACATTGAGAATATGAGGCAGTGTCAAGTTCGGATGGCCATTAACAATAAAGCCATCGGAACCAAGTTCTCTGGTCAAGCCTTCGATCATTGTTCGGCGGAATGCCGTCATCTGCGCCTGCTTCTGCTCCAGGGCCGAGACGGCTCTGACTGCCGCTGCGGCGAAGCCGACAGCTCCCGCAACATTTTCGGTTCCCGCGCGGCGTTTACGTTCCTGCAGCCCTCCATAGGATTGGGGAGCGAGCCGCACTCGGGGAGAACAGTATAATCCTCCGATGCCTTTGGGGCCTTCGATTTTGTGTGCGGAGAAGCTGACCAAATCTACGGGAAGCTCCGAAAGATTAAGCTTTTCCAGTCCGAGCGCCTGGACGGCATCGGTATGGAACACTATTCCATGCTGCCGGGCTATTTCGCCAATCTCGCGGATCGGCTGCAGCGTACCCACCTCGTTATTTCCGTACATGACACTGATCAATGCGGTGTCGGGTCTTATCGAACGTTCAACGTCCTCCACGCGCACTCTTCCCGTTGCATCAACCGGAAGGTAGGTCACTTCGCAGCCATGCTGTTCCAAATGCCGGCAGGCATGAAGTACGGCATGATGCTCTATCTCGCTCGAGATGATATGACGCTTGCCCTTCGCGGCTGCTACAGTGCCGAGGACAGCCAAATTATCGCTCTCTGTCCCTCCGCTCGTCCATATCCATTGGTTGGCTTCACAGCCTAGCATCGAAGCGATCCTTTCTCTCGCATCGTTCAAGGCCCAATGGGCTTCACGCCCGAAGGAGTGGACACTGGAGGCATTCCCGAATATATCCGTCAAATATGGCATCATAGCTTCCAGCACTTCGGGATGCAAGGGGGTCGTGGCTGCATGATCGAGATAAATACGTTTCATCGTCTTCTCCTAAACATGGGATGTGTTCTCTCTGCGAGTCATGTGGAATACGGGGCGCTGCCAGGCTCGGAGCCGGGGAGCAGCTATCCAAATGTTGGATGAAGAGGCCAAGGAGTATGTTATAACACCGGATTCGGGCAAATCTCATGGACCGCCGGGCCAAACATCGGCAGTCGACGGCAAGGCACTAAATGTAGAACATATAGCTGTCGCTCCTGCCCTCGTCTTTAAAAGTTATCAGGGATGCCAAGGTAGTGGAATCCAATACCTCCGCAATACTGTCACGGATGCGAATCCATAGGTCTCGCTTGGCCGGATCGTCTTCCTCGGTGAAATCAACGGGACTGATCGGGCCTTCAAGAACACGAATAATGTCTCCCGAAGTAATCTCCTCGGCAGGCTTGGATAAGATATAACCGCCGTAAGCTCCGCGCACGCTCTTAACCAGACCGGCGTTGCGCAGGGGAGCTATCAGTTGTTCCAAATAATGCTCCGATAATTGATGCTTCTCTGCAATGCTTTTTAAGGAAGTGGGGCCTTCACCGTAACGATTGGCCAATTCCATCATAATAGTCAGCCCGTAGCGTCCTTTAGTCGAGATCTTCAAATCAGCACCTCATTTGTATCGTATTGCGACTTGTAATTCAAGGCGAATTATTGTTATCAAGCTTAACCAAAATAAAGACAATTCATGCTAAAATGGATGGCAAAAGTCGGATAAAAACCGATATGACCGCCATCTTTCTGTAGATCTTGAGTATCATATTCTACATTAACTATATGTTAACACAGAATTGCTTCTACGGGAATGAAAACCATGACTTTTTCATGAAAATTATAAAGGTTCTTATTTTCACAATAGCGGTTATCAGGCTAAAATGTGTTACAATAATACAGCAGTCAGTAAAACAAAGCGAGGGATTAAATCAATGGACAAGCCGATTGAAAAGACGAGAGTCGTCCTTGGAATGTCTGGAGGAGTCGACTCATCAGTAGCCGCCCTTCTTCTGAAGGAGCAGGGGTACGAAGTGATCGGCATCTTCATGAAAAACTGGGACGATACCGACGAATTCGGGTATTGTACGGCGGAAGAGGACGCCGAAGACGTGCGCAAAGTATGCGCCCAAATCGGCATACCTTGCTATACCGTTAATTTCGAGAAGCAATATTACGATAAAGTGTTTTCTTATTTCCTGGATGAATACCGCAAAGGGAGAACCCCTAATCCGGATGTTATGTGTAACCGGGAAATCAAGTTTGGCGAGTTTTTACAGAAAGCGTTGGAACTCGGAGCCGATTATATCGCTACCGGGCATTATGCTCGGGTCGATTTCCATGAAGGAAAATATCGTCTCCTCCGCGGCCTTGATGCCAACAAGGATCAAACCTACTTCCTCAACGCTTTGAACCAGTATCAGCTATCCAAAGCGATGTTTCCAATCGGACATTTGCCTAAACCGAAAGTCAGGGAGTTGGCCGCAGCGGCAGGACTCGCCACCGCCAAGAAGAAGGATAGCACGGGGGTTTGCTTTATTGGAGAAAGAAATTTCAAGGAATTTCTGAGTCATTACCTGCCGGCCCAATCCGGAGATATCCTTACGCTGGACGGGGAATACAAAGGTAAGCATGACGGGCTCATGTACTATACCCTCGGCCAACGCCAGGGCCTGGGGATTGGCGGGTCCGGCACCGGGGAACCGTGGTTTGTCGCGGACAAGGATCTGAACCGCAATATTCTGTACGTCGTTCAGGGCGACACTCACCCGCGGCTATACTCCACCGCGCTTGAAGCTACGGATGTGAGCTGGATCGATGGCCAGCCGCCTGTAGGAACGCTCCGCTGCACCGCCAAATTCCGCTACCGGCAGCAGGATCAGGGGGTAAGAGTAAGCATGACGGGAGAAGGCACCTGCCGGGTCGAATTCGACCAGCCGCAGAAAGCCGTTACCCCCGGACAAGCCGTAGTATTCTATGACGGAGAGCTATGCTTGGGCGGCGGCATTATCGACCGCACGGAACGGATGGATGAACCGGAAACGGATCTCGTTTAGGGCTGATGGCCTGATTTTATGCCAGACAAGGATAAAAGGCTATCGCCGCCCTTTGGACAGGTGCGTTTACCGGTGAAATATTAAGAAGGTATAAGGTGAAACTTATACCTTCTTAAACAAAAAGCAGCGGATTCGGTGCTTCACCGTTTCCGCTGCTTTTTTTATTGAACTTATTTCTCCTTGTTTCCGTTTTGTTCGCGTTGCTCGTGGTATTTCGAATGATTAGGCGGGGTCACGGATTCCGTCTGACCCGAAAACTCCGCCTTCCGCTCGGGCGCCCCGCTTTCTTCTTGTCGATCTTCCGGGGCGATCCCGTCTGGAGAAGGAGAAGCCTCCGATGCCGAATGAGTCCCCTTACTGCCTCCGGCCTCGCTTTCGTCCGCTTTCCTTGAAGGACGTTCTCCTTCCGGTTCCGCAAAATCATCCTCTTCCCCGGGCTTCATGGCGATAAACAGATTTTTGACATCTTCTGTTTTAGCCTTGGACACCAGTACGTATAGTATATCTCCTCCGCATAACCGGGTAGTTCCCCTTGGAGTGATCATCTTCTCCCCGCGGATCACCGCCGTTATCAAAGTATCCTCCGGCAGGGCCAGGTTCCGGATTTCCGAACCGACGACATTCGCCTGGTCTTCGATTTGCACTTCGATAATTTCCGTATTCGTCTTACCGATTGAGACCAGTTCCAAGCTGTGGGGGACAGTCGGCTTCTTGTCTCCCGTCAGGCCGAGCCAATTGGCCAAGGGAGTAATGGTCCAGCCCTGGATAAGGGCGGAGGTCAATACGATGAAGAATACCATATTAAAATATAAATACCCGTTTTCCATCCCGGCCAGCAGCGGATAAGTCGCCAGTACAATCGGCACCGCTCCCCGGAGTCCGCACCAGGAAATCAATATTTTTTCCTTAAAGGAGAACTTCATGAATATCATGCTGAGGAAAACACCGACCGGTCTCGCTACGAACATCAATAGAGCGGATAAGGCCAAGCCCTGCCATGCAATGCCGATCAACTCCGACGGAAAGACAAGAAGTCCCATCAGAATAAACATGGATATCTGCATCATCCAGGCGAAGCCTTCATTAAACCGGAAAATCGAGTGGCGGTAGGTCAAATCCGAATTTCCGACCAGAACTCCCATCACGTATACCGCAAGAAGCCCGCTTCCGTTGATCAAATCCGTCGTGCTGTAAGTAAATATAGCGAAGGCAACGGACAAGACCGGATATAATCCGGAGGAATCCAAATTAATTTTGTTGATGCACCAAACGGCAACCTTCCCCAGCAGCAGCCCCATGAGCAAGCCTACGCCCATCTGCCAGAACAAATTGACCAGCAGAATCCAGAAATTGGAGTCCGGCGATTGATAAAGCTGAATAAGCGATACGGTAAGAAATACCGCCATCGGATCGTTCGTGCCCGACTCTGCCTCCAGTGTTGAGGACAGCTTCTGTTTGATGTTGCGAGTGCCGAGGGCGGCAAAAACGGCAGCCGCATCCGTAGATCCGACAATAGCTCCAAGCAGCATTCCTTCGATCAAATCCAAATCGAGAATCAGAATGGCGAAAGCGCCGAAGACGATCGTTGTTAAGAAGACGCCGAAGGTGGCCAATGACAAGGAAGGGACCAGCACCCTGCGCATATTGCTCCACTTCGTTTGGAGCCCTCCCTCGAACAGGATCACGATCAGGGCCAGAACTCCGAATAGCTGAGTAACCGCGGCATTATCAAAGTAAATAAACTTATTGATGACCATTCCGACGACAAAGAACAAAACCAGCGAAGGCAGCCCGAATCGTGCGGAAAATTTGGTAGTGATGACCCCTATTAGTAACAGGATGGCAACCAGTAAAATCGCATTGTCTGTCGATAACAAATGAATATCACCTTCTCGCTAGCATCTCGTTCCCGTTTAACGGTCTTTCCTGATTGTTTACCAAGAACGGCAAAAATATTGTCATCGTTAAAGTACTTTTATGTACGCCTTGTTTTCCCTATGTTTGTATGACAAGGCGCGGCTCCCCCTTAGAATGATGCGCCGACCTTATTTTGCCCCACTCTTTATTATAAGCTTACTTGGGCGGATTGTCATTGTTACCGGCCCAAAAAAAAGCAAAAAAACCTAAAATACATCCTTTTCAAAGGAATGTCTTTCGGTTTTTTCGTTTTTCTGGTTTATCCTCATTTTTTCTTCCATTCCCTGTTCGTCGGCTATAAAAAATGGCTGCTCTTTGAGTGCGTCGGGAAAATGCTGTCGTTGCACATAATGATTAGGTTCTTTTACAAGGCATAGCCCACCACTTCATTCAGATCTAAAAGTCGATTGTATTTTAGACCCTTAATTTCTCCTTATGATTAACGACTTTTGACTAATAACTCGATTGCCTCTTGAACAAGTTTACCGCCCAGTGTTTCTTGGAAATGAAAAATGCCCCCGCAAGGAGGCATTACTTTCTGTTTTCTTTGTCGTAATATCGAGCATAAATTTTTGATTCGGTTCCTGAATTTTGCGGGAAGTAAAACTTTTCGTTCTGAATTTCAGGCGGCAAGTACTGCATTTTGGAGTTGGGATTATCAATCGGGTTTATATAGCTTCTAGAGCCGTCTCTGATGTTTTCCGGAACAGGATAAGCACGATGATTTCTAACCGTCTGAAATGCGCTTGCAAGCCCTTTATAAACACTATTGGACTTAGGACTCTCCGTAATGTAAACCGTGGCGTGAGCAAGCGCTAAACGTCCCTCGGGCATCCCGACAAATTCAACCGCTTGCTGCGCCGCTATCGCTATTTGTAAAGCATTTGGATTTGCCATTCCGACGTCTTCTGATGCATGAACAACAAGTCTTCGGGCAATGTATAACGGATCTACACCAGAGTCCAGCATACGGGCAAGCCAATAAAGAGCCGAATCCGTTTGGGAACCGCGCAAAGATTTGCAAAAAGCAGATACAATATCATAAAAATCCGTAGTTGTTATGGAATTCACTCTGGAATCGTATGCCTCACGAATATGCTGTAGTTCAATAAGATTTCCTTCGTAAAGGGAGTAAGCAGCCATTTCCAGTGCATTAAAAGCGCTCCGCACATCCCCATTACACACATCGGCCAAATACTCCAAAGCTTCGTCCGTAATCTCAAATTTGTTTTCCAAACCTCTATTGCTTTTCAGCGCACGAACAATGATTTCTTTCAAATCATTGTGGTCTAATGCCTTTAAGGTAAAAGTACGGCATCTGGAAACCAGCGGCGGAATTAAATCGTGAGCAATGGATTCGGTGGTCAGTCCGATCAGAATGATAGTCCCGTCTTCTACATGTGGAAGCAATGCCATTTGCACATTACTTTTCATAGCGTGAATTTCATCTATCATTACAATGGTTTTTTGACCGTACATTTTTAAATTGTCTTTAGCGGTACTTATGGCTTCACGAAGTTCTGCAACGGTTAAGGAAACCGCATTTAAACGTACGAAATTGGCTTTTGTGGACTGAGAGATAATATAAGCAAGACTTGTCTTACCGCTACTTGGAGGACCCTGTAAAATCATACTTGTGATTTTGTCGGTTTCAATAATCTTCCGCAGGACTTTACCTGGCGCTAAGATATGGGACTGACCAAAATATTCATCAAGCGTCTGAGGGCGCATACGTTCGGCAAGTGGCTGGTGGTCTGTTGTTGGATTTAGGTCAAATAAGTCCAATGTGATTTCACCCTTACAGTTAAAAATAATTTCGAGCGCACATTATGGCGCTGCTTGGCGAAAGCCTACGGCCCTCGCTTGGTGGTAGATCGTCATAGCTTATGAGGCCATTCACAATCGGCGCCGGAAAGGCGAACTATGCGTTGCATAGTGAAAGCCTACGTCCCTCGTGTGGTGCTATGCATACTGGCCTTAGGCAAAAGAAGCAAAAGCGCATCCTTCTTCTCTTAAATCGCCTATTGTAGTGGGCAAGCCTGCAAAAATACATGAATTTCTGTTCATGACAGGCATTTTCTTCAATTTGATGCTCAAAAGCATGTATTTTCGCAGCAATTTTTGCCAACGAACCAGCAACCTGTTCAAAAGATGCAAAGTTGCAGGTTTTCCTACCAAAAGCTGTCACGACCAAGGATAAACGGCTGTTACCGACCTTTGGACAGGCGCACCGATGAAATATAAGAACAGGGATAAGGTCAAACTTATACGCTTAAATGTTGAAAAAAGAACATGCCGCCGGTTACCGGTCGACATGCTCTATTATACCATATTATTTGCCGGTGACCGTCCCTGTCCCCCCGGCTCGGGCCCAACGAGCCGAGCGGCCAAGCCCGGTAAGAGGGGCGCTTTAACTTTAGCACAGAGCGTCGCTCTCCCCCTCCTGCAGCAATCTCAAAGACCGGCTGACTTAAGCAGATCACGCACGGCCACGCTTACCATAATTAATCCCGCCACCGGCGGAACGAACGCGTTGCTGGCCGGCGGCTGTTTAGCTTTGCGGATTTCGGGCGCATTCTCCGGTACGATCTGCTTCGTAACATCTTCCCTCGGCCTTACCGGTTCTTCGGTGGAGAAGACCACCTTAACCCCCTTGGTAATCCCTTCTTTCCTCAGCTTCTGGCGAATGACCCGGGCCATCGGGTCCATCGTTGTCTTCGAGATGTCCGCCACCTGAAAGCGGGTCGGATCCATTTTGTTCGCCGCTCCCATACTGGAAATAAGCGGGATTTTACGCTGCAGGCACTGCTTGATCAGATGAATCTTATAGCTGATCGTATCGGAAGCGTCAATGACATAATCTAGCGGATACTCGAACAGCTTCTCGTATGTTTCCTCAGTGTAGAACATCTGCAGCGCTACGGCATCGCAATCCGGATTGATATCCCGGATTCTTTCCTTCATCAGCTCCGTCTTCTGACGGCCGACGGTCGACAGCAGCGCATGCAGCTGCCGGTTGACATTCGTTATATCGACAACATCCTTGTCGATCATAACGATGCGGCCAACGCCGGTGCGGGCCAAGGCTTCTACCGCGAAAGAGCCGACGCCGCCGACGCCGAGCACAGCTACGGTGCTTCTTTTCATCACGTCCAGCCCTTCCGGGCCAATGGCGAGCTCCGTCCTCGAAAATTGATTCAGCATTGCTTTTCCTCCTTTTGACAGGCTTAATCAGACAGTTTTATTGGGAGGAGGAAGGCTGCTTCACCGCAACTCGAATGGAGAGCTGCTCCAATTGCTGGCTGTCCACCTCGCCGGGAGCGTCCATCAGCAGACAAGTGGCGCTTGCCGTCTTAGGGAATGCAATCGTTTCGCGAAGATTGGAGCGTCCGGCCAACAGCATAACCAGACGGTCCAGCCCGAATGCAATTCCTCCGTGCGGTGGAGTACCGTACTCAAAGGCTTCCAGCAAATAGCCGAACTTATCCCAAGCCTCTTCCTTGGAAAAGCCGAGAGCAGCGAACATTTTCTCTTGGATATCGCGCTTGTAGATCCTCATTGATCCGCCGCCTACTTCGTATCCGTTCAAGACCAGGTCATAGGCCTGTGCCCGAATTTTGCCCGGATCGGTATCGAAGTAATGAATATCCTCTTCCTTCGGCCGTGTGAACGGGTGATGCTCAGCGACATAGCGCTTCTCTTCTTCGTCGTAGCCAAGCAATGGGAAATCGACGATCCAGGCAAATTTGAACTGGCTCTCATCAATGAGCCCCAAATCCTTGCCCAGCTTCAGGCGCAGATTGCCGAGCACATCCGCAACCACCTTAGGCTTATCTGCCGAGAATACGAGCAGGTCTCCTTCTTCCACCTGCAGACGCTCGGTGAGGGCCGCTTTCTCTTCCTCGGTAAAAAATTTAACGATCGGTCCTTTCCAGTCGCCGTCCTTCACCTGAATCCAGGCAAGCCCTTTGCCACCGTAACGTGCGGCGAACGGCTGCAGATCGTCCAGCTCTTTACGGCTCCAGGAGGCGCACCCTTTGGCATTCAGCGCCTTGACCTGACCGCCGTTGCCGACCACCGTCGAGAACACTTTGACGCCGCTGCCCGCCACAATATCGGACACCTCGACCAGCTCCAGGCCGAAGCGCAGGTCCGGCTTGTCGGAACCGTATTTGCCCATAGCATCGGCATAAGTCAATCTTTGGAACGGACGCGGAATGTCTACTCCGATCGTTTCCTTAAACAGCTTCGCCATCAGCTCCTCCATCAGCTCCTGAAGCTGCTCCGGAGACAGGAAGGAAGTCTCGATGTCCACCTGGGTAAATTCCGGCTGGCGGTCCGCGCGCAGATCTTCATCCCGGAAGCATCGCGCGATTTGATAATAGCGCTCCAGCCCCCCGACCATCAGCAGCTGCTTGAAAATCTGCGGAGATTGGGGCAAGGCGAAAAATTCTCCCGGATGTACGCGGCTCGGCACGAGATAGTCGCGCGCACCTTCCGGCGTGCTTCTTGTTAAGATCGGCGTTTCCACTTCGACGAATTCCTTCTCGTCCAGGAAATCGCGGAAAATTTTGGCCGCTTTGGAGCGCAGCATGAGCGTCCGCTGCATTTCCGGGCGGCGCAGGTCGAGATAACGATATTTCAAGCGCAGCGCCTCGTCGATTTCGATGCCGTCCTCGATGAAGAACGGAGGATTCTTGGCCGCGTTTAAAATTTCAATCTCCGACACCTGAACCTCGATTTCACCGGTAGCCAGGTTCGCGTTCTTCGTCTCTTCCGCCCGTTCGACCACCTTGCCGCGAACGGCCAGAACATACTCGTTGCGCGCCCGGTCTGCGATCTCCAGCGCTTCTCCGGAAAAGTCCGGGTTGAACACGATCTGCACAATACCTGTCCGGTCACGAAGGTCGATGAACAATACCCCGCCCAGGTCCCGTCTTCTTTGGACCCATCCGTTTAATTGAACGGTCTCTCCTACGTGAGCTTTGCCAAGCTGACCACAATGATGCGTTTTTAACATGGACATATCTTTCTTTCCTCCTCTAAAAGTATGGGGATTTCATCGTTCTTCTCTTCACTCGAAACCTAAATGTATTCCTGTTTATCGCAGCCAAACTATGCGAATTTTTAACCGAGGGCCGATTTCAGGAAGGACAGCAGCTCGCCAAGCGGTACGGACTGCTGTTCCCCCGTAGCCATTTCCTTCAACGCTATGACGCCCTGCTCCAGCTCATCCTCGCCCAGAATCGCCACATAGCGGGCCTGCGAGCGATCTGCCGCCTTCAACTGCGCCTTCATCTTCCGCTGCAAATAATCCTTCTCGGCAGCTATCCCGGCCGAACGAAGCTCGAACAACAGCTTCACCGCTTCACGCTCCGCCCGGTCTCCCATCGGCACCAGATAAACGTCGATCGGCTGTGCGCCGGGAACGTCCGCCTGCTGGGATTCCAGTACGAGCAGAGTTCTCTCAAGGCCTAGCCCGAGGCCGACACCCGGCTGATCCTGACCGCCTATCTCTCCGACGAGCCCGTTATAGCGTCCGCCCCCGCCGATCGTATCGATGGCTCCGATGCCTTCCGCCTTATACTCGAAAGCGGTGTGAGTATAGTAATCGAGGCCGCGGACAAGCCGCGGGTTGATCCGATACGGAATATTCATGGCGGACAGGCTCTGCTTGACGGCCTCAAAGTGTGCCGCGCATTCCTCGTCCAGGTGATCGATCAGCTCGGGAGCCCCGGCGAACCGATGCTGGTCGACTTTGCAGTCCAGCACGCGAAGGGGATTCTTCTCCATCCGGTTCTGGCAGTCTTTACACAGCTCGCTGCGCATCGGCTCAAGGAAGTTCAGGAGCGTCTGACGGAACCGGGCCCGAATTTCCGGGGTACCCACGGAATTGATCTCAACCGTCACGTCGCGAATGCCAACTTCCTTGTAGAAGCTGTAGCCCAGCGCGATGACCTCCGCATCCAGAGCAGGATCGGTCGAGCCGAACGCTTCCACGCCGAACTGGTGGAGCTGGCGGTAACGACCCGCCTGCGGCTGCTCGTAGCGGAACATCGGCCCGATATAATACAGCTTGGTAACGTCCGGTTCCGCGTAGAGCTTGTTCTCCGCGTAGGCTCTCACAACGCCCGCCGTCCCTTCGGGCCGAAGCGCTATATGACGGCCGCCTTTGTCGAGGAAAGTATACATCTCCTTCTCCACGATATCGGTCGTCTCGCCAACGCCGCGCTGAAACAGCTCCGTATGCTCGAAAATCGGCGTGCGGATTTCTTTATAATGATAGCGGCGACACAAATCTCTTGCTTTCGCTTCGATGTACTGCCACTTTTCCACAATGCCGGGCAGCAAATCCTGTGTGCCTTTCGGCTTCTGAAAACTCATTTCGCTTCCTCCTTCTGCATTTCATATAGAGACTCGGGCAGTGCGGATCGGGACACATCGGGCATTCCGCAAGGATAAACGGCTATCGCCGTCCTTAGGACGGGCGCGTTTACCGATGAAATATAAGAACAGGTATAGATGAAAACTTATACTTTCTTATATTTACAAAAAATCCCCCGTCTCCGGCCATAACAGCCAGGGACGAGGGATTATATACAAATCACCCGTGGTACCACCCACATTCGGGGCATTCTTCCCTTACCGTCAAGTAAGAGGAACGAAAGCTCCGCACTTCTCCGGTTAACGCCCGACTACGCGAAGCCGCTACTTCCACCCGCATCTTCATGCTGTGGGGGTCACGGCCCGTCCTCCGGGAGGTTATTCATTCAATCATCCTCAGGAAGCTTGCAGCCATCGGCTTCCCTCTCTGCAGAGGTGGGGTTGAATTACTGGGTCCCTTCAACGGATTTCGATATTCTCCAGTGATAAAGTCCTTAGTTGCGGTAGGCGCCGATCACCGGAGGGTCGTAAGATTTAGTATTGATTGTAATGCGCCGGCTTAGGATTGTCAAGTCATCCCAGAACGGATGTGTCATCTTGGAACAAATGACCCTTCTTAGAAGACTCCGAATCCCCTGAGCTGTGGAAAACTGCGGAATAGAAAAACCGGCCAAAAAGAAAAGAACCTGCGGCATCGGCTGCAGGTTGAATTAGTTATATATGTTACAAAAGGGGTCAGTTCTAAGTATAGACATTTATTATTACAAAGGCATGAACCTAACATTACAGTTTGATTACATCTATCGGACCTATGCCTGTTAGAAGACAGATCGCTGTGATGAAACGCCTCAACGCGCACCGAATAGGCGCGCGTTGAGCAAAGAATAATGCCTCGAGCTCTAAAACTTCACACCGACTATCCGTTCCAGAGTATCCTTAAGCATCATGAACGTCTCTCCATTGGTCAATTGTCCCTGATCCTTAATCATGTCTATCGTCGACTGCTTCAGCAGCCCCTTGTCGATCAGCTCGCTCTGAGCCTGCTCCTTCGGAACATCCAGCTCCACTGCTTTAGCTATCGTATAGCAAGCTTGCTCCAGAGTTAACGGCTGCTTGGCTGCTTCTTCCATACCTGCGATAGCAGCAGATGCATCTCCTTTGAACGAATTCGGATATACCCGCTTGGCTATATTCCATTGATTAACCAATCTCTGCGGATTGGATGTGTCATCGAGACGGAAATCGTTATTGTAGCCCCCGTTGGCAATACCCAGATAGACAGCTACCTTCAATCCCGGATAGGCAGGATGCTCCATGTAAGGATGTACCTTCGGAGTATATGGCTTGACATCCATCCCCTTGCTGTTGATGAGATCCTGAAGCTTCTTGATCTCTTCCTTGGATTCAGCCAGCTCCCGGAAGGTCATCTCTCCATCCATGGCAATTTTGACGGCTGCCCCGGCCGCTTCACCGGTTGCCATCCCGGTCGGAATGACCCGGGCGCTTCCATGCGGAAGCGTATCGAAGCTTGCGGAACGGCCAACCACCAGCAGATTATCTACCTTCTGGGGAACAATGCTGCGGAAAGGAATGGCGTATTTCGGCGGATCAAGAACGACCGCACCGTCATCCGCCGGACTTGTGCGCTGAATATCAACGGCATAGGAACCGAAAGCAATGCGGTCCCAATGATCGCGGTTTTCCAGCAAGTCCAGTATCGTCAGACGGTACATTCCTTTCATGTGCCGGCTTTCTCTCACATAAAGCTCCGGCGCGGTATCGAGAAATTCTACATTGGCAAACTCCGGATACAGCTCCTTCATATGCTCCACTACATGCGGAATTTCTTCCTTGGCCAGCACGAAGGCTTCTTCCCGCGATTTGGGATCGAACGGATCCACCCCGAAAATTTGCAGAGCATTAATCAGAATAGTGCCGTCGTTCTGGCGGCCTATATTTAATCCGCGCATCTTCATCCGTTCTTTATTGACTGCCGGGTACTTCTGCATCTCGACATAGCCCCAGGCCGACATGTCCGTAGCACCGGTATTTGGATCGTTGTCATTGCTGAGCCGTTTGCGGACCTGCTTCCAAACCTCATCGTCCACATTCCCCAGACGAAAGACGAGAGTAACGGCCATCTTGGACTTCATATCGCCCAAATCTTCCCGGCCAATCGTGAACGGAACTCCCGCGGCAGCGGCAAAATCGCCATCCTGAGTCGCATCGATGACCGCTCTGGCCTTAATTTGCTGGACGGTTCCGTCCTCACGCGTAAGCGATATCCCCTCTACAACCATGTGATCCTCTTGGCCTTTGGCGAGAATCGGTTCAATCGCCCGCGCCTTCAGATGCACATCGAGGTTCTTCTCTCCCTGAACTATTTTATTAAAAGCGTTAGCCGCCGTAGTGACGTCGAACGAATCCCCCTCGACCTTTTCATACCATTCCGAGAAAATCCCTTTGTTCAGAACCGGCATCTTGGCACCGGGGACGATCGATTTATTCTCCACGTCATAATTCATATCAATACTATTGAGCCAGCCAAGGGTCATCAAACCGCCCAGTATTTCGCGGTCATGACCGTCCACCATAAGCGTTCGCAGCCCATTGCGGGAAGCGGAAACCGCCGCCGCGATTCCTTCCGGATCGGTTCCTACCACGATCACGTCATAATCATCCGCAGGCTGTGCAACAACCTCCACCTTCTCCAGCTCCTGCGGCTTGTTCCCTGCTGTAAAGCGGATACCGCCGCCGTACTTTTCCATATAATAAATCCAGCTGCTTCCCGCCGCAAGCAGGATAATAGCAGTGGCCATCAGTAAAATCCATTTATTCTTCACTGTAGACCCCCCATATATTAATCTATTAAGGATGAACGAATGTCAAATTCCCGCTTCGGACAAGTACGCCTGATTCAGCAGCTTTATTTTTTTGTCCACGTATTCCTTGTAATTTTGAATGTAAGCGGCAGGCTCTTTCGGGTTGGGAAAACGTTCAATCTTCTGCTGGGTATCCTCTTCCGTTCCCGGGTAAACGATTTTGCTTACCGCACCGCAGCCAAGTCCGAGAATCGTTTGCCGTTCTTCCATCATCACAATGTTATACAGGCTTTCCCTTCCTTCCAGGGAGTAACCGACATTTTCCAAATTGCCCAATATATTTTTCTGGCGATACAGATAGTAGGGCTGGTAACCGTTCCGCTCGGTCCAATCCGCAGCCATCTGCATCATTTCGGCGATTTCATCCCGTTCAGCTACTTCATAGTCACTGCGGTTTTTGGTCATTTTGGATGCCCGCTTAAAGGAAAGGGTATGGACCGTCAGCGATTCGGGCATCAGCTTGGCGGTTTCGTCCAGCGTTTGCTGAAACTGCTCTATCCCTTCATTAGGCAGGCCGATAATCAAGTCCATATTGATATTATTCATGCCCATTTGACGGGCCAGCTTAAATTTCTCCAATGTTTCGGTTACCGTATGGTGGCGGCCGATGGTATCCAGCGTCGCTTGCGTGAAGCTCTGCGGGTTAATGCTGATCCGGTCCACCTTCCACTTTTGCAAGACCTCAATCTTCTCCGGGGTAATCGTATCCGGACGTCCGGCTTCAACCGTCAGCTCCCGAACCTTGTCCAATCCGGGGAATGATTGTTGAATCGTCTGGAACAAGGCGTCCATCTCATCCGCCTCGATACTCGTCGGTGTTCCGCCGCCCCAATAAATCGTCGTAATGCCCAGACCGGCTTGCTGAAGCCATCGGCCCATCTCGCGGATTTCATAATGCAGCCCTTCCAGAAAACCTTGAACAGACCCGTTGTTTCCCCGAATATCATAAGCCGGAAACGTGCAATAGGCACATTTGGTGGGACAGAACGGTATTCCTATGTAGATACTTATCTCTTTATCCAGCCGGAACAGATCGGGAATGACCTTCAGCTGCCGCTCTGCCACATCCGCAAGCAGCTTCACCTTGGGTTCGGTGATCAAATACTGCTCTCTCAATATTTGCTTACAGGTTTCTATATCCTGTTTATTCATCATGTTGTGCATTAATTTGGTCGGGCGGACCCCCGTGAGAATTCCCCATGGCTGCTCCAGCCCGGTGGCATCCTGCAGCACCTGAAGCAGGGAATAGAGAATCGCCCGCTTCACTATCCCTCGCTCTTCCTCTCCGGAATCGGGAATGGGCATCGTATGCTCATGTGACCAAGCTTCTCCCCCATCTGCCGCCGATAAATCCGTCTTCACATAGATATCACGGGTGTCTTCCTTCTTCCGCATTTCTATGACCGCTTGCCACTCCGCATCCTTCTCCTGCGGCTCCCACTGAACATTGGGCTGTTCAAAAAACAAGCGGGTAATATGATAAATTTCAGTCGAAAAATCATCGAATCCAATCCGATGAATCGCAATATTTAACAAGTGCGCACCTCCGAGGTGTATTTCCGTAAGCATGATTAGCCTATTGTAGAGTGTAACATAAGATGCCCGCCGAATAAAACATTTCTGGCAGATTTAGTGCGGCCGTAGGAACCCGCGGATTCCTTCATGCATCCTCCGTCTATATTAATTGAATCCTTCCTCCCAGACACAAAAAAAGGACAGACTGAGTGTCCGTCCGTGGCTATTATGTTATCTCATTATAATCGCTAGCGAATGATTTTGCGCGGAACTCTCTTCATCGCGTCCCGTTCGGATTCGAAGCTGTGCTTGCCCTCCGTTGACCCGTCAAGGGTCAGGGAAGCGATCGCTTCATGGTAAGAGGCCGGAGCAGAAATTTGCTGGGAAAGCAGGACGGTTTCCTCCTTGACGGATCGGTGCACGTCTACATCTCCTTTATGCCAAGGTGTCTAGCGGCTATTATTTCCCTCCGCGGAAACTAATAATCTGCCAAAAAGAGGAGCCTCTTCCCCTGACTATACACCTTCTGCTTGTCCCGAACTTTAGCCTGACCGAGGCCCGTCTGCGCACGGCAATCGAACCTTGTTCTCGTTATTTGCTCTCCAGAATAAGAGTAACCGGCCCCCAATTCACCAGCCGAACATCCATCATTTCGCCGAACCGCCCAGTCGCAACGGTTAGTCCCCGTTCTCTCAACAGCTCGTTAAACCGGTGGTACAGCGGTTCTGCCAGTTCCGGCCTCGCCGCCGCCATGAAATTGGGCCGCTTGCCCTTGCGGCAATCTCCATATAGAGTAAATTGCGAAACCGACAAGATTTGACCCCCTATCTCTTGAACAGACAGGTTCATCTTGCCGCCGTCATCCTCAAATATTCTCAAACCGGCCACTTTATCCGCCAAGTAGCGGGCATCCTCTTCCGTATCCTCGTGGGTGACCCCGACCAGCAGCACGAGCCCCTGCTCGATGCTCCCCGTCAGGCTTCCGTTAATGGTCACACTCGCTTCTTTACTGCGTTGTACTACAATCCTCAACCCTATCCCTCGTTTCCAGTCAATACCGTCTTATGACTGCATGATTCTTTGCACGGAATAGACGTCCTGAATTCGTTTAATCTTCTCGACGACAGAATGGAGATGATCGATATTGCGGATCAGGATCGTCATATGAATCAACGCCATCTTGTTCTTGTCCGAACGGCCGGAGACGGCGGACATCATCGTCTTGCTCTCCGACACGGCCTGCAGCACTTCATTGAGCAAGCCCGGCCGGTCATGTCCTGTTATCTCGATTTCGACACTGTAATTCGCTTCTATCGAATCCGCCCATTCAATCTCAATAATCCGGTTGCCTTCCTCACCGTCCGGTGCCGGAATATTGCTGCAGTCCGAACGATGCACCGACACTCCGCGGCCGCGCGTAATATAGCCGACGATATCGTCTCCCGGAACGGGATTGCAGCAGCGGGCGAAGCGGACCAGCAGGTTGTCCACTCCTTTGACCCGGACTCCATGGGTGGGACGGCTCTTCTTCTCCGGAGCGGACTTCACTTCCTTGACTTCGTTAGTCAGCTGCAGCGGAGGGATCTCTTCCTTGCGAAGCTTCTCCGTCAGCCGGGTAACAATCTGCGCGGCGGTAATTCCCCCGAAGCCGATCGCGGACAGCATATCCTCTATATCGTTAAAATTAAACTTGGAT
Organism: Paenibacillus sp. SAFN-117; assembly: GCF_051966115.1. Classification (NCBI taxonomy): domain Bacteria; kingdom Bacillati; phylum Bacillota; class Bacilli; order Caryophanales; family Paenibacillaceae; genus Paenibacillus; species Paenibacillus sp. SAFN-117. Next base: position 407,208 of record NZ_JBQCLK010000001.1, read on the forward strand.
GCGACCTCCTGCAGCTTGTCATCCGTCATCCATTGGGCCGGATCGATGGCCAGGCGCTTTAACTCCCGTTCGATGGCTTCCCGGCCTTTAATGATGTTCTCTTCCCGCTTCTCCTTCTTGAACCACTGCTTGATCTTGCTCTTCGTATGAGAGGATTGAGCAATCTTGAGCCAATCCTGGCTGGGGCCGTACGAATGCTTGGAGGTCAGAATTTCAACGATATCGCCGTTGTTCAGCTTGTAATCCAGCGGGACGATCCGTCCGTTGATCTTGGCCCCGATCGTCCGGTTCCCGACCTCCGTATGAATTCTGTACGCGAAGTCAAGCGGTACCGAGCCCGCCGGAAGCTCAATGACCTCACCCTTGGGCGTGAACACGAAGACCAGATCGGTAAAGAAGTCCATCTTCAACGACTCCATGAACTCCGAAGCATCCCGCGTTTCGTTCTGCAGCTCGAGAATTTCACGGAACCAGTTCATCTTCTTGCTGAAGCTGCCGGACGGAACCGCCGAGCCTTCCTTATACGCCCAGTGGGCGGCGATACCATATTCGGAAGTGCGATGCATTTCCCAGGTCCGAATCTGCACTTCCAGCGGCTCCCCCTTGGGTCCGATCACGGTCGTATGCAGGGATTGGTACATGTTGGCCTTGGGCATGGCAATGTAGTCCTTAAACCTGCCGGGCATAGGCTTCCATAAAGTATGAATAATCCCGAGGGTGGCGTAGCAGTCCTTGATATTGTCCACAATCACCCGAATGGCCAGCAGATCATAAATTTCATTGAACTGCTTGCCTCTCGAGGTCATCTTCTTATAAATGCTGTAGATATGCTTGGGCCGGCCCGATATGTCGCTTTCGATCCCCATTTCGGACACTTTTTCCTTTATTTTCACAATAACATCCTGAATATATTGCTCCCGCTCGGTTCTCTTCTTCTGCATCAGATTTGCAATCCGGTAGTACTGCTGAGGATTTAGATAACGGAGAGCGATATCCTCCATCTCCCATTTGATCGCAGATATCCCTAACCGGTGGGCAATCGGGCAGAAAATTTCCAGAGTCTCATCGGCAATCCGGCGCTGGGCTTCTTCCGATTGAAACTTAAGAGTCCGCATGTTATGAAGCCTGTCCGCCAGTTTGATAAGAATGACCCGAATATCCTGAGCCATCGCGACGAACATCTTCCGATAATTCTCATTCTGCTGCTCCTGCTTCGATTTAAATTGGATTTTCTCCAGCTTCGTCAAGCCGTCCACCAGCATCGCGCAGGTATCCCCGAACCGTTCGCGCAGCATGTCTAAAGAAACGCTGGTATCTTCCACAACGTCATGCAGCAGAGCAGCGATGATCGAGGTGGCATCCATCTGCATTTTAACCACTATTTCGGCTACTGCGACCGGATGCAGAATATAAGGCTCTCCCGATTTTCTTACCTGACCGTGATGAGCCTGTTCGGCAAACAGATAGGCCTCTTGTATCTTGTTCAGGTCGCTCTCTTTTAAATAGGTTGATGCCTTCTCAAGTAACAGCTCGATCCCCATTCCTAAATCCTTTCCGTTTGATCATTTTTATTCATTATGAACCTCAACAGGGCATCCCGTCAAGAAACGTGTCGAATCGTCCCGTTTTTCATGTCGAGCCATTCCCAAAGCGTACCGCAGACTCCCCGTTGGGCGAATCTGAATTGGGTTCCCGCCATCTATAATTTGTAGTATTATGGGTGGGAGTCATTGGAAAAACGGCTTATCTTCGGTAATAAAATGTGCAATAAATCCCTTTGCTCGCTTTGATCGGAAATCAAGGTAGCAGCAACGGGCTCTCAAATGATATTTAGGAAGGAAGGTTGTCTTATGGTCAAATGGTTGGCTCTTCTGGAAGACCGTTATCATCCTGCGGAACGATCCCGTCACAGCCTCGAGGCTATATCCCGTTCTATCGAATATGATTTGGAAATTTTGACTCGGGCGGAGGAGTTCCCGTGGGACCGTCTCAAATCTTATGACGGAATTGTGATTGGCCGCGATGCCCTGCTCGTGGAGAACGGCGTGCGGACGGACAAGCTCTGGTGTCCGGAAGGACGCCAGCAGGAGCTTGCCGATTACGTTGCGGCAGGCGGAGGCTTGATTGCCATCCATTCCGGGCTGGCTCAATATCCGAAGGAGGGAACGTACCGCAAGCTGGTCAAGGGGACGTTTACCCATCATCCGCCGGGCACCCGCAAGCTGCTCGTTAAATCCTCTCCATCCGCTAACCATCCGGTAACGGCCGGAGTCAGTGATTGGGAGATAAATGACGAGCAATATTTTATCGATATGGATGGAGACCCCCTGATTTTGGCGGAGCTTATCTCAGAGGAAGGGGAAGCGGCTCCCGCCGCCTGGGCTCATCGCCACGGACAAGGCAAGGTCTGTGTCCTGACCCCCGGCCATACTGCGGAGACATGGGCTCATCCGACGATGGGCCGCCTTATCGCCAATGCTATGAAGTGGGCCGGCCAGCAAGAAACATAAGCGGGATTTAACCGGATAAAAAAAGCCCCTAACGGAGCCTCTTCGAAGACGAATAACCCGGTTTTAAAGGAAGCTTTTTATGCCAATTAGAAAGTTGTTCCATTTTAATGCTTTAATGAACTTAAACTTTCTAATGTGGTAAAAAAACTGATGTCTTTCCGACTTCTTTCTGATAATATAGTCGATGGGCTTTTTTAGTAAACGAAAAAGATTATATAAACAAGGAGGAAGTTTCTTGCAGCAGCACATGATCCGGGTGGACGAGCGTCCGCCTCTGTTGAAAAGCATTCCCCTGAGCCTTCAGCATCTGTTTGCTATGTTCGGCTCTACGGTGCTCGTGCCGATCCTGTTCAAGGTCGATCCGGCTACCATTCTATTGATGAACGGAATAGGCACTCTGCTGTATCTGTTCATTTGCAAGGGACAAATTCCAGCCTATCTGGGCTCCAGCTTTGCTTTCCTGTCCCCTGTATTCGTAGTTCTGAACAACGGGTCTTACGAAATGGCGCTGGGGGGCTTCATTATCACCGGAGTCATCTTCTCGCTTGTCGCCCTTCTCATTCGCAAGGTCGGTACCGGCTGGATCGATGTGGTCTTCCCCCCTGCCGCAATGGGTGCGATTGTGGCCGTTATCGGTCTGGAGCTTGTTCCGACAGCCGCCCGGATGGCCGGGTTGATCAAGCCCGAGGATATTCCATCATCCGCATGGAGCATCGATCCCAAGGTGGTTACCGCTTCAATGGTGACGCTGCTGGTCGCCGTGCTCGGCAACGTTCTCTTTCGCGGCTTCCTGAAGATTATTCCGATTCTGATCGGAATCGTCGTCGGCTATATCGTAGCCTACCGGCTAGGCCTTGTCGATTTCGCTAAAGTTCATGAGGCAAGCTTGATTGCTGCGCCTACATTTTATACCCCCAAGTGGGATTGGGCCAGCATAGCGGTTATCCTGCCCGTATCGCTGGTCGTTATCGCCGAGCACATCGGTCACTTGATTGTTACCGGCAACATCGTAGGCAAAGATTTGACGAAGGATCCGGGACTTGACCGGTCTCTGCTCGGCAACGGCATTTCCACCATCATTTCCGGTTTTGTGGGGTCTACCCCGAATACGACGTATGGGGAAAATATCGGCGTTCTCGCCCTGACCCGCGTCTATTCCGTATTCGTCATCGGCGGTGCGGCGGTATTCGCCATCATCCTGTCCTTCTCGGGCAAGCTGTCCACACTGATCATGACCATCCCCGAACCGGTCATGGGCGGCATTTCCCTGCTGCTGTTCGGAGTTATCGGCGCATCGGGTATCCGGATGCTGGTCGAGTCCAAGGTCGATTATTCGAAGCCGGCCAATCTGATTCTGACCACAATCGTTCTCGTTATCGGAATCAGCGGAGCGGCCTTCCGCTGGGGGAATTTCGAGCTGAAGGGCATGGCGCTTGCTACTATCGTGGCCATACTGCTAAGCTTGTTCCTCCGCTTGCTGGAAGTTCTGAAGCTGTCTAACGACCAGGAAAAGTAATATAAATCAACTAAGCAAAGCTATTATTAAATGAACGGACAGGGGCACGCGGCTCCTGTCCGTTTTTCTTTTTTCGTTGGCTTCTTCTCCAAAACCGGCGCGGAATCACTTGATCATCCCGGTACAGTGACCGTGTTAATCGCCCGCCGAACGAATGGCATCCCCCGGAGACAAGCGTGTGATTTTTCGTGAAGGAGCCAGATTTAACAGGAGCGCGATCAGCATTAAAGTGCCGATAATGGGCAGGATGATCTCCCATGGATAATCAAATGACAGGGCCGGCGAGGTAGGCGGCTTAGTCAATTCGGCCAATCTTACGATCGTATAACCGCCAATGGAGCCGAACAGGCAGCCATTCAAGAGACCCAGCCAGCTGATCGTTGTTCCTTCCAGCAGCAGCATTTGTCGAATCACTCGGATGCTGAGCCCGATACAGCGCATCATCGCCATGGTTTTGGCTCGCTCCTGAACTGCGCGATATTGAAGGATGGCTAATCCGGCTAAACCGATATTCAAAGTCACCAGGGTCATAAATCCGATGAAAATCCACAGCATTTGGATCATATTCATGTCTTCTCCGGCCTTGGAAATCCCAGGCGAATAGAAGCCTTTGATCCCTTGTGCGGCGAGGCGCTGTTCGATTTTGCGCAGATCGCGAAGATCGTTAGAGGGCAAAGACAACAGAACATACCCTGATTCCTTTAAATACTCCCAACGATATCCATGCTCTTTCAATTGGTCGTAAATTTGCGGATGGACAAACATGACATTATAAAATTCCATCCCCGTAGAAGTATCGGCGAAGCCAATAATGTCGATGTCGATCGTATCGACAACTTTTCGAGGCTTTCCGAAATCAGGAGTGTTAGGTTCTGCCGGTTTATTGTACACGTTAAGCGTCAGATGATCGCCCACGTTCAACTTCCTTGAGAGGGCGGTACTCATCTCGTAGCTGTATTTATGATCCAGAATAACGGCCTGGGGGTTATTTAGCACAGCCGCCCAGGCTTCTTCATCAGAAGCAAATGCCGGGGAGCGCTGTGACAGCTTGGGCGCCCCATGCGCGAGAAAGGCCTCGCTTGGCACCGTCAAATTCAACTGCTGTAAATCCAGAAAGACATCGTTCGGCTCGAAACCAAGCATATAAGGTTCCATCATCGGCGGATTTTGAGCGGCCTCTGCCAATTCGGGATCCTGCTGTAAACCAGCTAAGATCTGCTGCTTCTCCTGCTCGCTATAGTACTTGATATAGGCAGGATAACCGAGAATCGAATACGATTTCTGGCTGATATCCCGATAGTTGTGCTGGGTGACGATCAAGATGAGTACCAGGACCATGAAACAGCAGCTAAATAACAGCGTGACAATGAACGTGCGCCGATAATTTCCTGCCGGATAACGGAACGCCAATAGTTGAGCTGCATCTCCTATACCGATCCGGGATAAAAGCGGTTTTAGCCCTTTTTGGATATAGGGAAGAACCTGAACGACCAAATACAGCATCGATACTGAAGCCCCAAACCATAACGCTAAGACAGACAACGATCGGTGCGGTACAAATCCTGTATTGGTTGTCATGATCTCTAAACTTTTCCCGCTGAAAAATTGAATAAAGTGGCTGCACACTATAATCGCAGCACAAACCGTCAGCACGATCCGCAGCCCCTTGCGAATCCACTGTCCGCCGCCTGTTTTCTCCGGATCTTGATCTCCCCGCAAAGCAAGCACGATGTTCATTTTGCCCATCCGGTAACAAGCGACGAATGAGATAACTGTTAATAACCCGAGAACCGCAGCGCAAGACAGGGCGATACCGCCCAAAGATACATAAGGCATAATAGGAATTGAGTTTGCGCCATAGGCGTAGAGCAGGTCCTGATTAAACCATTCAAACAGACGAATGACGCCGAAGCCCAGCGGTATTCCCAGCACAATACCTACGCCCGTACTTAATAAGTTGATTAATGTCGTTTCGATGAAAAAAATGGCTCTTACTTGTCTGTTTTGAAAGCCGAGCGCACGCAGCAGAGCTAAGGATTCCTTGCGTGAATAAACCAGCATTTGCAGAATTTGGATCATCAGCAAGGCTCCGGCCAAAATAGCGGTTAGGCTGCAAATGATAAAAATAGCCCCATGCCGCTGTTTCATTTTGTTTACCTGGTTTTCATCCGCTACTTTCTGCTCATGCAGATCGAACAACGGCAGCGGGGTCGGAAAGCGTACGGCCGATTGTTCTGCTAATGCATAATCTTCCCGGCCAGCCAGGATAGAGGTGAAGGCTCCGTCAGGAGTTGCGCTTAAATTTCGGGCTTGGCGGATTCCCATAATGAGGGTTCCTTCGGCAGCGAATAGGCCCCTATAACCGGTTATGCCTTCTTCTTTGACGATTTTCTTCACTTGAAAAAGCTTAGAGTTTCCACGTTTATCAGGGATCGCCACCGTATCGCCCTCGACGAGACCGAGTGGCTTCGCAATCGCTTCGGATAGTATAACTTGATCGGCAGACAAAGACAGCTCCCAAAGCGGATGATCGGGATCAAATTCAGCGGCTTGAGCAAAGTCAACTCCTATGGCCAAGTAGCGTAAACCTGTTTGCACGGGCTGCAACTGACCGTCGACTTTGCTGACGCTTGTTTCAAAAATAGCAGCAGGCAGCAGCTGTACATTGTATGGCTGTAACCGTTCGGCGATCGCCTGCACTTCCTCTTGCGTGAAATGTCGGGTTCCTGCCGGAGGCTTCAATTCCCAATCAATCGGACCATAATGCTGTTTCAGCCAGCGGTTTCCACTTTCATCAAACGATTGAAAAAAGACAACGGCTGCCATGATCAATGCAGCTCCGATGCAGCCGCCCAGCACGGTCAGCAGCGTTTGGCGGGGCTGGGTCCACAGGTTCCGCCACGCCATACGCCACACGAGGGAAGGAGTCAGCATGCTTCTCATCGTTCCGCCCCCGCTTCCCCGTGGTCGATGATGCGTCCGTTTTCCATCCGGATCGTCCGGTCCGATTGGGCAGCGATGCTTTTATCATGGGTGACCATGACGATTGTGGTACCCATCGTTTCGTTAATGTGCCGCAGCAGCCCGACAATTTGTTCGGAGGTCTGGCTGTCGAGCGCGCCGGTCGGCTCATCGGCCCAGAGGACGACCGGGTCGGACACAATGGCGCGGGCAATCGCGGTTCGCTGGTTCTGCCCTCCTGACAATTCGGTTGGGCGAGCGTTTAACTTGTCGCCGAGACCGACTTGAGTAAGGGCGATTTTTGCTTTTTCGTTCGCTTTCTTTGTCGGCACTCCTTGTCCGATCAGCGGGAGCGCCACATTCTCCAGAGCGTTCAATACCGGAATTAAGTGAAAGGATTGAAACACAAATCCGGTCTTGTTCAGACGGAAAGCGGAGCGCACTTTTTCTGCTGCTCCATACAGATCAAATCCGTCGATAAGGACGGTTCCTTCTGTCGGAAGCTCTATCCCGGAGAGGACATGGAGCAGGGTCGTTTTACCGCAGCCGGACGGTCCGACAATGCTGATCATTTCCCCTCTGGCGATCGATAGATCCACTTCTTTAAGGGCTCGTACCATCGAACCGCCGGAGCCGAATGTTTTTGTGAGTCGGTTTGCTTGAATCATCTTCACACCTCTTTATTGCAATGTAAGTCATAATGTAACAAACCATTATGAAAGAGTGATGGAGGAAATATGAAGATGTTGTGCAGATCGCTGTCTCATGCTTCAGGGTCATGGAAGATAGGAATTTGGATTCGAAAAGTCGTTCCGATATTCCATTTGCTCGTGACGGTAATGGTTCCTTTATGCAGCTCGACAAGCTGCTTAACGATCGGAAGCCCTAGTCCAAGCCCGGTTGACGACCCGTTCGACGCTTCACGGCGTTTCATCGTTCCCCGATAAAAGCGTTCAAATACGTGCGGGAGTTCTTCCTCCTCCATGCCCATCCCATCGTCTGTTACAGCAATCGTACACATCGATGCATCGAAGGATACTCGGATCAGTACCGAAGTACGCGCATACCTTAATGCATTGCCGATCAAATTGATCAAAATTTGTCTGAAGCGAGTTTCATCGGCATAGATGCGAAAGCTGCCTTCCCCCTGCAGGCCAATCTTGATCCCGCCTGTTTCTTCTGCGTCAATGGCGAATAATTCGATAAGCTCATGAATTATATTTCGCAGCGAAAACCAGGTCGGATAAAGCGGCAGATGGCCGGATTCCGCCAGAGCCAGCTGTTGCAGGTCGGACAGCAGCTTGCTCATGCGATAGATTTCATCCTGCAGCAAAGCTGCCTGCGTCATATCCAGAGGGATTTGCTGGGTTAAACTATGGTCTAATTGCGTTCGCATCACAGATAAAGGTGTTCGCAATTCATGGGCAATATCCGCGACCATCGATTTGCGGATCGTCTCCAGACGATACAGCCGCTGCGAGATTTTGGCGATCTCAGCATCTATCATTTGCATTGTGATTTTCCCGGAATTACGGGTCTGGCTTGTCACGTGTTCCGGGTGCGTTTGAGCCAACGGTGTCAATTGATCGGATAGACGGTGGAGTAATTGAGCTTGGGCCTCATCTTTTTTTCGCAGCATCAGGTAGCTGACCACGAAAATCAACAGGCCGAAAATAAGGGGAATATAGACTAGATGAGGACTCCCGGCGATTTCAGCCGGAAAAGATATTTGATAATAACCGATCACTTCCCGGTCTAACAGTAAAATTTGTCGTTCGTTCAAAATACTGTCCGAATTCGATGACTCGACAGGCCAAACTAATTCGTTATCAGCAGACCATATCTGTAGATTCCCAGTTGTTTCATTCAAAGGAGTTGGCAGTTTCTCCTGTCGTGCTGTTTCCAGCTTTGCTATCACCTGCTCCCAGTTTCCATACAGTTCGTATAGAGAACTTAGGTAAGTGCTTGTTTGAATCGTTTGCTGCCGTTTATATAGATCATCCGTATTGATCTGAATCCAGGCGGTCACTGCGTACAGGGTCAAAGAGCAGAACGCCGCCAGGATCATCGCTGTCAGAAGGGAGCCTCTATTTCGTAGTACGAAACTTTTTCTATTTATATTCCTCTGCGGCATCACGGGCAAGCTCCTCCGCCAAACTTGTAGCCGACCCCATAAACGGTAACTATATATTGCGGTTGGGCAGGATCATCTTCAATTTTACGGCGAAGATTGCGGATGTGAGAATCAATAGTCCGTTCGTAACCATAGTATACCTCACCCAACGTTTGATCGATCAATTGCAGACGGCTGAAAACCCGGCCGGGCTGTTCGGCTAAAGTGACCAGGAGTTCAAATTCGGTAGGTGTCAGCGAGATTAATTTGTCATTCTTCTTCACTTCATGCCGAAGAGGATCGATCGTCAGTGATCCGCTCCGCAATACCTTGTCTTCCGCAACGCCGGCAGAGCCGGTTCTCCGCAGAACCGCTTTGATCCTGGCCAGCAGTTCTCTCATTCCAAACGGCTTGGTGATATAATCATCGGCCCCGATCTCAAGCGCAATCACTTTATCCCACTCATCCGTTTTGGCCGTCAGCATAATAACCGGAACTTTGCGTTCTCGTTGAACTTCCCTGCACAAATCCGTTCCGGATAGTCCCGGCAGCATCCAGTCGATCAAGAGCAGGTCATACAATTGTTTGCGAAGCAGTTCTAATGCCGCCTCTGCACTTATCGCATGGGTGACCCGGCACCCCTCCTGGTTCAAGAAAGGAACAACTCTTTCGATCATTTTAACTTCATCTTCGACCCACAATATGTTCATCTCGTTTTATCCCCTCATCCCCGTCAACAATACCATTTTCAATCTCTAAGACGCAGTCTGTCATAACTATTCTCGTTAATACTATTATACCATTTCTGATGATCAGGTTACCGGGCACTGGCAAATATTGAAAAATTCATGAAAATGGAAGAATCATGTTCCCATTTCAGCACACAATGTGATTTTTCTCACAGTTCAAACAACAGCGTTCCATTATAGTAAGAGTACTATACAACAGGATAAAGGGGAGAGAAGGATGAAAACAAATGTAGCAATTATAATTGGTTTTTTCCTGTTAGGAGCTTTTCTGGTAGGATACAAAATTACCGAGCAGATGAACATTCCGCAGAAGGAAGCGGCCCCCCGCTATGCGGAGCCTTCGGCCCGTGAAATCGCGTTTAACCCGCCCAGCCTCGACGATGTGCCGGACGGACCGGTTGGAGAAGCCATTAAGTATGGACATCAGTTGATTAGCGAAACGGATACGATGCTTCCCGATTACGTCGGCAACAAGTTATCCTGCATCAGCTGCCATGCCGGCGGAGGTCTTGACATTAACAGCTCGCCGTTTGTCGGGGTAACCACCGCATTTCCGCAGTACAGGCCGCGGGAAGGGGTTGTCTTTACACTGGAGGACCGGATTAACGGCTGTATGGTGCGAAGCATGAACGGCAAGGAGCTTCCTTATGACAGTAAAGAAATGCGTGCCATGATGGCGTATTTGACCTACATCTCCGAAGGCATACCGGTTGGAGCGGACCTGCCCTGGAGGATGCAGAACTCGACCGATAATCTTCCTATTCCTAATCTCGAGGACGGGGAGAAGCTATACAAGCAATCCTGTCTCGCTTGTCACGGTGCCGATGGTTCGGGAACAGGCTCCAGTACGGGACCCGCTCTGTGGGGAGACAATTCGTTCAATGACGGCGCCGGATTATCGAGAATGACGAAGCTGGCCGGCTATATTATGAACACGATGCCCAAAGGCCAGGGAGGAACGCTGTCCGATCAGGAGGTATCCAACTTGGCGGCATTTATTTTATCCATGGATCGTCCAGAGTGGAAAGGTCACGATACCGATTGGCCTAACGGCGGTCGCCCCAACGATATTATCAATAAAGAGCTTCGCGAACAGATACGCAACGGAACGATCGATTGGGAGCAAGTATTGAACTAGCTTGGCATCACTTTAAGGCTGATTCTATTCTCACTGAATAGGATCAGCCTTTTTGGTGTGCTGGAAAAACTATCTTCTTCGAAGTTAATTGTCCGTTGCGGTTTCCCGGGAAAACTAATATTGGACAAGAGAGATGACTTCCAGATCTCCAAGCTTCTCTCTTCCATTCAAATACGTAAGCTCGATTAGGAAGGCCCCTGCCACGATTTCTCCACCCAGTTGCTGAATTAAATCAATGGTTGTAGATAACGTTCCGCCGGTAGCCAGCAAATCGTCAGCAATCAATACCTTGCTGCCGGGCTGTATGGCATCCCGATGCATAGCCAGCTTGTCTTTGCCATATTCCAGCGCATAACTGGCTTCAATACAGTCTCCAGGCAGTTTGCCGCTCTTGCGGATAGGCACAAAACCAACCCCCAAAGCATAGGCCAACGGCGCACCTATAACAAAACCTCTCGCCTCAGGGCCGGCTACATAATCTATCTCGTAGCGGCTAACCTTTTCTTTCAGTGCATCAATCGCCTCTTTGTAAGCCGGCCCGTTCTTGAGCAACGTTGTAATATCCTTGAAGCGAATGCCCGGCTGAGGGAAATCGGGAATCACCCGAATATGCTGCTTGAAATCCATATTGTTCCTCCGTTATCTATTATTTGATTTTTGTTGCGGCAATCGTGAAATAATCCAACGGCTCAGTTCCTTCGCGGAGGAATACATCAGCATTTCCTCAACCCGCTGCCGGTCTATAAAATTGCTGTAGAGCCTGGAGGATGACAGTTCTCTCTTGGCCGGAGAAGCTACGCACCGATATCCGGTTCCGTCGCGTTCGACAAAGCTCAATTCCTCAAATACTTTCATAATAAACTGTATTGTACTTCGCGGCAACCCAGACCTTCTGCTAATATAATCCACCAAAACATTTTCTTCGACCGGTGACTGTGCACGCTGCATTAGCACTGCATACACCTGCTTAAACTGCTCCCTTCCCGGTATCGTTCTCCTTCCGGGAGACGGTTCCTGAAATACGCTGTATATCCTCTGTACCCCTGCGGCTTCGCGCAGCGCCAGCTCCAGCTGGTTCTGCCCCGGAGGCATAGAATAAAGAATCAAGTCCGTAATTTCAGAATACGAATGCTTCAGATCATTATGTATATCTGTCCATTGACCCGTGTCTTTAAAGCACCAAATGCTGCTTCCGGATTTCCATTCCGGGGGGAGTCCGGCAAGCTCTTCCTCACCAAATATAACAACAGCCTTTTTCCGTTGGCAAGAACCGAGATCGGGTTCCGCAGCCCCTTCCGCAAACAATTCCGCCCATCGGGAATCTGTGCTGCGTATTCCTCTCCAATCAAATACTTGTGGCTCAGGTACCCGTAAGTCGTGAATGATGATTTGGGGTTTGCGGATACCGTTCCATTCGTTGACAGACAACTCCCCCAATATATCTATCAATGCAGAGGGGGCGATTCTTTCGGCTAAAGAGCCTTTGCCGAAACCGACCGCTTCGATGGCCGGCACTTGCCTTTGTTCCTGTACCAGAGTCAGCTTCAAATGCTGTTTCTCTCGCCCTATTTTCTTGCAATCCTGCAGTTCCAATTCATTAATGACTATCCGTGGGGATGGATTGCCCATTCCGAAAGGGGCCATCCTTTCCAACTGCGTGATACCTTCTAACGTCGCATCCTCCAGGCCGCAGTGGAAATCGACCTGAATCTCCGGAATCAGATCCTGTTCGGTCAGACAGTCTGCTGCGTATGCCTCCAGCCTGAGCTTAAGCTCAGGAATACGTTCACTCGCGATGGTCATTCCCGCTGCCGCTTGGTGTCCTCCGTAATGCTCAAACAATTCCGAGCAGGAGCTTAACGCCTTATATAGGTCGAATCCGGTTATGGAACGAGCTGAGCCTTTGGCCAAGCCGGTTTCGGGGTCGATGCCCAGTACGATGGTGGGACGATAGTATTTCTCCAGCAGCTTGGAAGCAACAATACCGATTACCCCGGCATTCCAGTTCTCCTTCCAGACCACCAACACTTTATGTCCGGCCAAGTCGGGAGTGTTCTCCAGCATGGCCAATGCCTCTGCCGTCATCTCCTCCACTATTCTTTGCCGTTCCTTGTTTAATTGATCCAACTCGAAAGCCAGGCGGTCAGCTTCTTCCCGGTCATTCGTCGTCAGTAACCGCACCGCATCGTCGGCGCTTTCGAGTCTTCCGCTGGCATTGATTCTGGGGGCCAACGAGAAAGCGATATGGCCGGCTGACAGCTCCTTTTTGTCAACACCGGCCGCATCCATCAACGCCGACAACCCCGGATTTGTCGTAGATCGCATAGATTCTATGCCCAGCTTCACCAGGACGCGGTTCTCATCAGTTAGAGGCATCAGATCGGCCACCGTGCCCAAGGCCGCCATCTCCAACAGCTCCTGAGGCAAACGGCCCAACAGGGCATGAGCCAGCTTGAACGCCACCCCTACCCCGGCCAATTGCTTATAGGGATAAGGGCAGCCCGGTTTCTTCGGATTAATGACCGAATAAGCAGGAGGAAGCTTCTCTGGCGGTTCATGGTGATCGGTAACGATCACATCTATTCCAAGAGAAGCCGCATACTCCACCTCCGGCCAGGCGCTGATCCCGGTATCCACCGTTATTATCAACCCGACTCCGCTTTCCTTGGCTTGATCCAGGGCATTCTTGTTCAAGCCATAACCTTCATGAATCCGATGGGGGATATAATAGTCAAAGCCGGCCCCCAACTGTCTCATTAATTGTACCATCAGAGAAGTGCTGCTGACTCCGTCGGCGTCATAATCTCCATAAATACGAATCCATTCCTTGCGGTCCAAAGCGCGGCGGATTCTCTCCACAGCTTCCCGCATTCCGTCCATCAAATACGGATCATAGATCTGGTCCGCATCCGCCTGCAAAAATCTTCGAACCTCTTCCACGTCAGACATTCCCCGGGCAACAAGCAGCTTCGCCAGCAGCGGGGACAGATTTAGCTGCTCAATGAGCCGTGCAACCGTTGTATTGTCAACTTCCTTAATTTTCCATCTCGCTCTGGAAGCAAGCATCCTATCCTCCCCCTTTCCTAATGAAGCAGCGTTCTGTTCTCCAGATCATGTTCCATGGCATTCCGATAAGGGTATCCCCCGTCATACGGCTGTACATTAACCAACACATCGGCAATATGCATAAACCGCTTCATCAGATGATGCTTGACCAATCTGGCAATGTCATTGCCTTCCGACACTGAAATCTGCGGGTTAACGCTCACCTGCAGCTCGACCAGAACAAAATGGCCTTGCTCATAAGCCTTTAAATCATCTACTGCTATAACCCCTTTGACCCGTTGGGCCGTGCGAATAAGCTCCTCCACATCTTCCTGTTCCAAAGCTTGGTCTCCGGCGGCAGGCCTGGCATCGTACAGCATCCGATAACCGGATCGGAGCACGAGGAGCGTGATTGCGATGGCCGCTAACGGGTCCAATATACCAATCAGCGGAAGCTGCAGCCATCCGCTGCCCCAGGCTCCTGTCGAGCCGATCAGAGCCATCAGTGAGCCCGCATACGATAATTTATGATCCCATTTATTACTCTGCATGGATCGCAGCTCTTTACGTTCACCGCCGTTTCTCGACCGGCCCGCAATCCCTTTCAAAATTATGGACAGCATAACCATCGGCAGCGCAAACCATTGGACAGGTAAATAGCTGTCTTGTTGGAGTTTGCTTACGGTACTCCACCCAAGCTCTATTCCGGCAACAAGCAGTATGGCCGCGGCCCCGACTATCCATGCACGGCTTGCTTTCCTCCGCTTGCTGCCCCCTCGCGGACGGTCCTCCTGCAGACGCACGGGAGCAGCCAAATTTCGGATCCCATAAGAAGCGGTGTGTAAGGCATCGGCTATTAAAGCCGAGCTGTTGGCTAACCACCCGACGATGCCCTTGGCCAAAGCGAGCAGCAGGTTTCCGGCAATACGGATGAAAGCAGCCAGTTCTGCCTTGACATACGGATGATGAGACATATTTGCACCTCTCTTGGGAAAAAGTATTGAAGACAAATGCCGCGGGACAAGTCTCGCGGCATTTAAAGCAAAGTCCTGTTACTTAAACTTCGTTCTTGGCGGCAGCTACTTTTTTAGTTGTTCCTGGCCACTTCGTTTTTAACAGCAGCCATAGAGGACTTGCTATGAAAATCGAGGAATAAGCCCCGACTGCCAAACCTAGAACGATGGCTAAGGAGAAGTAACGGATCGACTCGCTTCCCAAGACAAACAAAAGCACGGCTGCGATCAGTACAGTTACTACCGTATTGATGGATCTGGTCATCGTCTGCCAAATACTGCGGTTGACCAATTCGGACAGATCACTGAAGGATTTGATCTTGGCAAACCTCAGATTCTCACGAATCCGGTCAAAGATAACAATCGTATCATTAATGGAATAACCAATAATGGTCAAAATTGCCGCAACAAACGGTAGATTAATTTCCCAACGGAAGATGGAAAACAGGGTGATTACGAAGAAAGCGTCGTGCAGCAAAGAAACGATCGCGGCAATGCCGAACCTCCACTCGAAACGAAAAGCGACATAAATAATAATCCCCAAGCTCGCAATCAGTACGGCATAAACGGCTTTGAGCGCGAGCTCGTTAGCCAGCTCTACATCGACGGTGTTTTCTTCCTTGCTGACTCCGTCCCCATAGACAGCGTGGAATCCTGCCATGATTTGTTCCACCTCTTGCTGAGTCAGCACTTTATCAAAACGGGCCGAAGCCGTCGTCCCGCCTACCGTAGGACTTATATCATATCCGGCCTCCTTGAATATTTGTATAACCTGCTCCTTCTCCATCGGCTGGGGGCTTGTAATATCAAGAGTGGTCCCCGCTTTAAAGTCGACTCCTCGATTCAAGCCAAATACAAGGAGAGCCACAATACCGATGATCGTTACTATAATCGAGAAAGCAAAAAACTTCTTCCGATGCTTGACGAAATCGAAATGGATATTATAATGCACGGATTTCCGCCTCCTTTACGCCGAAATATCCCGGTTTCTTAACGGCATTAGAGCGGATCAGCAGGTGCAGCAGCAAACGCGAGAAGAATACGTTCGTAATAATACTGATTACAATGCTGAAAATCAGTGTCAGTGCAAACCCTTGGATGGCTCCAGTTCCGATAAAATACAGCACAGCACCGGCCAATATGGTAGTAATATTCGCATCCATAATCGTCCGGAACGAATTTTTCGAACCTGCGCGCAGAGAAGACAGGACGCTCTTGCCGCTTCTCAGCTCTTCCTTGATCCGTTCATACGTAATGATGTTGGCATCCACGGCCATCCCTACTCCGAGAACGAAAGCTGCGATTCCCGGAAGCGTTAATGTGGCGTTCATCAAGACAAACACCAGCAGCAGCAGCCAACTGAAAGTAATCAATGTAACCGAAGCAATAATGCCCGGCACCCGGTAGAAGATAATCATGAACAAAATAATAAGAACAAAAGCGATCAGACCGGCCTTGACCGTTTTCTCAAGCGAAAGCTGGCCGAGGGTGGCACCCACGCTCTGAGTATATTTCTCTGTCAAATTCAACGGCAGAGCGCCTAGGTTAATTGTATCCGCCAAACTTTTGGCTTCATCGTACGTAAATTGACCGGTAATGGTCGCCTTGTCGCTGTTGATAACATAATTTACCTTGGGATTGGAGATCATCTGATCATCCAAGTAAATGCCCAGACTTTGACCGATTAATTTCTCGGTTACTTTAGCGAACTTCTCGGCGTTTTTTAATTCAATAGAGACTATCGGCATCGTTCCGTTCTCATATTCCACCCTGGCTTTACCCGGTTTGAAATCGGTCCCGTCCAGTTCTATATTGCCGTCTGGCCCACGGAAAGTCAGAACGGCCGGCTTCTTAAGCATCTCCCGGACTTTTGCCTCATCGGTAACTCCGGCAATTCTTACGCGAATCCGGTCTTTCCCCTCGGGAGTAATCTCCGGCTCGGCAATTCCTTGAGCGTTGACCCTCTTCTCCAAACTTCTGGCTGTTTCTCTTAATGCATCTTGAGTTACCTCTCCTTCTCCATGAACCGGAGTGGCAACGTACAAGATTTCAAATCCGCCCCTCAGATCGAGGCCCAGTCTAACTTTGCTCAGCAATTGCGGGCTCGTCCAGGTGATCGCACCAAGTGTAATGACGACGAGCAAAACAAATGCGGCCATTCTCTTGCCATCCATATACTGAAAGTCTCCCTTCCATACTCAATATTGCTATTATACTAACCATAAAAAAACGAGTCAATTTGCTATAAAAAGCAAAAGCCTCCTTCTAACCGAAAAAAAACCCGTTCCTAGAACGGGGCGCCCTTGAAAGCCTGCATTGTCATCCAGTTCATAAATTGGGGAACACTAAGTGACAAGATGTCATTAACCAGTTGATGAAGAGGAGGATGCCCCTTGTGACGGTATTTGTCGTTAAAATAATTCCTTATCTCCCGCTCGCTAACCTGCTCGTATCCTATGACCGCAAATTCCTCCGCTTTCATGCGGCATAAATGCAGTATCACTTCCTCCAGTTCTTCCGTCGTAAATGGTCGTTCGTGATCCATCGGCCTTCCCCTCCCCAAGGAGTTGTAGCTGACCCTGCCAAAATCAGGTGATACCAGACTATTATCCGCAGATTATCTCAATAGTCCTAAATCTTCTAAAAGTATAACGCTGAATAATGGAGAAACTCTACTTCTTCAGCCCTTCGGCCGCCCCCTAATTGATCTTACAATCGGCGATCCTCTAGAATATTCTGCGTCCAACGGCTTAATCCTGCCAAGGTTATTATTTTTCTGCTTCGATTTAAGCATGAGCTTGGCCACCCTCTGCATATCCATTATTTAAGACAACCTGCGGGTTAACGGGAAGAGGGGACATAATTTGGGAAAGTATAAGCAATCGTTTATTCAAGGGGCAATGATTCTGCTGGCTGCCGGCATTATCAATCGGCTTCTCGGTTTCCTGCCCCGGATTACATTGCCGCGTGTTATTGGCGCGGAGGGGGTTGGCCTTTATCAGATGGGGTGGCCCTTCCTCAGTGTCGTGTTGACCATTACGACGGGCGGAATCCCTCTTGCCATTGCCAAGCTGGTCGCCGAGGCGGAATCTCAGGGCAATGAAAGGAGAGCCCGGCAGGTTCTCCATATATCACTGGCCGTCATCATCAGCCTGAGTTTGCTTTTTACGCTGCTTATCGTCATCTCCTCGCGCTGGATAACCACTTATTTATTTACCGATTCACGTGTATATTATACTTTCTTATGCATGAGTCCGATTATTCCGATCGTCGGTATCTCGTCGGTTTACCGCGGTTATTTCCAAGGAAGGCAGAACATGATTCCTACAGCGGTTTCCCAGACTTTCGAAACGCTCGTCCGCATTGTTACGATGCTCCTCTGTTCCTATGTGATGCTTCCTTATGGAATAGAGTTTGCCGCGGCGGGAGCCATGTTCGGCGTCCTGATCGGAGAAATTTCCGGACTTGCCATTCTATTGTACCAATATAGCGTTACACGTAAAAAGTACAATGTTTACCAATCCGCCAAAATCGGTTCCGGAAACGGGGGCAGGCTGGATACTTTAAAAAAGATTTTTCATATTTCCGTTCCGGTAACCGGAAGCCGGCTTGTCGGCTCTTCCTCCTACTTCCTGGAATCCATTCTGATCATCCAAAGCTTGGCGGTTGCAGGAGTGGCCACCGCCGTGGCCACTTCACAATACGGGGCTCTGCAGGGCATGATCCTGCCGATTCTAATGCTTCCGAGCGCCCTGACTTATTCCCTTTCGGTCTCGCTCATTCCATCTTTATCTGAGGCTGCCGCACGCAAGGACATGCGCACGATTCATAAAAGGCTTCACCAATCGCTGCGGCTTGCGCTGGTTTCAGGAGCCCCTTTTGCCGTCATTATGTATGTGCTGGCTGATCCTATAACTTATTACTTGTACGATCAAAGCGATATCGGCGTCATGTTGAAAATGCTGGCCCCCGTTGCGCTGATTATGTATTTAAAAGGGCCGCTTGAGGCAACCCTGCAGGCTCTGAATCGACCCGGGATTGCTCTTAGAAACACGTTGATCGGCGCAATTATCAAGCTATTTCTGATTTATTGGCTGGCTTCAAAACCTAATTTCGGCATACTCGGAGCTATTATGGCCATCAATATCCACACGATTGTGGTAGCTTGGTTAAACTGGTCAAGCGTATCCAGAATGCTGAAATTTTCGATGAACGCGGCCGACTTTTTTAAAGTGGTTGTAGCGATGGGTATTACCGGCTTAGGCTGCTATGCGGTGATGAACTCCAATTGGATACAGCAGCCCTTTCCGAGATTTATCTATGCCTGTCTGCTGGGATTCACTATCTATCTCGTCTGTATTGCCATGCTTAAGATAGTAGACCGCAGTGATTTGAGGAGGGTTCCCTGGATCGGCAAAAAGCTGTAACTCTGTAACGATAATGCCCAACGAAACCCCGTCCCTTTCATAACATGACGAACAAGGCGCCCCTAAACGGGCGCCTGTTTATTTTTTATCCACATATAATTTTCCCTTATGGTCAATGGAACAGAAGAATACTTCTTTAAAATCGTTAACTCCATTAGTTTGAAGCTCATTTTTTAGCCAGAAACGGGTTTTTCCGATCTTATCCAGATTTTTATCCTGCACCTTTCCGTCCATAATAAGGGGAAGAGGCAATCCTTCGTAACGAATCTTCTCATTTGACGGCTTGGTTGCCGCATTAGAGGCTTGATTACCTTTCTTATTGTTCTTTCCTTCGCCTTCTTGAGTTTGTTTATTAGCAGCCGGGTTTGGAGCCTCCTGGCTTCCTTGCTGAATAGGCGAAGATTGCCCTTGTGGCGATTGCCCCTCATTATTCTGCTTCTCCACTACAGTCAAAGTTCCCGTTGTTTCCAGAATGGCAAATTCGACATCGGATATATTGGTTATTTTATTTTCCCTCAGCTGGAGAATCAAATCATCGAGGTTGTAGCGCTGTTTCTTCATTTCCTCACGATTCAATTTACCGTTTTCGATCAAATAACTAGGCTTGCCGTCCAAAAATCTTCTGATTTTTTGATTGCGCAGCATGATATATGCAAGTCCAACCTGAATGACAAGCAAAATCATAATGGGCAAAAGCCCCTCCCAAAAGGGCTTGTCCTCATCTTCAATGACAAATATGGCTATCTCGGCGATCATAATGGAAATAACGAGATCGAAAACGGACAGCTTGCCGATCTCCCTCTTTCCCATTATTCTAAGTACAACATATACGATCACGTACATTGCAATGGTTCGAATGGAAAGAATCAGAACGTCCATTGTAACATCCTCCTGTTCTCTGCTTGCACTGTTGCTCGACAGAACGAAAAGGTTCAATGGGTATTCTGACCCTTACCTGCTGCTCTCATGCAATAAATCCTTGTCTAATTGCTGGCAATTCGCCATCGGCCTTGTCCCGGAAGGGATTACTGATCGCTAGGATTGAACTATTTCAAATCTTCCTTTAATTACGCCGCCGGTCATAGTAAAACAAAATAAACATATAAGGACGAAATGACCAGAGAAATCAAGGTGACCGGTGCCCCTACCTTAAGAAACTCCATATAAGAAAATGCTTTTCCTTCCTTCTTGGCCATTCCGGCCACGATCAAATTGGCCGATGCGCCGATCAACGTTCCATTGCCTCCCAGGCAAGCCCCTAACGCCAAAGACCACCAAACCGGGTTCAAAGCGGACGGAGCTACATCAAGCTGAGCTCCCATATCTTTGATTAGAGGAATCATAGTCGCTACGAACGGAATGTTGTCTATCGTTGCCGAAGCAAATCCCGAGACCCACAGAACGAGCATTGCGGTAAAAGCGATATCTCCTTCCGTAATCTGCAGCATCCCTGTAGCCAAACTGCGAATAACCCCGGCTTCAATCAATCCGCCAATGAGCACAAATAGTCCTGCGAAGAACAAAATGGTGACCCACTCTACCGATTGAAGCATCTCTTCAACATCATTATCTTTAATAGCCACAAGCATTAGAATCGTAGCCCCGGCCATGGCAATTACGGCGACTTCAAGATGCAGGAGATGATGGATAAGAAAGCCGATAATCGTTAATCCAAGAACGATTAATGATTTTATAAGCAAGGGTTTATCCGTTATGTAGCTTCTTGCGCTCAGCTTCATCAATTCTTTGCGCTCCTTGGCCTGCACCTTGAGCTGTTTACCGTATAGCAGCTTGAAGAACAACAGGGTCACTCCAAGAATAATAAGAATAACCGGCGCCAGATGAATCAGAAAATCAATAAAATTAAGATGTGTGGCCGAACCAATCATTAGATTGGGAGGATCTCCGATAAGGGTTGCCGTTCCTCCCATGTTGGCCGAAATAATCTCGGCAATAAGGAAGGGAACCGGATTCAGCTTAAGAATACGTGTTATAGAAAACGTAATCGGCACCATTAGCAGTACAATAGTCGCATTATCCAGCAAAGCCGAGCCCCCTGCAGTAAGCAAAGAGAGAAGAATCAGAATCCGGATCGGGTCCCCCTTGGCTTTCTGCGCCGCTCGGACCGCCAAATATTGAAAAACACCGCTTTTGCTCGTAATTCCTACAATGATCATCATGCCGATTAATAAAAATATCGTTTTCCAATCCACATAGGATTGATAGGCCGCCTCAAAATCAACCAGACCCAGGATGATCATCAGGATAGCGCCGGCCATGGCAATCACTGCCCGGTTCCATTTCTCCGCAACAATCAGTGCGTAGCTGACCAGGAAAATCACTACAGCAGCAACGACTTGCCAGGTCGCCGCTTCCATCGATAACTCGTTCATAGTTGCACTCCTTTGTGTTTCGATTGTGCTAATTGAAGATTATACATAAATCTTCCAATCCCGTCTATTACCTAATCAACCTTTCCCTCCTTTGTACTAATCACTCCGGCTTGGCCATACAATGTACAAGGATGAGTTTTGCATTCCCAAAAGTAAGGAGGAAAGCTAAATGGAAACCAAGAACGACACTTCCCGTGTACGGATTCAATCCCCTATCCTGTCCGGCCTGCTGTATGCCTTCATCATTATGAGTATTGCGGCCATCATTACTTCTCTTATCCTTATGCTAACGGATCAAAAAGAAGACGCGCTTCCTGCATACGCATACATTATCCATACCATTTCGTTATGCCTGGGAGGATGGGTTGCCGGCAGGAAGGCGGAGATGAAAGGATGGTATTACGGGGGGATTCTGGGGCTGGTCTATAGTGTGATTATAATTATGATCGGTTTCCTCGGATTTGATAAAGGCTTTGACTTAAACACGATTTTATTCAGCGCAGCGAGCTTCTTTATCGGGGCTCTGGGCGGCATTATAGGCGTAAATACCCATAAATAACTTACCATTTACAATCCGTCCTAATGTGATATAATACGGTTCGTTGTGTTTTTTGGCGACAGACAACCACATTAGGAGGAATCCATGATGTTTAACTTCCACTCTATGACAGGGGTAACCATCTGGACCATTGTTGCCGTCATTGTATTGTTATGGCTCGCTGCGAGAGCGAATCCCATAACGGTGGCCGGTTCTTTCGTACGGGAATTATTGTCATCCCGCAAATACTTTCTTCATTTTGCGGCTGTTATAGCCATCCTGTTAGTAAATAGGCTCGAGCTCTGGGTCGAGGAGAAATTACCTGCCCAGACCGATTTTACACCTGCCATCTTTCATTTGGAGGGTAATCTGGTAGCTTCCATACAGCACTTTTTTGAACATCCGACGCTGACATGGCTCTCTTCCTTCTTCTATGTTGTTGTCTTTCCGGCGGTCATGATCGTCTCCATTGCCGTGTATACCTTTCACAAACGGCAATCTCTTTTTTATGCGGTTTGTTATGCCATAATCGGCAATTATTTGGTGGCGTTCCCGTTTTACCTGTTTTTCCCGGTTTTTGAAGTCTGGTCTTTCCATCCCGACGTACGTCTTCTGATTTTGGATTCGTTCCCGACCTTTGAAGAAACCTATCGTTCTCTATCAGGTCTGGATAATTGTTTCCCAAGCCTTCATACCTCGCTATCCGTTACTATGGCCGTCATCGCTTTTAAATCAGGGAACCGGTTCTGGAGCTGGTTTGCGGGCCTAACCGCGGCCTTCATCATCTTTTCCATCTTCTATTTGGGGATTCATTGGGTTACGGATATGGTCGCAGGAGTTGTGCTTGGCGTTAGCGCTGCGTTGGCAGGCATGAAAATCAGCGAAAGAAAGACGGGAAAATCCAAAGTGTACAGCTCTCGGAATGACAGCCTGGGACAGTAAATTGTCAATTGTTGGGGAGCTTGCGGAGAACGAATGTGTATAACCGGGAGTCCGGACTTTACTGAGGATAAATGTACGAAACCATCTCTCAAACGTAAAAAAGAGCCTGAACAGGCTCTTTTTTGTTACCTCTATGTACATGATCATCCTGCGGCGATACTCTCTTATGATTCCGAGTTTGAGGAGACGACGGAATTAATCGCCGATCTTTCGAAGGTCATCTTGGTCGCATCATTCACCCGCAGCACGCACGTATCGTCTGTAATCTCGATAATCGTTCCGTGCAGCCCGCCGATGGTGATAACCTTGTCTCCCTTCTTCAAAGCTTGCAGCATCGCGTTTCTAGCTTTCTGCCTCTTCTGCTGCGGACGCAGCAACAAGAAATAGAGGATCAGGAACATTAAGGCAATCGGCCAGAGGGATAGAAGCAAATTGCCCGTACCCACTGGCTCAGCCGCCGCTTCAGCCATATATCTCATTAACATTCACCCCTTTCCACTTCGACCCCGATTTAGTTAAAATCCACTTGTGTTGTCATTCATTCCATACTGCTCGAAGAACTCATCCCTGAAGTCCTGTAAACGGTCTTCACGGATAGCTTGTCTTACCTTTCGCATCAATTCCAACAGAAAATGCAAGTTATGATACGTAGTCAGACGGATCCCGAACGTTTCATCCGCTTTCAACAGATGGCGAATGTAGGCACGGGAATAATTGGAGCAGGTGTAGCAGCTGCATTCCGGATCCAGAGGCCCGAAATCATCTGCAAACTTGGCGTTGCGGATCACCATCCGTCCCGAGCTGGTCATAACCGTACCGTTGCGGGCGATCCGTGTCGGAAGGACACAATCGAACATATCTATGCCGCGCATCGTTCCCTCTATCAACGCGTCCGGAGATCCCACTCCCATTAAATACCTTGGTTTCCCTGCGGGAAGCAAAGGAACGGTGTAATCCAGCACCTCGTACATCAATGCTTTAGGTTCTCCTACACTCAGTCCACCAATAGCATAACCCGGGAAATCCAACGAAGTCAACTCCGCCGCACTCTGTTTTCTCAAATCCTCATACATCCCTCCCTGAACAATTCCAAACAAGGCCTGTTCGTCCGGACGGGCATGACTTTGAAGGCAGCGTTCCGCCCAACGGGTGGTCCGTTCCAACGATTGCTTACAGTAGGAATGATCCGCCGGATAAGGAGGACATTCATCGAATGCCATCATGATATCCGAACCGAGCGCATTCTGAATTTCCATAGCCTTCTCCGGAGAGAGGAACAGCTTATCCCCGCTGAGATGTGAACGAAATTCAACCCCCTCTTCGGAAATTTTGCGCATTTCGTTCAGGCTGAACACTTGAAATCCGCCGCTATCCGTCAGGATGGGCCTGTCCCAATTCATAAAGCGGTGCAATCCCCCTGCCCGCTTAATGATTTCGTGACCGGGACGCAGGAACAGATGATAGGTGTTGCTTAAAATTATATGCGCGTCCATTTGCTTTAATTCTTCCGGGCTCATGGTTTTAACCGTTGCCTGAGTGCCTACGGGCATAAAAGTAGGAGTCTCTATCACGCCGTGAGGAGTATGGACACGTCCCAGGCGCGCTCCCGTTTGCTTGCAGGTTTTAATTAATTCATAAGTTACCGCCGCCATAACCGCTCATCCCTTTTCTCTTTTGCATTAAATGTTTTACCGGCTTGCCTGGCCGTTAATAGATAAACATGGCATCTCCAAAGCTGAAGAAACGATACTTGTGTTGAACAGCTTCCTCATAAGCTTTCAGTATGCGCTCACGACCGGCCATTGCGCTGATCAGCATCATTAATGTAGATTTCGGCAGATGAAAGTTCGTTAAGAGAGCGTCCACAAGCAGAAATGGCACTCCCGGGTATAGAAATATATCTGTCCACCCGCTGCAGGCCTTTATCTCTTGCAGTGCTTCCTTGTCCTGTACCATTGGTCCGGCTCCCAGTCCACAAACTCTTGCTGCCGTTTCCAATGTTCGCGCCGATGTTGTTCCCACAGCAATAACGCGGCCCCCGGAAGCCCTGGTTTCATTGATGGCATCGGCAGTCTCCTGGGGTAAGCTGTAGTACTCCGCATGCATTTCATGCTCCTCAACGCGGTCGACAGATACCGGGCGGAACGTTCCCAGACCAACATGCAGGGTTACATAAGCGATACGGACTCCTTGCCGCTGCAGCCTTTCCAAATATTCGGTCGTAAAGTGAAGCCCTGCCGTCGGGGCCGCCGCAGATCCTTCATGCTTCGCATAAACGGTTTGATAACGCTCCCGGTCTTCGAGCCTTTCCTTAATATAAGGCGGAAGCGGCATTTGTCCCAGGCGATCAAGAATCTCATTGAATATTCCTTGATACTCAAATCGCAGAACCCGGCTCCCCATTTCTCCCGCTTGCTCCACCACCGCTGTGAGCAGCGGCTGACCGGCGGAATCGGGGGCCCCCTCCGATGCATCGTCCGAACCGAACTCTATCCGTGAGCCTTCCTTGAATCGTTTGGCCGGCCGCAGCAATACTTCCCAGCGGTCTTCCCCCAACGATTTGAGGAGCAGTACTTCTGCCTTGGCACCGGTATCTGCTTTATAGCCAAAAAGCCGGGCTGGAATGACCCGCGTATCATTTAACACGAGTAAATCCCCGGCTTTCAAATAACTTTCCAGCTGCTCGAAAAGATGGTGTCCGATCCGGCCCGTCTGCTTATCCAGAGCCATTAACCGGGAATGAGTCCGGTTCTTCAGAGGTGTCTGAGCAATTAATTCCTCAGGCAGATGATAATTAAACAATTCTACATCCATAGCTATTATTCAGTCCTTAGTAATGGTAACTCCCTTATAGTAGTGTTCCAAAATTTTCTTATAATCATAACCTTGCTCCGCTAATCCGCGGGCACCCCACTGGGACATGCCCAGACCGTGGCCGTTGCCTTTGCCCCTGAATATAAATTTCTGGTCCTTGGTCGCCAGACGTACGTCACCGGCCCCGTTCAATACCAAGAACTCGTTGGGCAAAACGGCGCTTGGTGAACCACCTTGCACTGCGTACAAAGATAATGCGGATTCCGGGTAGGTCCGGGATACATCATTTGCTCCCAGTATAGTATACCTTCCCGTTTCTTCAATTTCAAACAGGGTGCTCGGAAGGCCTCCCATCAGCGTACGGATGGCATCGGGATACTGTACCCGGACGGCTTGGCCGTTAGCCTTAATTTCGAGAGCCCTTCCGCTAGGCCCCCGCTTGGATACCTCCAGGCTTCTGACCAGCCCGGCCAAAGGCTCCGCCAGCTGCTTATTCATAATACCGGTCATTTCAGCAGACGTATAGGTGCCTCTTATCCAGGAATAGGCATTGCTCTCAATCACTTCATCTAGAACAACGATTCTATCCCCCTGGTTTACTTTATCAACAGCAGAAGCTCTGTTCGTATCAGGAAAAGACCGGACATTAACCCCGTTCTCCGTAGGCTCGTAATAAGACATGCCCGCTGCGTTCTTGGACCCGGTATCCTTTAACAAATCGGATCGGATATACCCGGTCTTCCCGTTAGGCAGCCACACAAAGTACCAGGTAAGCTTGCCCTTCTCCGCTATCGAATCCGGACTGTTTACACTTGCGTAATTGGGGGCCGGATTTCCCCAAACCTCTTCGGATTCGGCGGTAATCCCGCCTCCGTTTGAATAAAATAACGGACTGAAAATTCCCTTGCCCATTACCATGACCTCTCCGG
This sequence comes from Paenibacillus sp. SAFN-117, assembly GCF_051966115.1. Lineage (NCBI taxonomy): Bacteria > Bacillati > Bacillota > Bacilli > Caryophanales > Paenibacillaceae > Paenibacillus > Paenibacillus sp. SAFN-117. Next base: position 434,296 of record NZ_JBQCLK010000001.1, read on the forward strand.
CGGTCGCATTAACGGCCTCGATCACATCGTCGAATTCTACACCATTGTAGGCCTGATCGATGGTACTGTCCGTCACATGGGCGATTTCATATTTCATTCCCTTCTCCAGAGCATAGCTGCGGGCAGTTACCGCTTGTGCCTTGAGAGCCTCCATGGGCCAGCCCTGGCCCATCTCCGTGCTCACGACGGAATATAAATAGTGTTCCAAAGGAAGCTCATTCACTACAGCAAGCTTCCCGCCGTATTGACTTAACTCGAGACTGCCGCGATAAGAGCGGTTGTCTTTCTCGGTTACTTTAATTCTGGATTGCTGGGATGATGAAATCCACAGCTTGCTGCCGGCATTGAATTGCAGATGCGGCAGCGTTTCTCCCATTCCCTGAGTACGATCATCCCGCTTAACCGCATACGGTTGCGAAGTATCGACCTGTACCAGCGCCAGCTGCGGCATCACCTGCAGAGCTTGTGCCTGTATGGCGGCCATTCCGGTCTGGTCGGCCTCTTGTCCAATCCACGCGGAGAAAGCCGGGTTCCCGGCGCCATCCTCATGATAAGCGAGCACAGCCGGCAGTCCGGCCTGCTGCAATTCCGTTACCCGGGCCGAAGCTTCCGCTTCCGTAGAATAAGTTCCCGCACTCCAACGGAGAGGGCCGGTCAGGGACTGGGCAGACGCCGATGCGGCCAAGGAGGAGTCGGCCTTTACCTTGTCCCGTGCCGCTGCGGCTAAAGCAGCATCGGCATAACCGCCGATACCAACCTGATATACTTCCTTACCCTGCTTGGCTGCAGCAAATAATGTGGAGGAATAGCCGGCTTTAACCAGTTTATCGTAATAGGCTTTAGCCGCCGTATACTGATCCGTCTCCATCAGAAGAACGCCATATTGATCCAGGCTTGCCCGCAGTGCCGACGGAGCCCCGTCCGGCACAATTGTGGGGCCGGCGGCTTGACGGAATCCGATGCTGAGCCCGCCATCGGTCGTGACGGTAACTGCAGGTACGGAAAGTTTATACTTAGGCGATTCAATATATAAAGCGACCCGGATCGTATCCGTAGTAGCGACGGAGGCTTTAGCCGCTGGAACCGGTCCCGGAAGTACCGGCGAGCATACAATGCTAAACGCAACTACCCATTTCAGCCATTTCGAACGCTTAGGTTGTGGTTGTGTCATTGACAGGTTGTCTCCTTCATCATTCAGTTTAACGTGAGAGCTATGGACAGCCCCTGTAGAATATAGACTCCTACTTCTGGAAAAAGTTGCACGCGCTTTCCCCTGAAACCCAAAAAACCTTATCACAGGCGATAAGGTTCATTCTTGCTCTTATCTCTTCCCCGACTCAGGTTCTTCCTTCTTATCCATTGGCAGATGAAGTTGACAGCTCCCCGATTCACAATCTTCGTTCCGTCCGAACAGCTTATACCGGTTGTCGGCGATCCACTTATAGATCCGATCAGCCACAGGACGGAGGAAAGGAATACGGTACAGAACCGCGATCCATCTCCACCCCCTAACCTTGGACATAATCCGGCAGACAGCCTCTGCCCCGCGGTAAACCTGATTCTGTTCATCGATAACATGCAACTGCGATTGCAGTTGTTCCGGAGTCAATCCTTCGGGAAGCTGCGAAATTTCGGCCTCCTGATAAGGAATCATAATCAGTTCACAGCCGACCTCCAGCCGGCTCAATGTATCCACCGTTCTTCTGCACAGCACACAATGGGCGTCGTAGAGTAAAGTAAGGCGCTGTCCGTTCTTCATTCCTTCTTCTCCGGCGGCTCTATTCCCAGATGTCGATAAGCATGAACCGTGGCCATTCTGCCGCGGGGAGTTCTCTGCAGGAAGCCGATTTGCAGCAGATAGGGCTCATACACATCTTCGATAGTCTGCCCTTCTTCCCCGATTGTTGCAGCAATCGTATCCAATCCGACCGGCCCCCCTCTGAAATGGGTAATGATGGCCTTCAGCATCTTATGGTCGATCTCGTCAAGCCCAAGCTTATCCACCTTAATTAAACGGAGGGCAACCTCGGCGATTTCCTTCGTAATCATCCCGTCCCCTTTGACCTGGGCGAAGTCCCTTACTCTCTTCAGCAGGCGGTTGGCAATACGCGGAGTGCCGCGGGAACGCATCCCGATTTCCATGGCCGCCTCGCCCACCATCTCCACCTGCAGAATTTCGGCAGCCCGGCTCACGATATAGGCAAGCTCCTCGTTGGTATAATACTCCAGCCGGCAGACCACCCCGAAGCGGTCTCGCAGAGGAGCGGACAACAGCCCTGCCCGGGTAGTAGCTCCAATCAGGGTGAACGGAGGCAAATCGAGACGGACGGAGCGTGCGCTAGGCCCTTTGCCGATAATAATGTCCAGAGCGAAGTCCTCCATCGCGGGATACAAGACCTCTTCCACGGTGCGATGCAGCCGATGAATCTCATCGATGAACAGCACATCCCCCTCTTGAAGATTGGTCAGGATCGCCGCCAGATCGCCCGGCCTTTCAATAGCCGGACCCGATGTTGTGCGAATGTTGACTTCCAGCTCGTTGGCGATAATATTCGACAAGGTTGTCTTCCCGAGACCGGGCGGACCGTAAAGCAATACATGATCCAGCGCTTCCTTGCGCATTTTGGCTGCTTCTATGTAAATTTTCAAGTTTTCTTTAGCTTGTGATTGTCCGATATATTCAGCCAAATATTTTGGACGAAGACTGAGCTCGACCGCCTGGTCCTCCATCATTAAATTAGCTGATATGATCCGTTCGTCCATGACTGGTCCTCCTTCTCCCTATGCTCCCCTCAGCCATTAACCTTGAAACAAGAGCTGCAGCGCCGTCTTCACGACCGTGTCTACCGGGTCCGAATCCGCCGCTCTCTGCTTGACCGCAGGCCATACTCTATCGATTTCTGCTTCCGAATACCCCAGCGCCATCAAGGCTTGCTTGGCCTCCTCTTCCGAGGCGGATAATCCTGACATAGGCCTGGAAACCGCACTGGACGCAAGATCGGCATTGCTCCAACCGGCCGTCAAGTCGCCGAGCTTATCCTTCAGATCGAGAATGAGCCGCTGCGCGGTCTTCTTCCCTATCCCCGGAAGCTTGGTCAAGAAGGAGATGTTCTCCTGACAGATCGCTGTAATGACCGCCTCCGGCTGACCCGCAGACAGAATTCCTATAGCTACCTTCGGCCCGATGCCGTTCACCTCGATCAGACGGCGAAACAGCGACTGCTCCTCTCTGGTAGCAAAACCGAATAACAGAATCGCGTCCTCACGGACATGCTGGTGGGTATACAGCGTAACCGGTTCGTCGGAATGTCCTCCCAAGGCGTAGGGATTGGCGCAATAAACCTGATACCCGACCCCGTGAACATCCAGAACGGCGTAATCCTTCTCCCGATGGACAAGTTGACCTCTCAAAAAATCTATCATCGTTTATATACCTCGTTCATTTTTTGCATAAGGACATAGGAATGGGAATGGCAAATGGCTACCGCCAAGGCATCGGCCACATCATCCGGCTTGGGGACTTGTGACAGCTTAAGAAGCATCTTGACCATCTCCTGCACCTGCTTCTTCTCTGCATTCCCGTAGCCGACTACCGCCTGCTTGACTTGAAGCGGGGTATACTCCGCCACCGGAAGTCCGTTCTGCGCCGCTGCCAGCATCAAGACTCCCCGGGCCTGCCCGACGGTAAAAGCGGTCGTAACATTCCGATTGAAATACAGCTTCTCTATGGCTACCGCCTCGGGCTTATATTTGTCAATCAATTGCAGCGTAGCGTCATAGACTTCCTTGAGCCGCAGGGAAGGCTCCGTGTGGGCCTCCGTCTGGATGCAGCCGTACTGTACCGGAACCAAGCGGCTTCCCAGCTTATCGATAAAAGCGAACCCGACAATCGCAATCCCCGGGTCAATTCCCAATATTCGCAACAGCTTTCCTCTCCATTCTCCGCTAAAGCCGGATACGGATATTATATCATCGGTATCCAATTGCCGTTATTCTCACGAAATATGATTAGGGCAGTCCGGGACAAGCTCGGTCTTCCAATCATTCCAATCATTCCAATTATAAATCTGCAGACTGGCGAACATATGTATTCCTTGTCATTATAACAGATATTCTCCTCAGTGAGTATACGCCGGGAGACTTTCCTTCCTTTTTGGCTTACGGAGAAGCCTGAGAAAAACAAACAGACAGAGAAGGAAAGAACTTTCCCTCTCTGCCTGGGCATTCGGAACTTAGATTTGTATTCCATTGCGATGCAAATGCTATTCGCTCTTGCCACCCTGAACCGCATAGTCGCTGAACGTGGAAATAACGCTGTTATAATCATCGAGGTCCAGAATCCGAATTCCGTCATACAACTGATTCAAGGTTTCGCTGGGAAGACTGCTTTTCAAATGCTGAACGTTAAGCTGGAAGAACGTCCGGATAATTTGCTCTCCTGCGGGCATTCCCTCAAACAAAGACAGATTGCCGTCCTTGTCGATTCCGAAATAAACATTCCCTTTGCATTTTTCCGACAAATCGTCTATCTGTTCCGTTAAATAAACCTGCTGATTGTCCTGCAAAGATATAACTGCCCTCGGGTTCTGTAAAGAATAGTCGGCAATTTCTCCGGGCTTTAGCCATCCGAGCTGCACGACCTCCTCCCCGCAAACGTAATTCTTCTGGTGAAAGACCAGCTTGGGCTCGTTATCCCGCATAAGGACGTCTAAGACGGCCTTATTGCCTTCCTGTGATTCCTCCGGAGAATCAACCCGGGAACTCCATACGGACAAAGATTTTTGCTCCTGCGTTCCGTTCGAAACCGTCCTGTTCTTGTTCCAATAATATGCCGAAGCCGTTACGGATACGCCCGCGGCCAAAATAACGAGCCCTAACGATAACCATCGTTTTTTTTGCTTTAGCAGCTTCTTGAGCTGTTTTAACAGGCTTGATAAGCTCACGGTAATCCCCTTCTTCTGAATTTTTTTTTAGTGTTTCCAGAATGAAGGGGATTATACGTTAATAACCGGATCTAGTAATTAATCCACGGTTGGTTGGTTTTCGTTTTTTTCACGGTGCTGCGTTTTTTCTTCTTGCGCGGGTAGGAATGCAGAGAGGCTTTGGTGCCGGATCCTCCTGTTTTGGTACGGCTATTCTTTTTTATTTCAGCGGTTTCCTTATTCTCTGCCGCCTCGCCCGGGGTCGGCTCTTCATTGTCCGTTCCTCTGGATTGGGAATGCTTCTCTTTGGAGAAGCCGCCGGCATACGGGGCATCCATAGGCCCGTATGTCCATGGGGCCGCCGGGGACCAGTAAGGCGCATAGTAAGGGTCTACTGCAGCAGCTCCATATTGGATTGCCGGCATCCCAAACGGTAGAGGGCCCATATTGGGAAAAGAACCCGCATTAGCGGCTGCCTCTAGATTCGGCATGGAATTTATCTTCGGTCCGGATTTGGCCTGCGCCGCCAAATTCGCATTTGGCGATGCAGACACATTCTCTGCCCCGCTCTTAGCTATCGGCCCGCTGTTCGGCCAGTGGCCCATCGGCTGCATATACCCGCCATCCTGCGGCCAATAGCTCATCGGCTGCATATACCCGCCATCCTGCGGCCAATAGCCCATCGGCTGCATGTTGCCCCCGTCATGCGGCCAATAGCCCATCGATTGCACATTGCCCACATTCTGCGGCCAGTGGCCCATCGATTGCACATTGCCCCCGTCATGCGGCCAGTGGCTCATCGATTGCACATTGCCCCCGTCATGCGGCCAGT